>JAOPYH010000317.1 GCA_025964715.1 Streptosporangiaceae bacterium | reverse complement strand
TCGACTCGGTCTGCGCGGACGCGGGTATCGAGCCCTTGGACATCGCATATGCTTTCTTCGGCCTGCCCGGCTACGGTGAGGCTGCCGGCGACATCCCCATCCTGGACGCCGCGCCGCGGGCCGTGCTCGGCCACGACCGCTACGCGTGCAACAACGACATGGTCTGCGGGTGGGCCGGCTCCCTCGGAGCCGTGGACGGCATCAATGTCCTGCAGCGGCACCGGCTCGATGACCTACGGCGAGCGGTCCGGACGCGGAGTCCGCACGGGCGGCTGGGGGGAGCTGTTCAGCGACGAGGGCTCCGCGTACTGGATCGCGGTCCGCGGTCTCAATGCGTTCTCACGGATGAGCGACGGCCGGATGCCTGAGGGTCCGCTCGCCGAGGTCTTCCGGCGGCATCTCTCACTCGCGTCGGACTTCGACGTGATCGATATCGTGTTCAACCAGTGGCACGGCAGCCGCGGTGATATCGCGGCCCTCAGCCGGCGGGTCGTCGAGGCGGCCGGGCTGGGCGACCAGTGCGCCGCCGCCATTCTGTCCGAGGCCGGGAGCGAGCTCGCATTGCTGGTCGATGTCACGCGTCATCGGCTCGGTTTCGAGCCGGGAGAGCCCGTACCGGTCTCGTACTCCGGCGGTACATTCTCGGCCGACGCGGTACTCGAGGCCTTCACCCGAGAAATGAAGAGTCGTTACGCCGGTTACGAAGTGCGCCACCCCTTGTACGAGCCGGTCAGCGGGGCCGCGCTCTATGCGGCGAAACTCGCCGGCACCGCCCTTGACCGGGCCGCGCTCAATCGTTTGCGCTCCACCCCGATGCTCATCACCGCTGGAGAAGACGAATGACCACTAGCAAGCAGCGAAGCTGGATCATCTACGCGACCCTGCTGGTCCTCTTCTGGGGCGTGTGGGGCGCCTTCTCCAGCCTGCCCACCGACAGATACGGCTACCCCAACGAGATGGTGTACATCATCTGGGCGTTAACCATGCTGATCCCCGCGTACTTCGCGCTGCGCGGCAACCGGTTCGACCGGCGGCCCGTCGCCACCGTCTACGGACTGCTCGCGGGGCTCACGGGCGCGGGCGGCCAACTGCTCCTGTTCCAAGCGCTGTCCGACGGTCCCGCGTACCTGATCTTTCCGGTGATCTCGCTGTCACCAGTGATCACAGTGCTCATGGCCGTCGCACTGCTCCGCGAGCGGATCCAACGGCTCGCCGTCATGGGTGTGGGCGCTGCGCTGGCTGCGATCGTACTGCTCAGTGTTCCCGGGGGCGGCGGCGGCTCGAACGGGCACGGGCCATGGCTGCTGCTGGCCGTCGTGATCTGCGCGGCCTGGGGCGCGCAGGCATTCTTCATGCGCAAGGCCGCTCTCGTCGGCGTCAACGACGGCACCACCTTCGGTTGGATGACGATCAGCGGGCTGCTGCTGGTCCCGGTGGCGTGGGCGATGATGGGCGGCCTGCCCACGGGTGCCCCCTGGCAGGCCCCTGCGCTGACCGCGGTGACCCAAGTCCTTAACGCCGCCGGTGCGCTGTTCCTGGTGATGGCGCTCAGCCGGGGCAAGGCCTCGATCGTGGCACCCGTCACCAACGCGCTCGCCCCGGTCCTGACGATCGTGCTGTCCCTGGCGGTCTACCAGACACTGCCGTCGCTCTACGGGACCATCGGTATCGTGCTCGCCCTGGTCGGCTCGACCCTCATGGTCTACAGCGACGAGAAGCGCAGCGACGACGCGACGGCGAGCGGCGCGGATGCCGTATCGCCATCGCGAGAAGCGACCGCGCCCCAACGGTCCTGACATCCGCCGCTAGATGCCGCCGGGCACCTGCTCGCCGGCCCGATCCGCAACCTGGTTGGCGGCCAGGTCGCGGGTGAACAGCGATGGAGCGTTCCATCCGCCGAAGGCAGACGTGGCTGGGGAGTGCGGCGGAGCCGCGGTCGGCGTGTTCGGGTGTCGCGGGGCCGGCCGATAGGGGACCGCGGTTCATGCCGACGGGGAGCCGGCATAGGTCGGTAGTGGGGCGGTGGCGAGCCGGTGGCCGAAATGTTCGAGCAGCCGGGCGGTGAGCGCCGGGCTTCGCGCGCACGCGGGGTCGAGGTCGACGAGCGCGTGCACCTCCAACAGGCCCGTGGCGCGCCACCGGTCGGCGGGCAGTGCGCAGGCGCCGACTACGGCCACGGCCGGTGAGCCGGCGGCGGCCGCACGGCGAGCGACCGCGATCGGTGCCTTGCCGCGCAGGCTCTGCGCGTCCAGTGCCCCCTCGCCGGTCACCACCAACTGGGCGCCGGCCAGGGCCCGGTCGAAGTCGAGCAGCCCGAGGAAGAAGTCCGCGCCGGGTCGCAGGACGGCGCCGAGGAGCAAAGCGGCGAAACCGAGCCCACCGGCAGCACCGGCGCCCGGCCTGCTCGCGACCTCACGGGCTGCCACGTGCCGGCCGCCGGGGAGCCGGCCGTCTTGTGGCAGCACGGTCACGAGCCGGTTCAGGGCGGCTTCCAGACATTCGACGTCCGCCGGGCCTGCGCCCTTCTGGGGACCATACGTGCGTGCGGCGCCGTGCGGTCCGAGCAGCGGGTTGTCCACGTCGCTTGCGAGCACGAGGTCTATGCCGCGCAGTCGCCGGTCCAGGCCGGACAGGTCCACCGCGGCCAGGTCGGCCAGGCTCCCGCCGCCGGGGCCGAGGGGGCGTCCGGCGGCGTTGGTGAGCCGGGCGCCGAGCGCGGTGAGTAGCCCGGCGCCGCCATCGGTCGTGGCGCTACCGCCGAGGGCGATAACCACGGTGGTCGCGCCGGCGTCGAGCGCGGCCAGCACGGCCTCGCCGACCCCGTGGCTGGTCGCGGTCAGCGGCGCCCGGTGACCCTCGGACAGCCGACGCAGGCCGCACACATCGGCGATCTCGATGATGGCGGTCGACCCACGCAGCGCGATGTAGGTGTCCACCGGGTCGCCGACCGGGCCGCAGACCCGCACCGGCCGAGAGTGGTATCCCGCCCGCAGCGCGGCCGCGATGCTGCCATCACCGCCATCGGCGACCGGCACGGTGCGTATGTCCAGCCCCGGCGCGGCCCGCCGGAAGCCCTCGGCCAGGCAGGCAGCGACCTGCGCGGCGTCGAGCGTGCCCTTGAACTTATCGGGAGCCAGGAGCACGGGCCCGCGCAGCGGACCACGGGTAACCCGGAGCATGGGGCTCCGTTCGGCCGGAGGTGGGGGACACATGTGGGTATTTTGTCTGACAAGCTGGCACGTCTGTCAAGCTTGGCTGCGAAAACGCCATAACGGCACGGCGATGAGACGATGCGTGCGACATTGATCGAAAAAAGGGGCGCGGTCATGGTGCGGTCGCTGACGGTGCACTCGTTGGTCGATGCGCTCGTGGACTCGCTGCGCGAGCGGATTCTTACCAGCGATATCCAGGCCGGTGCTCCGCTGACGGAGATGGAGGTGGCCCGGGACTACGACGTGGCCAGGCCGACGGCGCGGACGGCGATCGAACGGCTCGTGGCGGCCGGGCTCCTGCACCGCGGCGCGCACAAGAGCGCGCGGGTGCCCGTGCTCGGTATCGCCGAGATCCGTGACATGTACTTCGCGCGCGGTTGCCTGGAGGCGGAGACGCTACGTCGGCTGGCTGCGACCCGAGCCGTCCCGGACGCCGCACGGGACGCGGTTGGAGAGCTGGCGTCGGTGACCGATTCGGGCTCGCTGCCGGCGCTGGTGGAGCCGGACATCCGGTTTCACCGCGAACTCGTGGACGCCCTCGCCAGCCCCCGGCTGAGCCGCCTGCACCTCGCGGTCATGGGAGAGATGCGCCTGTGCATGGCGCAGGTGCAGGCGCATCGGCTGCTACGCCCGGAGGAGATCGTGGCCGAGCACGAACTGATCCTCGAACGCGTCGCCGCCGGCGACGGGGAAGGGGCGGCGGCCGCGGGCGTCGCCCACTTGGACCGGGCCTGCACCGAACTCACCCACCACCTGGATCAGCCCTCAGGCGCTGACAGGTAGGGGACGCCCCGCGCGGATAAAAGGCTGGATGGACAAGTCGTTCGGAGTTTGGCGCTAGACCCGAATTGACGTTCCGCACATCGGCCGGACCGCATCCGGTCCAAAGATCGGGCTGTCTGATGCCGACCGGTTCCGAGCAAGGGTGGACATGTTCGCCCAGCTCGATACCCCGCTTTGGCGGCGGCCACGCTTGCCAGTCGCCCATCCAATACCTGGCGACGGACGGCGACCGGACGTTACGTGGCCGGTACCCCGAGCCAGTACGGACAGCATTGTTCTCAGCAGTCGCCGAAGCGACGCTGCTGCCGGCATGGATGTCGCACGACAGCGCTCTACAGGGTCTCGCTCAGCGGTATTTCATCCGGAGAGGATCGCGCGCCAGCCGCAAGCATTCTCGATGCCATGAGTCACCAGGCCACGTTCGTCGGGCGATACACCTAGGCGGCCAACATCCCACGGGCTGCGCGTAGCGGGACTCAAGGCTTGGCAACGGCTACCCTCTCCGCGCATTTCTCCGTGATGGAGTAGTCAAGCCGCGGAGGGAAGGATGGTTGCGTCCATGGACGTGGTGTACGAGTTTCCGCTGGTGAAAGGCGTGGCGTCGTCGGCCGAGCTGACGCTAGTTAGTGACGTACCGGCAGAACAGCGCGCCGTCTTCCTCGAGCAGGTGGTCCAGCCGCATCCCGACCGGGATGCCGGCGGGCAGTCCCGCGACCATCCGGCCGGGGCCCGGACCAACGATCAGCGGCGAGACCGTGACGCACAGTTCGTCCACACAACCGGCCGAGAGCAATGACCCGAACAGGTGTGGTCCGCCCTCGCACAAGATCCGGGTCAAGCCCCGCCGGGCGAGCTCCGCGAGCGCCAGCGGCAGATCCACCATTGCTTCGCCGGCAATGATCACGTCGGCCACCTCGGCCAGCGCCGTCCGGCGGTCGGCCGGCGCGCCCGCGTGGGTGATCACCACGGTCCGAGCCGCCGCGGCGGTGAACAGTGCGGCGCCCGGATCGAGGTCCAACGAGGCGCTGACCACCGCGACGGTCGGCACTTCGGCGAGGCCGAGCATCTGGCGCCGGGCCCTGCGCTCGGGATCGACACGGGCCGGCCCGTAACCTTCGATCTGCACCGTACCGGCGCCGACGAGGATGACGTCGGCCAGAGTGCGCAGCTCCTCGTAGACGCGGTGGTCCCCGGGGGTCTGCAATCCCTTGGAGACGGCCCCGACGGTGATAGCGCCATCCACGCTGCAGACGAAATTCAGCCGGACATGGGGTCGGCCATCCGGCGCCGGCAGGGCGTACTGCGCCGTCAGGTCGGCATCATTCAGCAGGTCACCCGGATCGGGCATTAGTCTGCGCATTGGCCCATTATCGCGCGACGGGGGGCAGATCATTGTGATCACCCCGGACCGGACCGCCTGTTCAGGAGCATCGTTGGTCGACCCCCCGCGCATATCGGTGGCCGAGCTGGCGGACGGTTCCGTGCTCCCGACACCGCTCGATGCCGCCGGCCAGGTCAGCGAGCCGCTGCAGGCCGTAGACCTGGCCGACGGCATCGACGCGGCGACCCTGGAGCGCGCACTCGTCCACATACACGCCCGAGACAGGTTGTTGGTCGGCGTCCTACGGAACGCGGTCGGGCCGCTATCCCCGGAGACCGTTCAGCTGGCGCGCGCGCTGGATCTGACCCTGGCCGGCCCGTCCGCGGTCGCGGGACCCGAATGCGTCAAGGTGGCCGACCCGGACCGGCACGTTGCGAGTCTCTACGCGGCGGCGCGGCGGAATCCGCAGGCGTCCGTGGTCCTCGGCAGCGTGCTAAGGATGACCGAGTCGCTGCCGGTTCCAGCCGCGCTCGACGCCGAGTCCTTCGCCTACTCCACCCTGCTGGGCGGCGCTGAGTTCCGTCGCTGGCTGACGGCCCGCGGTCCACGGCCCGAACCCACGCTGGTCGGCGACCCTGTGCTCATCGATCGCGATCAAGACCGTCTGCTGATCACACTGAACAGGCCGGAGCGGCGCAACGCCTACGGCCGCCAGGTCCGCGACGCCCTTGTCGAAGCGCTACGGCTCCCGCTGCTGGACGACACCGTCGAGCGGATCGTTCTCACCGGAGCGGGGCCGTCCTTCTGCTCCGGTGGTGACCTCGACGAGTTCGGCACGGCACCCGATCTCGCGACCGCGCACCTCCTGCGCACCCGCGCCGGCGCGGGCCGGATCGTCCACGAACTCGCAGCCCGGATCGAGGTCCGCGTGCACGGCGGCTGCGTCGGCGCCGGCATCGAACTGCCGGCCTTCGCCAGGACCCTGGTCGCCGCCCCTGGGACCACATTCCGGCTCCCCGAGGTCGGCATGGGACTGATCCCCGGAGCGGGCGGCACCGTGAGCATCCCGCGGCGTATCGGCCGCTGGCGCACGCTGCATCTCGCCTTGACCGGTGCGGCCGTCGACGCGCTCACCGCCCTGGAGTGGGGTTTGATCGACGAGGTGGCGCCGGCGGACGGCGCTCGACCAGCGGGAGGCTCATAAAGTGCTGATGGTCACCGGATCGCCGGACTGGGCGGTGTCCGAGTGGTACTAAGGTGCGCCGTACGACTACTTTGCGGAGGTGAGAATGCCTCACCTCCGTTGCGACCGAGGGGGAAATACGCATGAGCGACCCGGCTGACGCGTGGTTTCGTCAGTCGACGTCCAGCTCTGAGGCCTGGCCGGTCGAGCGCGTCCTGGCGGCCAAGCAGGCGTCGGGTCAGAGGGTCTCGGTGGTCGTGCCGGCGCGCAATGAAGCGGCCACGGTCGGTGGAATCGTCGAGCGGATCGTCGGGGACCTGGTCGAGTCGACCGGCCTGGTCGACGAGGTGGTGGTCATGGATTCCGACAGCGATGACGACACCGGTCGTATCGCGCGGGAGGCCGGTGCCACCGTGTACGAGACAGCGGCCGTCGCGCCGGAGTCCGGCTCCTTCCCCGGCAAGGGTGAGGCCCTTTGGAAGTCGCTGTTCGTCACGGACGGCGCGCTCCTGGTCTTCGTCGACGCCGATCTGACCGTCTTGTCCCCGCAGTTCGTTGTCAGTTTGCTCGGACCACTGCTCACCCGGCCGGAGACCCTGTTGACGAAGGGCTTCTATCGTCGGCTGTTGTCCACAAGCGGCGGCGAGCAAGACGATGGCGGCCGCGTGACCGAGCTGGTGGCACGTCCCCTCCTCAACCTGTGGTGGCCCGCCTTGGCGGCGGTGGTCCAGCCCCTTGCCGGAGAATGGGCCGTGCGGCGATCGTTGCTGGAGGCATTGCCGATTCCGGTCGGATACGGCGTCGAGCTGGCGACGCTTCTGGACACCTTCGACCGCCATGGCCTGGATGGCCTGGCACAGGTGGATCTCGGTCGGCGCGGGCATCGCCATCAGTCGGTGCGGGATCTGGGGGTGATGGCCGCCGAACTCCTGGGCGTCGCCCACCGCCGACGTGCTGAGAAGGATGGGCCATCGCCCGTCGCCGGTTCCCGCGGTGCGAGGTTGCGGCAGTTCGACGCGGTCTCGGGCTGGACCTCCCGGCCGGTGCCGACGGCCGAGCGCCCACCGGCGATGTCGGTGCCCTCCTATGGACGTTCGCCGGAGCGAACCGGGGCGGGGAGCCCATGCTGAGGCTCGGCGACCGGACCATCGGTGACGACCTGCTGGTCATGGCGATCGTCAACCGTACGCCCGATTCCTTCTACGACAAGGGGGCGACCTTCGCCCGCGAGGAGGCGCTGCGGCGCGTCGACGAGGTCGTCGCCGAAGGTGCGGACATCGTCGACATCGGCGGTGTCAAGGCGGCTCCGGGCACGGAGGTCGATGTCGCTGAGGAGATCGAGCGCACGGCGTCGTTCGTGACGGAGGTCCGTGACCGTCACCCCAGTCTGATCATCAGCGTCGACACATGGCGACACGAGGTGGGACGGGAGGCGTGCCGAGCGGGCGCCGACCTGCTCAACGACGCGTGGGGCGGCGTCGATCCCCGGCTGGCGGAGGTGGCCGCCGAGTTCGGCGTGGGCCTGGTCTGCACCCACGCCGGCGGACTGCCGCCGCGGACACGTCCGCACCGGATCGAGTATGAGGACGTGGTCGCCGACGTGATCTCCCGTACCACCGCGTTGGCCGAGCGGGCCGTCACCGTCGGCGTCGATCCCGACCGTGTGTTGATCGACCCGGGTCACGACTTCGGGAAGAACACCTGGCATTCTCTGGAGGTGACCCGCCGTCTCGATGAACTGGTCGCCACCGGGTGGCCGGTGCTCGTGTCCTTGTCGAACAAGGATTTCGTCGGCGAGTCGCTGGGACTTCCCGTCGACCAGCGGATGTTCGGCACCCTGGCGGCGACCGCGGTCTGCGCATGGCAGGGAGCATGCGTGTACCGCGCCCACAACGTCGCCCCTACCCGGCAGGTGCTCGACATGGTCGCGGTGACACGGGGTCTGCGGGAACCTGCCCGGGCCGTGCGCGGGCTCGCATGATCGTCGCTGCGGCCTGTGTTCCGCAGGCTCCGCTCCTGATACCGGGTCTCACCGGTGGGCCGGTGGCGGAGGTAGACGACGTACGGGCTGCCATGCGGGATGCAGTCGATGCCCTCGTGCAGCACCGGCCCGATGAGGTGGTCGTGGTCGGTGCCGCGCCCGCCACCGCGGTCTATCCGCCTGATGACCCGACGCCCGCCGGACGCCTGGCTCCGGCCCCGGGGCGCCGGCCTCGGAGCGGGGCGTTGCCGGTGCCGCTCGCCGTCGGCCGGTCGGCCCTGCTGGCGTGTTCGCTGCCATGGATCCTGCAGGGCATCGATCACCGAGCGCCTGCCGGCGCCTGTTGCCGACTGGGCCGCCAGATCGCGGCGCGGCCCGCGCGGACCGCGCTGCTGGTAGTGGCCGATGGCAGCGCCCGGCGCGGCGAGAAGGCCCCTGGATACGTCGACTCCCGCGCACAGGACCTGGACGCGCGTATCGGCTACGCCCTCGACACCGCCGACCCCGAGGCTCTGCTCGTACTGGACACCGAGCTTTGTGACGACTTGCTGGTCGCCGGGCGCGCTGCCTGGCAGGTCATGGCGGGCGCCTGCGAGGGGACGTCATGGCTGGCGCGCACGCTGTACGGCGATGACCCGTTCGGCGTGACCTACCGAGTGGTGACCTGGGCTCCCCGATAGGTTCTTTCATGGTCACCGAAGCCGGGCGGTAGAAAGAAAAGCGGAATCGCGAAGCCGCTGTTGACTCGCTCCGGCGTGGCGGCGATGCTGTATTTAGCCACGCCGATCAATGGCACCTTGAGGTGCGTCGAATGAGTACGAATCCCGAGCCGGATCCCACGACCGAAACCGATGACGCTTTGCTGGAACGGGCCGCGCGGGCCGAACTGAGTCCGGCACCTCTAACGCAAAGGCCCGGGGCCAGCGAACATCCATCAGGCCAGGCCGCAGCGGCGGACCTCGAACCCGACAGCGGATACGCAGGGCCGACCACCCGCCGCGAGCCGAAATCCCATTAGGGGCATCCCATGCTGCGCTTAACGAACGGATATAACTCCATCGTGTGGGCGATGATCGAGTGGTACCACCCGAACTGTCCGGACGGTGGTGACTGGGAGAAAGAAGGTTGGTGGCAGCTCCAACCCGGTGAGTCCAAGATTGCTTATGCCGGCGACCTCAATGACGTCGGTTTCTGGTGGTACGGCTTTGCGCACGCCGCCGACGGCAGGGTCTGGGGTGGAAACTTCCCAGAGCTCGTGCCGGCCCGCGCGTTCCGCTGGTGCGAACACACAGCGGATACGAGTTCGCGGACCGTCGGCATGTTCGAATTTCCCGGCGGTCAGAGCGACAAGCATGTAGTGACGTTCAGGTAGCCGGCAATAGCGCGCTGCGGAAGATGGCATGACAGCGATAGACGACAAGTGGCGCGAGAACCCCTGGCTGGGTGCGCCGGTCGACACAGGTGCGGGCAGCGATGAGATGGCGCTGCCGGACGGACGCGGGCGCACTCGCGACTTCGAGAACGGCTCCATCTACTGGACCCCACAACACGGCGCGCACGAGGTGCACGGGGATATCCGCGTGAAGTGGGCCCAGATCGGTGGACATCGCGGCGTCCTGGGGTATCCGGTGACCGATGAGTCCCCGTGCGGACCCGGGGTAGGGCGGTTCAACCACTTCGAGGGCGGCTCCATCTATTGGAGGCAGGACATCGGTGCGCACGAAGTCCACGGTGCGATCAGGGATCTATGGGCGCGGATGGGCTGGCAGGACAGCCGCCTCGGCTACCCGATCAGTGATGAGCGGGGCTCCCCGAACATGCGCGCGAGTACGTTCCAGCACGGCACGATCACCTGGACCCCGTCGGGCGGCGCCGTGGTGGCAGGGAACATCGACTGATCCTGCGAAGCGCGGGCCGCCACACGGCCGGCCTGATGGGTTTCTGGACGGGTCGCGGCCCACACTCCGGCGACGGCGGCTTACGACGCCGGTCGTCCGATGGCAGTGTCATCGAGGTGTACGGGCCGCCCGGCGACGAAGGTCGCCCGTACCCCTACCGTGTCGGGCGCGGTGACGGCTTGGGCGAGAGCCCGGCCCAGGGGATCGGCGAGCAGACAGAGGTCAGCGACGGCGCCTGTCCGCACCGCCCGCTGGGCGCCCGCTGGATCCGAGGGCGAGGCGAGCAGGGAGCCGAGGGCGACCCTGGGTGTCACCGCCTCATCCGGCAGGAACGGGATGCCGTCGTGGGTCCGTCGGGTCACCGCGGCGGCGACGGTGTGCCAGGGATCGAGGTCCCCGTAGGGACCGTCGCTGCTCAGCGCTACCGCTAGGCCACGGGCCAGCAGACCGGCATGGCGCCACAGGTGGTCACGGTCGGCCGGGTCGGTGTCGGCGAGATATCGGCGACCGTGACGAGCGAAGAGCGTGGACTGCGTGACGATCGTGACCCCATGCTCGGCGAGGCGGTCGGCCGCCGCATCATCGCAGACGGCCGCGTGCTCGATGCGGTCGCCGGGCAGCGCGCCGACCGTATCCAGCGCGGCGATCGTCAACGCCAGCGCGACCTGCGTGACGCAGTGCACGGCGACCGGCCGGCCGGCTTCGTGTGCGGCGGCGATCCGTGCGTTGAGCGTGTCCGATGCGGCAAGGTCGTGGTCGGCGACGACGAGCTTCCGCGGTCCGGGACCGCCGAGGGAACCGAGTGCGAGGACGTTCTGGGGGATCGCATGCCGAAGCCCGGCCACGGCGGCGTCGTCCAGGTCCGGGGTGGCATCGGTGACGTGGGTCACGCCACGAGCCGCGAGCTCCTTCCCGAGCTCGCCCAGCCCGGATTGCACGGTACCCCCCAGCAACCGGCGAAGCCGGCCATCGGAACGCCACAGTTGCCCCGTACGCGCCTCCTCGCCGGTCAGCCCCGCCCTGAGCAGGTCCACCCCGGCCGAGTTGAGCGTCCATACGGCACCGCTGCGGTGCTGTACCCGGACCGGCCGGGACGAGCAGGCCCGGTCGACGTCGGCGCGGCTGAGCGGCGCACCCGCCCCGATGACCCGCAGCCAGCCGGCGCCGGTCAGCTCGCTGAGAGCGCTGAGGTCGGTGCCACCGCGTAGATCATAGGAATGACGGGCGGCCGCGGCGGCACGCAGGTGGAGGTGATGGTCGGCGAGACCGGGCAGCAACGCGCCACCGCGGCCGTCCAGCACCAGGGTCCCCACCGGCGCCTCGAGACGTGGTCCGAGCGCGGTGACCATCCCCTCGGTGACCTGGCAGTCGACGTTGTCCCCGCCGACCTCCACATCCCGTATCAGCCAGCTCGCAGCGCGATGGCGGCCGTCCTCGGCGACGGTCTGGGCCACGGTGAGCATGGCCTCGACGATATCCGCCCTACCTCGGTCGTCCCAGATCCTGGCGCGCGACGTTCAAGCCATAGAGCATGGTTGCCGATATATGGAGCTTTCTGGACGAAAGGCCTGCCGGAATGAGACCCAGACGTACCGTCGTGACCACAGCGGCCGTGATCGCCGCGCTCATCGGAGCCTCGTCCGGCACGGCGATGTCGTCGGGGATCTCGCCGGCCTCGGTGGTGGCGCCTGCCGAACCCACGGCGACACGGCGAGGGCAAGGTGCGGTACACGCGTGGCTGACGACCGGCGACCAGAAGAATCTGCTGGCCCAGCGCGACGACATGATCGGCGCCCCCGACGGAACCCTCCCGACCGTCACGGTCGACCCGGCGAAGACCTACCAGACGGCCGAGGGCTTCGGTGCCTCGCTCACCGACTCATCAGCACACCTGATCGTGCGCTCCTCGCACCGCGACGCCATCATGAGGGAGCTCTTCGATCCACGGCACGGGCTGGGGCTGAGCTACCTGCGGCAGCCGATGGGCGCCTCGGACTTCGTCGCGGGCCCGCATTACACCTATGACGACGTCGCGGCAGGCCACACCGACTACCGCCTCGCCCATTTCTCCGTCGCGCACGACCGCGCCGAAATCCTGCCACTGTTGCGCCAGGCACTGGCGATCAACCCGCGGCTGAAGATCTTGGCTACGCCGTGGAGCCCTCCCGCGTGGATGAAGACCAACGGATCGCTGGTCGGCGGGCGGCTCATCGATGATCCACGCATCTACAGCACTTATGCGCAGTACTTCGTCAGGTTCGTGAAGGCATACCGCCAGGCGGGTGTTCCCATCGACGCGGTGACCCTGCAGAACGAACCGCACAATCGCAACCCGAGCGGCTACCCGGGGACCGACCTGCGAGATCCCGAAGAGGCCCGACTTGCCGTCGCGGTCGGCTCCGCCTTCCACCAGGCAGGCCTGCGGACGAAGATCCTGGGCTACGACCACAACTGGGCCCTCCACCCCAATGACG
>JAOPYH010000287.1 GCA_025964715.1 Streptosporangiaceae bacterium | reverse complement strand
ACGTGAGAGGTTGCGGCCGCGGACGCGGCGGTCGGCGCCGTGAACGACGCCGCGGACGCGGCGGTCGGCACTGCGAACCACGCCGCGAGAGCGGTGGCGGCGATGACGGGCAGGGTACGTAGCCTGATGCTTTTGGATCGCGGTCTGTGGTGTGACGAATATGCGGGTCTTGCTGGACGAACCATGGGTTACTCCATCTCGGCGCGAAATGGCACAGCGGGCCCCTGACGAGTCCCTGTAGTGCCCATGCACGGTCAGCCGCATGACGAATTGGTTGGCTGGGGCAGTTCGGGCCTGCCCCCCGTACCCCTCTCAGCGGTGGTCGTCCCGGAGCACCACCGGAGGGTGACAACAACGCGGTCGGCTGGGCAAAAAACCGGCCGCTACCTGCATCGGAGGACCGTCTCATCCACCTGAAGCGAGGTGCGGCGAATGTAGTCAGGCTTTCCTTCCAGCGTCAACATATTGCGCAACGCGAATGATGAATATTCGTCAAAGGAATGACTCGGACTGGCCAGATAGCGGGTGAAGAAGCCACTATCCAGGCGTGATGGAACGGCTTTCTTATTTTCTGGTGGAAATGTATGGTCGCCGAATGATGCTCGCCGACCAGCCGCCCGCGGCCGCCCTGGTCTTCCAGACCCTGCTCGCCCACGGCCCCCTGACCCGGGCCGAGGTCGGCCGCCGTACCGGGCTGTCACCCGGCGCGGTCACCAAGGTGGCCACCCCCCTGCTGGCCGACGGCTGGATCGCCGAGCTGGGTCGGCCCGCCGTGGAGCGGGCACACGGCCGCCCCGCCACACTGATCTCGGTACGCGCGCAGCGCGCCCGCTTCTTCGGTGTGAAGATCACGGCGGACGAGCTGATCGGCGTCGTCACCGACCTCGCCGCGCAGCCGCTCGCCACCGCCCGGGCCGCCTTCGCCTCGCGTGACGTGGGCACTGTCGTACTCGCCATCGCCCGGCTGATCGAGCGGCTGCGGAGCGAGGTGGGCGCGCTGGAGGAGGGCGTGGTACACAGTGTCGGCGTCACCATCTCCGGGGACGTGGACGGCCAGAACGGCACCGTGCAGTACTCGCCGTTCCTTAACTGGCGCCGGGTGCCGCTCGCCCAGCTCGTCGAGACCGCCACCGGCATCCCGACGGTGATTGAGAACGACGTACGGGCGCTGACCGTCGCCGAGCAGTGGTTCGGCGCCGGGGCCGGCTTGTCGTCCTTCGCGCTGGTCACCGTGGGAGCCGGCATCGGCTGCGGGCTGTCCATCGGCGGCCGGGTGGTCGCGGGTGCGCACGGGGTGTCTGGAGAGATCGGACATCTGCCGGTCGGCGGTAGCAACCGCGTATGCACCTGCGGCAACACCGGTTGCGTCGAAGCCGTCGCTTCCACCCACGCCATCACCGAACAAGCCCGCCAGGCCGGCGGCAACCCCACCCTGACCATGGACGAAGCAGTCGGACTCGCGCACGCCGGCGACCCCGCCGTACGCGCCGTCTTCTCCCGGGCCGGACACGCCATGGGACTCGCCCTGGCCTCCGTCGCCAACCTCATCGGCCCCGAACGCATCGTCATCTCCGGCGAGGGCGTGGCCTCCTACGCCCTCTACGAGGACCAGATCCGGCAGACCTTCGGCGCCCAGGCGTTCGGTGCGGCCGCCGACTGCGACCTTGTGGTCAGACCGCTGCCCTTCGAGGAATGGGCCCGCGGCGGGGCCGCGGTCGCCGCCCAGCACCTCTTCGCCCCCACCAAGTGACGCTTCCGGATTACGTCCGCCCTCCCGCACACATCTCGTCTGGTCCGGCGAACCACGAACACCGTCAACCGTCCGGTTCCATCACCTCCTGGAAAGTGCATGACATGCTGAACCTGGCTTCCGAGTGGATATCCCGCGGCACCGACATTCCGTCCGGCGCTCTCTGGTACGCCCGCCCGGCCACCCGCTGGTTCGAGGCGCTCCCCATCGGCAACGGCCGCCTCGGCGGAATGGTCTACGGCGGTACCGACCGGGAGAGAATCCAGCTGTCGGAGTCGACGGCGTGGTCCGGCGAGCCGTCGACGGCCGATGTGTGCCCCACCGCACAGCAGCACCTCGCGTACATCCGCGAACTTCTCTTCGCAGGCCGCCATGCCGAGGCACAGCAGCTCGCCACCGAGCACCTCCTGGGCAGACCGGAGTCGTTCGGCACCAACCTGCCCCTGCCCGAGGTGCAGCTGGATTTCCTCTCCGAGACTCCGGTCCGGGACTACCGCCGGACCCTGGATCTGGACACGGGCGTCGCATCCATCACCTACGAACAGGACGGCGCACGTATCACGCGCGCCGTGCTCGCCTCGAATCCGCACGGCCTCATCGCGGTCCGTCTCACCGCCGACCGGCCAGGCTCGATCGGATTCTCCCTCGCGATCCAGGACGGGGTGATTCCCGGACGCATCGTGGCCACTGACACCGGCGTCGTCCTTCGCGGCCATGCCTATGAGAACCTGCACAGCAACGGACAGCAGGGTGTCGCCCTGGAGATCCATACACGCCTCGAAGCCGAGGGTGGATCCGTCCGCTGTGTCGACGACACGCTGCACCTGGAGGGCGCGGACGCGGCAGTGGTCTACGTCGCCGTCGGTACGAGTTGGGCGGGCGACGATCCGGCGTCCCGGGCGAACGCACTCCTGTCAGCGGCCCTGGACGCTGGATACGCGGCGGTCCGCGCCGCGCACATCGCGGATCACCAGGGCATGATGCGGCGGGTCTCCATCGATCTGGGGAGTCTACCGGGCGACGCGGCGGCTCTGCCGACCGAGGAACGCCGTGCCCGGTTCGCCTCTGGGGAAGCCGATGACGGACTCATCGCGCTGTACTTCCAGTTCGGCCGCTACCTGACCGTAGCGGGTTCCCGCCGTAACTCACCTCTCCCGCTGGCCCTCCAGGGACTCTGGAACGACGGTCTGGCCAGCAGCGCGTCCTGGACGAACGACTTCCACCTCGACATGAACACGCAGCAGAACTACTGGGCGGCAGAGCCGACGAACCTCGCCGAATGCCAGGAGCCGCTGTTCCGCCTCATCGAGACCACAGCCGCACAAGGGCGTACGACCGCCACACGGATATACGGCGCTCCCGGGTGGGTCGCGCACACCGTCACCAATGCCTGGGGCTACACCGCCCCCGGTTCGGGCATCGGGTGGGGCTTGAACGTGACGGGAGGGGCCTGGATCGCCCTCCAACTGTGGGAGCACTACCAGTACGGAGGCGACGAGGCCTTCCTGCGTGAGCGGGTGTACCCGGTCTTCCGGGAGGCCGCCGAGTTCTTCCTGGCCTATCTGGTGGCGGAGCCGGAACACGGCTGGCTTGTCGCCGGCCCGTCGGAATCCCCGGAGAACTGGTATCTGGCGCCTGACGGCAGCCGGTGCTCGATCTCCATGGGATCCACCGCCGACCGGGTCTTCGTAGAGGCCGTGCTGCGTATCTGCGCCGAGAGCGCTGAGCTACTCGATGTCGATGTCGAGCTCAGGGCCCGGATCGCTTCGGCGCGCCGCTTGCTGCCGCCGTTCCAGATCGGGCGGCACGGACAGCTGCAGGAGTGGCTGCACGACTTCGAGGAGGCCGATCCCAGCCACCGCCACACCTCGCATCTGAGCGCTCTCTTCCCGGAACGGCAGGTCACGCCGCGGGACACGCCGGCCCTGGCACGTGCCGCGGAGGTCACGATCGAGCGCAGGCAGCAGGCCCCAGGCTGGGAGCAGACGGAGTGGGTCGAGGCTAACTTCACCGTCTATTTCGCCCGCCTGCTCAAGGGCGACCAGGCCCTTGCGCACCTCACGAACCTGATCACCGACGCGAGCGAGGCCAACTTGATGTCCTACTCCGCCGGCGGGGTGGCCGGGGCGGCGCAGAACATCTACTCCTTCGACGGCAACGCGGGAGGGACCGCCGGGATCGCTGAGATGCTGCTGCAGTCCGATGGCGACCAGATCGAACTGCTGCCGGCACTCCCGGCGAGCTGGCGGGACGGGTACATTTGCGGACTGCGGGCCCGCGGAGGCTTCACCGTCGATCTTCGCTGGCGCGACGGGCGCCTCGACGCCGCGCGTATACACTCCTCCGCGGCCGGAAGCACCCGACTGCGCTACGGCCAGGAGATCCTTGAGGTGACGCTCGACAAAGGGGAAGCGGTTGTCGTCGGCTTGAGCTGACGACAACCGCTTCCCCCGATGGTCACTGGGCGATCTGACCGCCATCGACGAGAAGTGTCTGCCCGGTGACCGCGGACTCGTCGAGCGCGATGAACGCCACGGCTGAGGCGATCTCATCGGCCTCCAGCAGTCGGCGCATCGGGATCTGCTCGATCCACTGCGTCATCCGCTCCGGGTCGTCCATCCCGACCGTGTCGAGGATCGGAGTGCGGGTGCGGCCCGGCGCGACGGCGTTCACCCGTACTCCGTACTGCGCCCACTCGACCGCGAGCGACCGTGCCATCTGGGCCACTCCCGCCTTCGCGACGTCGTAGGCGACGTGGTACTCGGGGTTGGAGCCGATGAAGGCCGCGATGGAGGAGATGTTCACGATCGATCCGGACCGCTGGCGCACGAAGTGCCGGCCGAACTCGCGGCAGGCCACGAAGGTACCGGTCAGGTCGACGCTGAGGATGCGGTTCCACATCTCGTCGGTCACGTCGAGCGCGGCATCCTCGTGAGCGATCCCCGCGTTGTTGACAAGGATGTCGACGTGTCCGAATCTCCTTACCACCTCGTTGGCCGTCGCGGTGACGGCCAACGGGTCCGAGACGTCGAGCGGCAGGAACGCGCAGCCCAGTTCCTTCGCCGTGGCGGCTCCTGTCTCCGGATTGCGGTCGGTGACGACGACGCGCACGCCGCGGGCCGCCAGGGCCGTGGCGATGGCGTAGCCGATCCCCTTGCCTGCACCGGTGACGACGGCCACTTTCTCGTCGGAGCGGTGCAGTTGCGACTCGGACATTTCAATCTCTTTCCCTGGATCTACGAAGGCTCTGCGGGCGGTCGGGCGGCTCTCGTCGTGGAATGGATGCCGTCACACCGTCCTGGTGCCTCCCACTCCCGGAATCTGCCAGCGGGCCCGCGCGGACGGATCGATGGCGGTCGAGGCGCCGGGACTCTGCGGGCGCTCCATCAAGCCCTCGCGGACGACACTCCGCTCGACGAACGCCTCCTGGGTCCACGGGATGAACTCGACGAGGGGAGGCACTTCGGAAAGGACGGTGCCCACCAGGTGTTGGTGCACCTGCATCATGTCGCCGGCGTGTGGAGCCAAGCGCAGTCCTCTCGATGCGGCATGGCTGGCGATCTGCAGCCACTCCGTGACGCCGCCGACGCGGGTGACGTCGGCTTGCACGACCCGAATGGCGTCCGCCGCCACGAAGGAGGCGAACTGGTGGTAGGAGTAGATGCTCTCCCCGGCAGCGACATCCAGCCGGGTAGACGCCTGCAGGCGGGCGTGTGCCTGGAGATCGTCGGCATGGAACGGCTCCTCGACCCAGTCCATCGCTACTTCCTCAA
>JAOPYH010000270.1 GCA_025964715.1 Streptosporangiaceae bacterium | reverse complement strand
AGGTGAGGTGGCCTCCGGTGGCCGACGAGAGCAGTCCTCCGGCTGGACTGCACGACGAGCGGCGAGTTCCTTCGCGGTTCGCGTGGCCTGTACGAGCGCGGCAGCTACTCCGACAATGAGCTCCCGGTCATTCCACCGACTGAGGTCGCAGGGCGCCGGGCCGGCTGCGCCCGAGCTGATCGGGCTTGCCCGATGAGCCCTCGACTCCAGAGGGGGCCCCAATGCCAGTGCTAGCGATCTTCAAGGCCGAGGGGGATCCCGATGACCTGTTGGCTCGCTACGACAGGACGCTCTCAGCTGCAAGCGCCAGTTCTCCGGTGCGCCCCGAAGTGCATGTCTGTGCACGCACGGACTCCGGCATCGTGATCGTCGATGTATGGGCTTCTCGAGAGGACCTGCTCCGAGGCGTGGTCGACAACGATGAGTTCCAGGCGAGATGGAGCGACGCCGGGTGGCCGGAGGAGGTGGTCGACGTCTACGAGATCCATAACCAGGGTTGGCCGGCCATGTGATCCACGGCCAGGGACACTGGAGGACTTTCCCACCCGAATCACACCCCGCTGCCGAACTCAGGCCGGGCTGAGTACGGCAGCAAGATGAGTTGGTGGGCATAAAGCAAACCCATTCGAATGCCTCGTTCCTGCCCACCAGCGGCGTGGACACCGGCCGCGGCGTGTTCACCACCTGGCGGGACAAGAAGCTCGCCCCACTCGCCGACCACGCCGCCTGGCTGGTCCACCAGCACTGGATGACCGCCGGGCAGCCCAACCGGGCCGAACTGGTCGGCCGCTACGCCTGGGCCGTCGGCGGCCGCGATCCGCGCCTGGTTGCCGCCCACGCCCGCCGCGTCGCCGCAGCCGCCAGCGCCGAGCGGCTCACCGAGGCCCGCAACATCTGCGACGAAGCACTCCTCCACCGCGCCAGCAGCACCGACGACGGCTGGACCGAGCTGCGCGAGGTCCGCAACCGCATCGCTGGCCAGCTCGCCCGCCGCCAGGTCCGCCCCAGTGGCAAGACGGACCGCGACGGCAACCCCATCCCGGTCCGCCGCCACCATCCCGAGCGGCCAGAGCGCACGCGTCCCGGTCGGTTCGCCCTCAACCGCTGAACTCCGGGCAGCAGGCCAGCGCCCACACCCGCAGCCGAGACAGCAATCAACCGGCGCTTCTTTGGTCAAGGCCGCGCTGAATGGCCTCGGCGCGACGACCCCGGGCAAGGACCATCGTCCGGAAGTTCCAGATCTCCACCGCAACAACGCCTACGGTCCACACCGCGAGAAAAGCCAGGGCCGCCCCTCGGGGCGGAATGGAAGCCCACGCACCCCCGACGAGGGCTCCGGCCACCAGCAAGCTGACGAACCAAAGGAAACGCGCGCCCTGGCCACCGGGCCGCGCCCACTTCGGCCCAACCCACACCCACATGTCGGCCTCCCAACCCTCCACGCGACGTTCACAAGATCGCGCGGAGTGCCGGATTTCGCACGTCGTTGAGGTCAGCACACAGCCGCCGACCTCAACGAACAGCCGGCCGATGGTGCACCGAAAAGGCCGTCAGCTTTATACCCACCAACTCATCTTGCTGCCGCACTCAGGTCAAGGCGAGTTCGGCAGCAAGGTGTGTTCTGGGTTGATTAGTCGTGTTGTGGGTTGCTCAGTCGATGCCGGAACGGCGGCCCGGCTGGGCGACTGGGCGGCTGGGCGATCCCTGGGCTGTCCGGCTCATGCGGTGGTGAAGTTGGCCATCATGGCCATGTCTTCGTGCTCGAGGTTGTGGCAGTGCAGCACGTAGCGGCCGGGGTAGTCGGTGAAGCGGACGGCGATGCTGGCCTCCTCGGCGGGGCGCAGGTCCAGGGTGTCCTTCCAGCCGGCGTCGTAGGCGCCGGGGGCGCCGAGGCCGCGGGAGAGCACCTGGAAGTGGGCCAGGTGCAGGTGGATGGGGTGGTTGAAGTCGGAGGTCAGCCGCCAGATCTCGGTGGCGCCCAGCCGCGGGCGGGCGATGGCGCGGCCGGGGTCGAACGGGTGGCCGTTGATCAGCCAGCCGGGCATGCCGTCGACGCCGCCCTGCCGGAAGGTGAAGGTGCGGGTGCGGACGGCCTGCGCTGACGCCGCGGCGGGCGGCGGGGCGGTGGTGGACAGCCGCGCCGGGATGGTGGTGTCGTCGCGCGCGGGTGTGCCGGTGAGCCGGAACTGCAGCACCGGTCGGGTGCTGCCGGAGCCGAACTGGTTGACCAGGGTGACGGTGGTGCCGGGGCGGTAGCGGGCGAAGTCGACGACGACGTCGAAGCGCTGGGCGGGCGCGAGCTCGATCGCCTCGTGCCGCAGCGGGTGGGCCAGCAGCCCGCCGTCGGTGCCGATCTGCACCAGCCCGCCGCCGCCCGGCGGGGGCGGGTCCAGCGCCAGGCGGTAGCGGCGGGCGTTGGAGGCGTTGAGCAGCCGCAGCCGGTAGCGGGCCCGGGAGACCTCGGCGTAGGGCCAGGCGGCGCCGTTGACGACGAGGACGTCGCCGAGCACGCCGGCGGCGTAGGCGTCCTGGACGCCGGGCCGGTGGCGCAGCAACGGGTCGAGGCTCGGATAGGCCAGCGAGCCGTCGGCGGCGAAGGACCGGTCGGCGATCATCAGCGGCAGGTCGCGGTCATCGCGCGGCAGCGGCAGCCGATCTTCTTCCTCGTCGCCGACGAGGAAGAAGCCGGCCAGGCCGCGCCAGACACCGGGCCCGGTGAAGCCCATCCGGTGGTCGTGGTACCACAGGGTGGCCGCGCGCTGCCGCAGCGGATAGGTGTAGTCGCGGCTGCCCGACGTGATGCTGGCGGCCGGGTCTCCGGCACCCACCGTCATG
>JAOPYH010000258.1 GCA_025964715.1 Streptosporangiaceae bacterium | reverse complement strand
CTACTACAACTTGATCCACCTGGGCGCCGGCAACGACAAGTTGACCGACACCGGGTACGACGGCAACTCCGTCACGGGCGACGCGGGCAACGACACCATCACGGTGGGTTCCGACGCGGTGGTCTTCGCCGGTGGCGGCAACGACACGATCAACGCCAACGGCAACTACGCCATCGCGGACGGCGGCGCGGGCAACGACGTGATCCACGGCGGCGCGGGCCACCAGGACCTGACCGGCGGCGACGGCAACGACACGATCTACGGCGGGACCGCCGACGACACGCTGTACGGCGGCAAGGGCAACGACGTCCTGTACGGAAACAGCGGCGCTGACACGCTGTACGGGAACAGCGGCAACGACAAGCTGTACGGCGGGCCCGGCAAGGACAAGCTCTCCGGCGGCCCCGGCAAGAACGTCGTCCACCGAAACTGACGGTTCTCACCGCCCAAAGAGCTGCCCGGCCACCCGCGCAGCTCCCTGGACGCGGACCACCAGCCGTCCACGTCTTCAGCTCCCGCCTACGGGTGTGGGCGGATCTCCTCCGGCGTACCTGGGAGCCGTGCCCGGCCGTCCACTGGTTCGCGGCTGCGGTTGCCAGCAGGATGCATCGGTGATGCCTGGCCAATCCGGAACCTCAACTGATCTCTTGTTCCTCGACCACCGTGCCGCTGCCCGCGATTGCCTGTACGGCGTGGTCGTCGGTGACGCCTTCGGCGCAGTTCTTCGTCCCCGAGAACCGCCCCGAGCTGTCCGAACGCATGATTTTGCCCGGAGTGTGGCCGTGGACTGGTGCCACCGAGATGGCCTGCTCGGCGTTCACCGTCTTGGGACTGCGGGGAACGGTGGATCAGCGGGAGTCGGCGCAGTCCTTCGCCCGGTAGCACGACTTGGATCGCGGCTATGGTCCGGCGATGAACCGGCTGCTTCGGCTGGTGCGCGAGGGCGGAGCGTGGCGGGAGTTTGCCGCTGGACTCTTCGACGGGGCGGCGATGCGTGTGGCTCCTCTGGGGGCCGGGGCCGCGGTGGACCTGGGGGAGGCCGCCTGGCAGGCCGCGCGTTCGGCAGAAGTGACGCACACCCATCCCGAGGCTCTCGCCGTCGCGGCTGCTCGCGCGGCGAGCAGCCGTCGGCGCACCTCGCGCCGCAGGACCTGCTGGAACCCGTGCTCGCACTGACCCCGGCGGGTCGAGTGCATGACCGTGTGGCCGAGGCCCTGGACCTGCTTGGCAAACCGCACGTGGAACTGGCCGCACACCGCTTCGGCGACCGATCACCGAGGAGGCTGTCGAGGAGGGTGATCCGGGTGCCGGTCGCCCTGGCGAGAGGTGCCTTCCGCGACGGGGAGAGTGGTCGCGGAGAGAAACAGTTCCTGGGGGGTAGTCGCCGACGAGGCCAGCGCGTCAGGATGGACTGTATGAAGGCGGCCCGTCGCGCCATGGAACAGCTGGGAACATGGCCCGACCTCACCAGCGCCCCGCCCGCATGCGGTATCGGGCAGGCTCTGTGGGCCGCCGAAAGTGAAATCGTGCATTTCCACTCCGAGCATGACGCAGACCTGCACCTCACGCGTACCGCCATCCAACGGCTGCACCCGGAACTGAGTCATTCCAGCGCGGTCCGGCTGCTCCCGGGATCCGCATGGGTGACCCTGCACCTGGACTGTGACGGAGATGTCACGCTCCTGGTCAGTCTGGTCAGCGTGGCGCTTCGGGCTCACACCACCGCTCGGCCACGCCCGGCCGCCCTGCCCTGCAACGTGCACCACGTCATGATCACACCGAACGCCGGTCCCGCATCCGAGCCGGACCGCACCGGCACCCCCCGGAGGCGCCCCATGCTCAGACCCAGACAGCATCGGAGCGATACTCCCGGGCGCCGAACCGCCTGAGGGCCAGCGTCACGTCTAGGCATCAGTGACACAGTCACGGCAGGAGCAGCCGTCATGAGCACCGAGCACGTCAGCGAGAACAAGGTCATCGAACAAGTTTCCGAGCGCTTGAGGTCCCGCTACACCACCGCGGAACCGGCCAAGGTGGAAGCGGCTGTCAAGGCAGCCCACAACAACCTGCGCGACTCCCGGATCCGCGATTTCGTGCCGATCTTCGTCGAACGCCACGCCCGCGCCACCCTCGACGCCTCAGGAGAACAGCGTCAGCCCCATCGGCCTGACTGAGCGAGCATCCCCGCCAGGACAGTGAACCGTCACGCCGATCACGAACTGCGCCCCGGGTGCGAGATCCGCCGTGCTGGCGCAGACGTAGCCATCCCCTAGGCACTCCACCTCGAAGACACCCGCACGGTCGCCCAGCGCGTGCCCGTCGGCCGTGATATCGAACTCGGTGCCTTCCCCTCGGGCGTGTGTGCCGATCGGCAGGGCGAATCCCAGCGCCCACTGCGGCACCACGACACGCGAGGTGTTGATCACCGTCACCTCGAACGTGGTCTGCCACGGACTCGAAGCGCCCATGGGCGAACAGGCGAGCTGCAACGGCTGCACAGTCTTCGAGCAGACGCCAAGGGTTCCGCTTGCCACAGCAACCTCCCGGCTCGACTGGCCTCAAGCTCTCACACCCCACGTACCGCGGCTACGGTGCCTTAGGCCGATCCGGCTAACGCCCACCGCGTGCCGTGTGCGGTCGATGCTGAATGTCGTATCTGATGCAATTCCGCGCGTTATCAGAGGATGATTCCGGCGAACGTGCCATCGAAGCCGAGGCTGCGCATGGCCTCCTCGTGGGAGGCGTGGACGGTCTCGGTGGGGCCGCAGTACTGGTCGAACCACATCGCGTCGAGGGACGGTTCGTACCGTTCGTGGCCGCCGCGGCAGCGCGTCCATACGTTGTCGCCGGAGTTCAGCAGCAGCCAGTCGC
>JAOPYH010000240.1 GCA_025964715.1 Streptosporangiaceae bacterium | reverse complement strand
GCACGCACCTCGAGCCGCTGCACCTCGCCCTGTGGGCGATCCCGACCGCGATCTGCGCCTTCCTGATCCACGGCTACCGGCTGGTGGCCCTGGACCGATGGCTGGAGCGCGAGATGAGCACCGAGGGCGCCAGGACCGCCAACGGCGCCAAGGCGACTGAGGCTGCGGAGCCCGCCGGCCGCGCGGCAGAGGAGACGAGCAAGTGATCAAGGTCGAATGGTTCTACTGGCTGATCGGGCTGATCTTCCTGATCATGGCCGGCCAGATGCTGCTGGACCGGACCAATCCCAAGCGCTTCGGCACCGCCGCCTTCTGGGGACTGCTGGGCATCGGGTTCGTCTACGCGACCTGGGTGGTGCGGCACCAGGCGCCGCCGGAGCCGCTCGGCGTCGGGGTGCTCCTCATGGCCGCGCTCGGCGGCTTCGGGCTGACCGGCCGGGGCGAGCGCAAGACCACCACGACTGAGGAGCGGGCCCGGTCCGCGCGGCGGTTCGGCAACCGGCTGTTCATCCCGGCCCTCACGATCCCGTTCGTGGCAGTCGTCTGCGCCACGCTCCTGAAGGGCCGCAGCCTCGGTGGCGGCCTGATCCTGGAGAAGAGCAGCGAGACGATCCTCGGACTCGGCTTCGGGGCCATCACCGCACTCGCCGTCGGCATGTTCATCCTGCGCGAGCGGCGGATCGTCACCCCGGTCAACGAGGGGCGTTCGCTGCTCGAGGCGATGGGCGCCGTGATGGTGCTGCCGCAGATGCTCGCGACGCTCGGGGCCCTGTTCGCCGTGGCCGGGGTGGGCAAGGCCGTCGGCACGATCACCCAGAACGTGCTCCCGAACGGGCAGGTCTACATCGCCGTCGCGGTGTACTGCGTCGGCATGGCGGTGTTCACCTTCGTCATGGGCAACGCCTTCGCCGCGTTCCCGGTGATGACGGCCGCGATCGGCTGGCCGGTGCTGATCCAGCAGGCACACGGCGACCCGGCAGTGGTCCTGGCCGTCGGCATGCTGGCCGGCTTCTGCGGCACGCTGACCACTCCGATGGCGGCCAACTTCAACATCGTCCCGGCCGCGCTGCTGGAGCTCAAGGACCAGTACGGGCCGATCAAGGCGCAAGTCCCGACGGCGATCGCCCTGCTCGCCTGCAACATCGTGATCATGGCCGTCTTCGCCTTCTGACCGCCTTGGCCGAGACCTGTGAGAGGAAACCAATGACCCGGGTGCTGCTGACCGGCTTCGAGCCCTTCGAGGACTCCACCGTCAACCCCTCGTGGCAGGCGGTGCGGCTCGCCGCGTCCGCGCCACCGGACGGCGTCTCGCTGACCACGGCGGTCCTGCCTGTCGTGTTCCACGACGCCATCGACCGGCTGCGTACGGCCATCGACGAATCCGGCGCGGACCTCGTCGTCTGTGTGGGGCAGGCCGGCGGCCGCCCCGACCTCACCGTCGAGCGCGTCGCGATCAACGTCGACGACGCCCGCATCCCGGACAACTCCGGCCGTCAGCCCGTGGACGAGCCCATCGCCGCGGACGGGCCGGCGGCCTATTTCTCGACCCTGCCGGTCAAGGCCTGCGTCGCGGCGGTACGGGACGCCGGACTGCCGGCCTCGGTTTCCCACACCGCCGGAACCTACCTGTGCAACCACGTCTTCTACGGCCTCATGCACCTCATCGCCACCGAGCGGCCGGGGCTGCGCGGGGGCTTCGTCCATGTCCCGTACCTCCCCGAGCAGGTCCTGGCCTCCGGCGAGCCATCCCTGCCCGCGGCCGCGATCGCCACGGCACTGAGGGCAGTGGTCTCCGCCGCGGTCACCACCTCGCAGGACCTGAAGGTCTCCGGTGGAACGCTCCACTAGCCAGAGCACTGCCCAGGTGCCGGACCCGGCCGGCCTCGCCGTCCGGTTCGCCCGGGTGGCCGTGGACAACGTGACCCGGGAGTTCCCGAACGCGCCCGCACACCTGATCAGGGGGCCGGGGGACCTCGCGCCGCCACGCGCGCATCACCCCGCGTTCTACGGCTCCTACGACTGGCACTCGTCAGTGCACATGCACTGGCTGCTGGTCCGGCTGCTGCGCCGCCACGCGGCGGTGATCGACGTGGCAGGGGTCCGCGAGGTGCTGGAGCGGCACCTCACCGCCGAGCACCTGGCGACGGAGGCCGCCTATCTGCGGGGCAACCCGTCCTTCGAGCGCCCCTATGGCTGGGCCTGGCTGCTCGCCCTGGCGGCCGAATGCCGGGCCGCCGCGCAGGACCCGGCCGTGGAGGACACGGGCAGAGAAAACACGGGCAGAGAGAACACGGGCAGAGGAAACACGGCCAGGGAGGACGCCGCGGGCTGGGCCGAGGCCATGCGGCCGGCCGTCCAGACCGTCGCCGCGCTCATCGAGGCCTGGTTGCGCAAGGCCACCTATCCCGTACGCCACGGGGTGCATGGCAACAGCGCGTTCGCGCTCGGTCTGGTGCTGGACTCGGCCGCCGGTGCCGGGTGCCCCGGCCTCGTCCCGGCCGTGGCCGGCGCGGTCGAGCGCTGGTTCGGCGCCGACCGCGACTATCCGGCCGCCTGGGAGCCCTCCGGACAGGACTTCCTGTCGCCCGCGCTGACCGAGGCCGACGTCATGCGGCGGGTGCTGCCCGACGCCGAGTTCGCCGGGTGGCTCACGGACTTCCTGCCGGGCCTTGCGAAGGGCGAGCCGCGCGCCGTGCTGGAGCCGCCGGCCGTCTCCGACCCCCGCGATCCGCAGATCGGCCATCTCGTCGGGCTGGCGTTCAGCCGGTCGGCGGCGCTGGCGGCGATCGCCCGGGCGCTGCCCGAGGGCGACGATCGGATCTCGGTGCTCCGCGCCGCCGCGCGGGTGCAGCTGGACGCCGCGCTGCCCCTCGTCATCGCCGGCGACTTCACCTCGGACCACTGGCTCGCCACGTTCGCGACGCTGGCTCTCGAAGCGGCCGGCCTTGACCGTGGGGATGTGGGCGGCCGGACTGGGCTTGGCGCACTAACGTTCAAGGCATGACCGTTCCCCGGGTCGCCGTCACCGTCGACCTCGTCGTCCTCACCGTGCGAGAGCAGCGGCTCAGCGCGCTGGTGTGGCGGCGTGACCGGACACCGTTCGACGGGTGCTGGTCACTGCCCGGCGGGTTCGTGCAGCTGGACGAGGACCTCCCGGTGGCCGCGGCCCGGCTCATGGCCGAGCGGGCCGGTCTGGCCGACGTACGGATCCACCTCGAACAGCTCGCGACCTTCGGCTATCCCGACCGCGACCCCCGTCAGCGCGTGGTCAGCGTGGCCTACCTCGGCCTGGCGCCGGACCTGCCCGCCTCCAGCCGCGCCCAGGTGCTGTGGACCGCCGTGGACGAGCTCGTCGAGCGCGACCGGGCGGCCTTCGACCACCGCCGGATCCTGCTCGACGGGGTGGAACGGGCCCGCGCCAAGCTGGAATACACCTCGCTCGCGGCGGCCTTCTGCCCGCCGGAGTTCACCGTCGCGGAGCTGCGCCGGGTGTACGAAATCGTCTGGGGCACGCCCCTGGACCCCCGCAACTTCCACCGCAAGGTGACGGGAGCCGACCGATTCCTGATCCCGACCGGCCGCAGGACCACCCGGGACGGGGGCCGGCCGGCCCAGCTCTACCGGCGCGGTGACGCCGAACACCTGCGGCCCCCGATGCTCCGGACGCGTCCCGGGCTCCCGGAGAGACACGGCACTACGTAGGGTGGGACTCACCGAATTCATGATTTCTGGGGAGGCGCAACGGTGTCCGAGGCAGTCAGCCCTCGTTTCCGTACGGTGGTGGAACGGCTCGCGGCCTACAAGCCCGGCAAGGTCGTCAGGTCGCCGGACGGCAGGTCCGTCAAGCTCTCCTCCAATGAGTCGCCGCACGGTCCGCTGCCCTCGGTCCTCGACGCCATCGCCCGGGCCGCCGGCGAGGTCAACCGCTATCCCGACAACGGCTGCGTGGAGCTGACCGCGGAGATCTCCGCGAGGTTCGGGGTGCCGGCCGACCACGTGGCCCTCGGCTGCGGTGCGGTCGGGGTCACCCAGATGCTCCTGGAGGCGGTCGGCGAGCCGGACGCCGAAGTGCTGTACGCCTGGCGCTCCTTCGAGGGCTACCCCATCCTGGTGAGCCTGTCGGGAGCCACGTCCGTGCAGGTCCCCCTGGTCGAGGAGAAGCACGACCTCACCGCTATGGCCGAGGCCATCACCGACCGGACCCGGCTGATCTTCATCTGCAACCCCAACAACCCGACGGGGACGGTCCTGCGGCGGGCCGAGCTGGAGGCCTTCCTGGACCGGGTCCCGAGCGACTGCCTCGTGGTCCTGGACGAGGCCTACCGGGAGTACGTCCGCGACGAGGAGACCCCCGACGGGCTCACGCTCTACGGCGACCGGCCCAACCTGGCGATCCTGCGGACGTTCTCGAAGGCCTACGGGCTGGCCGGGCTCAGGGTCGGCTTCATGGTGGCGCATCCGGTGGTGGCCGCGGCGGTCCGCAAGACCTTCCTGCCGTTCAGTGTCAACAGCCTGGCGCAGGCGGCCGCGGTGGCCTCGCTGGGCGCGCGGAGCGAGCTCCTGGAGAGGGTGGAGGGCACCATCAAGGAGCGTGACCGGGTGCGCGCCGCGCTGTTGGCCCAGGGCTGGACGGTGCCGCCCAGTGAGGCCAACTTCGTCTGGCTCCGCCTCGGCGAGGACACCATGGACTTCGCCGCGGCCTGCGAGGCGGCCGGGGTGAGCGTGCGTCCCTTCGCCGGCGAGGGTGCCCGGATCTCCATCGGGTCACCTGAGGAGAACGACGCGTTGCTGGCCGCGGCCGAGTCCTACCCCGGCAGGCACTGAGGCGGCACCTACTCGGCGACGGCCGTGGGTGTGCTGGGGATGACCTCGCGGACCTTCGGCCGGCGCTCGGTGGACACGACGAGCCCCACGCCCGAGATGATCACCGCGCCGCCGAGCAGCATCGGCCAGGTCACCTGCTCGTGGAGGATGAGAGCGCCCAGCAGCACCGCGACGGCCGGATTGACATAGGCGTACGTCCCGACAAGGGAGATGGGCGCGTTGCCGAGCAGCCAGGAGTAGGACGTGAAGGCCAGCAGCGAGCCGAAGGTCACGAGGTAGGCCAGCGCGATCCAGGAGCGGGTGGAGACGTGGCCCGGGTCGAACGCCTCACCACGGGCCAGTCCGATGACCAGGAGCGCCAGGCCACCGGCCGCCATCTCGTAGACGCTGGTCACCAGGCTGTTGGCGGGCATCGGCAACCTGCTGGACAGGAATGACCCGATCGACCAGGACAGCGACGCGAGCAGGATCACGACGATCCCGAGCGTGCTCGCCGCTCCGCCGCTGCGCAGCACCGAGACCAGTGCCACGCCGGTGAATCCCGCCACGACACCGGCGATGGTGGCGACCGGCGGCCGGTCGCCGCTGAGCCGCCGGAACACCACGAGCCACAGCGGTACGGATGAGATCAGCAGCGCGGTCAGCCCGGTGGACAGGTGCTGTTCGGCGACGGCGACCATGCCGTTCCCACCGGTGAGCAGCAGCAGCCCGATCAGGGCCGCGGAGCCCAGGCGGCGGGGCGGCACCCGGAGCACGCCGGGCCCGTGTCGGACCGCCAGGGCCGTGGCGAGCAGCGCGGCGGCGGCGAAGAACCGGAGAGCGCCGCCGAGCATCGGCGGGATGGTCTCGATGACGATACCGATGCCCAGGTACGTCGACCCCCACACGATGTAGACGACGACGAGGGCTGCCCACGCGAGCGAGGACATCGTCCGCTCGCTGTAAGGAGTCGAGGGGGTCATGGCTCATGACAATAGAGGATGACCCCGACAATCCCTGAGCGGTTTTCGGCCGTGCAATCCGCTCCGGCCGGCCGCGGGGTCCTCTCCCGCGGCCGGCCCGCACGTCTGCCGGTGACCGGCTACCGGAGTACGGCTACGGGGTGGCCGTGCCGCCCGCGGGTGGCGTGGTGCACTGCGCCGCCGCGATCTTGGCGGTCCGCGTGATGCCGCCCGTGGTGACCTTGATCCCCCAGTCCTCGCAGTCGCTGCCGAAGGTGTTGCTCACCGAGAAGCTGTAGGACTTCGAACCGGACAATCCCCTGGTCTCGGTGGAGACCTTGCTGTTCCCGGAGGTGTAGGTGATGGCGACCTGGATCGAGCCCGTCCCGCTGGCCGTCACGGTGATTTTGCCGGTGCCGGTGGTGGTGTCGGCGCGAGCCCACGACCCGATCGAGAGGCCGGTGACCTTCGTCGACTGAGGCGTGCCAGGGTTGCCGGCCTGCGGCGGCGTCCCGGACCCGGGCCCGCCGCCGTGGGGTCCGGAGGAGGCCCCGGCGGGCGGGGTGACACCGGGGGTCGGCTGCTGCGTGCTCGACGTGACCGGGGCCCCGGAGGTGGACGCGTGGGTCCGGTCGGACGGCATCGGCCCGGCGAGCGGAGTGCCCGGGTCTCCGGGAGTGGCCGCCGACGGGTTCGAGGGCTGTGAGGAGGCGGCCACCGTCGTGTTGTGCTGGCGGTGGCCGCTCCCGCCCGCGAACGCCGCCACGCCGCCGCCGATGACCAGCACCAGCAAGGCCGCAGCGGCCACGGCGATCAGTCCGTTGCGGCGACCGCCCTTGTCCTTGCCGTGCTCCTGGCCGTCCCCCTCGCCGTAGGCGGGATCCATCGCGCCCGGCCCGCCGTCGTCGCCGTAGGACGGCGGCTGGAACATCTCGGCCAGCGGCAGCGGACCCTGGCGGTGATGCTGCGCGGCGAGGTCTTCCCGCCGTACGGCGCCGAACCCGCCGGGCGCGGGCCGGTCGTGCTGCTCCTGCGGGTTGTGTGCATCGTGCTGGCCGGGCCCCGGCGGTACGGGCGGTGCCTCGATGCCATGCGTGCGGTGCTCGACCTGCGCGAGCTGCTGGATCCGCGTGACCGGCGCGGTCTCATCGGCCGCCGCCGCGGCCGGCACCACGGGGTCTTGCCGGGTCTCGGGGCGAGGCCGGTCCGGCTGGGCCGGCGTGCCGGGCGCGGCGGCCATGGCCGGCCCGGTGGCGGCGTCGGGTTCCGCCGGTGCGGTGCCCGAAGCCTGAGCGGGAGCCGAAGCCTGCTTGGGAGCCGATGCCTGTGCGGGGCCCGAAGCCTGTGCGGTGGCGGGGGTCTGCGCGGTCGCGGCGGCGGCCTGTTGGCGATCCCAGGCGTGCTGGAACGGCTCGGTGAGCGCCAGGGGGGACGCGGCGGACGGGGCCTCCTCCGCCTGCTGTCCGGCTTCGCGCTGCTCGTTCGGACGGGGGGTGGGGGTGTGGATGGCCAGGAGCCCGGCCTGCTGGGCCAGGTGCTTGAGCCCGCGCTCATGCCAGTCGGTGCCGTACTCCGCGAGTGCCACCGCCTCGAGTTCGGCGAGGAACTCTCCGCCGGACGCGGGCCGGTCCTCCGGCCGCTTGGCCATGCCGTGCGAGATGAGGTGGCGCAGGGGGGCGGGGATCCGGTTGAGGGGGATCTGCCCGGACCGGTGGGCCTCCGCCAGCTTGGGGAGTGCCTTGGCCGGGAAGGGGCGCGCGCCGGTCAGGGACTCATGGAAGACGGCAGTGGCCGCGTAGAGGTCGGTCGCGCGCGTGGCGGGGCCACCGTCCCACAGCTCGGGGGCCATGTACGCGGGCGTGCCCGGTGCGGGCGCGTCGGCGCTCGCCCGCACGGCGAGGCCGAAGTCGGTCAGCTTGCTGAGCCCGTCGCCGCGAATCAGGATGTTGCCCGGCTTGTGGTCCCGGTGGACCACGCCCGCGATGTGGGCCGCGGTGAGACCCCGCAGGGCCCCTTTGAGGATGGCGAGTGCGGCCTCGGGCCGGATCGGCCCTTCGGACCCGATGAGGGCCGCGAGGCCGACGCCGTTGATCAGCTCCGTGACCACCGCGTTCCCATCAGGGGTCTGCACGTACTGCAGGAAGCGGACCACGTGGGGGTCCTTGACCCCGGCCAGCAGCTGCGCCTCCGTCTCGAACCGGTCCGCGAAGTCCCCGTCTTCGTAGAGCCGGGGCGAAAGGTACTTGATCGCTACCGGGGTGTCGGTGTCGTCGTGCAGCGCCAACACGACCCGGCCGGCGGAACCTTCTCCCAGCTCGCGGACATGGCTGTATCCGGAAACCGCCCATTGGCTGTCCACATGCTCCCCTCTCCGTGGTCACGTGATCGCGCACAAGATAGGTGGCGACCCTATAGGGTCGAAATACCGCGTACTTAACGTTTTCTAAATTATGTGCCACAAGAGGTCAGATGTGAGACATTCCACAGCTCGCCTGGGCATCCGAATTTGCCTTCTGTAGTGGAAGTCCGTGGCCGGGTCAAGACCTGTTCGATAACAGCCGAGTGCCTGAGTACGCAGGTCAGCGGCACGAGTATCCGAACGCCGAGGACGCTTTGGCGGCCGTGCCCTTCGGCTCCACCAGGTCCAGAGTCGCCGTGAACCGGCGCTGTCCAGGACCCCTTACGACCCAGCTCAGGTGAATGGTGACGTCGCGCTTACCGGCCGCGACGGTCTCGTGCAGAAGTCCCGAGTCGTGCCCATCGCTGCGCGTCCATCGGTAGGTGATGCGGCCGGCCTCTCCATTGGTGGTGAGGATTCCGGTCACGTCGACCGTGGCGTCACAGCCCTGCGGCTGCTGTGGCGTCTGCACCCTGATCGCCGTCACCTGGAGCCCGTCGCCCTGGCCGCGCAGCAGCAGCCACAGCAGCACGGCCACCGCCAGCGCGGCCGTGACGGACGCGCTGATGAGGCCGCGCAGCAGGCGGCGCCGGCGGCGGCGCGGCGCCTCACGGCCGGCCCGCCACAGCTCGGCCAGGCCGTCCGGAGGCGGTGCGGATGGCACGCCGGGCCCGAACCTCAGCACCTCGTCGTTGCCGCCGTCGTCGCGCACGGTGTCGTCATGCGCCGTGTCGTGTCGTGTCTTCTGGGGGGCGGTCTGGTCGTCGTCGCCAGGCCGGCGCGGCCGCTCAGCGCTCACGGCACTCGTCTCGTCGCGGGGGGCAGGGTCACCTGGGGGTCACACTTCTCGGCCTCGATGGTGGCGGTCTGCGACGCTCCGCCGGGCAGCCCCAGGACGGTGATGGTCCAGGGCTCGCAGCCGTTGGTGAAGACGTGACGGACCGCGAAGTCGTAGGACCTGGCACCCGACTTCCGCACGCGGCCGCCGTCCACGACCCAGCCACCGGACGTGATGGAGTAGAGGACGCGGATCCGGCCCCTGCCGTCGGTCGTCACCGAGATGGCCGCGTCACCGGTCAGCGTCTTCGGCCGGCGAGCCCAGGACGTGATCTCGATGGCCGTGACCGTCGTCGCGGGAGTGTCGACACCGGGGCCGGGCCGGGGTGGCGGCTGCACCGGCCCCGTGCCGGGGCGGACCCGTGGCGGGGAGCCGCCGGGAGCGGGCGCCGGCGTGGACGGCACGACGGTGGGGCCGGGCGACGGGGTCTGCGCCGGGCTTGTGGACGGCGTCTCGCTGGGCGTGGGGGAGGGCTCGTCGGACGGCCCCACGGAGGGCGCCTTGGAGACGTCCACGGATGTGGATGGTGCCGCGAGCGCCTTCTTGGGCCGGTCCGGGCTCCGTCCGGCCGCGTACACCGCCACACCACCACCGGCCAGCACCACCGCGGCGACACCGGCGGCGGCGGCCACCAGGCCGCGGCGCACGCCCTTCTGGCCGAGGCGGCCGAGCTCGGTGACCGCCAGTGCTGTCGCGCCCTCGCTGCCCTGCCCGCCCTTGGGGATGAGGCCGAGGGCCAGGATCGCCGCGCGCTCGGCCAGGTGGTCGCGGCCGCGCCGCTCCCACTCGGCGCCGTACGCCCTGTCGGCGGCGGTCTCCAGCCGGTCGAGGAACTCGGCGGCCGAGGCCGGCCGGGCGGCGGGATCCTTCGCCAGGCCGCGGGAGACCAGGTCGCGGAGCGGGTCGGGGACCCGCTTCACCGGGATCGGTGCCGACCGGTGTGCGACGACCAGCTCCGGAAGTGTCCGGCCGCGGAACGGACGCTCGCCGGTGAGGCACTCATAGAACACCGCCGTGGCGGCGTAGACGTCAGCGGCCGGCGTGACCGGCCGGCCGGCCCACTGCTCCGGTGACATGTAGGCGGGGGTGCCCGCGGCGGTGGCGTCCTCACCTGCCCGTACGGCGATGCCGAAGTCGGCGAGCTTGCTGACGCCGTCCCCGCGGATCAGGACGTTCCCGGGCTTGTAGTCCCGGTGCACGACTCCGGCCAGGTGTGCCGCGCCGAGCCCGAGCAGGGAGCCCTTCAGCACCGTGAGGGCGGCCTCGGGCCCGGTCGCCCCCTCGGCCTTGATCAGCTTGTCGAGCCCGACGCCATTGATCAGCTCCATCACAATGGCGGCGCCGCGCTGAAATTCGACGTATTCGTAGAAGCGGACCAGGTGAGGGTCCTCTATCTCCGCGAGCAGCCGCGCCTCCGCCCGGAAGCGATCAGCGAAATCCGCGTCGTCGTAGACCCGCGCGGAGAGGTATTTGATCGCCACGGGGATGTCCGTGGCCTCGTGTACGGCTAACACGACCCGGCCGGCCGAACCCTGCCCGAGCTCACGGACATGGCGGTATCCGGAGACCCTCCATTCACCGCTCACGTGGTCCCCTTTCTCCGATCACGTGCTCACACACGTGCGTCCGCACCGCGATGGCTGCCGACGCTATAGCGCGGATATCGCGCGCGCTCAACGCTTTGTGAAATGGAAGCCACATGGAGTGAGACGCGGGATCATCCACACCGGTTGGCGAGGATGGAGGGGCGGATGTGCCCGGGGTCACGTGGAGGGTTTCGGGCCCAGCTTCTCGACGATCAGCCGGTAGAGCTGGCGCGGCCGGCCCGGCTGGGGCGTCCGGTTGGGCGGAAGGGGCCAGGCCAGGCCCTCCTCGACCAGCGTGCGCAGCAGCCGCCGGGCCGTACGCGGAGTCACGCCGAGCATCTTGCCCGCGTTCTCGGCATCGACGATCAGGGGCTGTTCCCGGTCTCCGAGCCGCTCGGCGAGCCGGGCCAGGATCTCCAGCCCCTTGGGCTTGACCTGGGGCTGGCTGCGCGGAGGCGTGCGCGGCGCGGGCACGAGCGCGCGTCCGTCCCGGTCGAGCGCGAAGCCCTGTGCCCGCTGCGAGGTCTGCGCCCTGGCGAGGACCGCGCGGGCGTGCGTCTCCGCCTCCTGGGCCGTACGCCCCATGCCGATGCCGACCTCGATGGCCAGCCCGAGCTCGTCGCGCACCCGCTCGACGAAAGGCGGCGTGCGGAACCCATCGGTGGTCCCGGCCACCGAGCCGCGGGTGGCGGTGACCAGATAGCTGTGGTCGTCCAGCGGCCACACCGACGCGCTCATGCGGTGGGCCTCCTGGAGCAGCACCCGGTGCAGGGCCAGCTTGAGCTCGTCGCGCCAGTAGCGCGGCGTCAGCCGCCGGGGAGTCTCGCGCAGCGTCGGCACGTCCACCAGCACCATCACGAGCTGCGACTCCTCGAGCCGGTGGTGGGCGCCGAGCAGTGCCGCGGTCTGCAGCGCACTGCGGATCGCGGCACCGGTCGGGCGCACCCGGATGGTGGGGACCCCGCTGGTCTCCATGCGCTCGGCGGTCGCGTGCACGCAGGTCAGCGCCGCGGTGGTGACTCCGCGGCGCCACAGCCGCTCGTGGAAGGCGGCCAGCGTGCCGGGTCCGCCCGCCTCCTCCCGCAGGTGCACGTGCTCGGTGCCGAGGTCGATCTCGCCGTAGGCCTCTTCCACCTCGGCCCGGCCGATCACGTCGATGCTCACTCTGGTGGGGTCGTACCGTTCGTCCAGCGCGGCGCGCAGCAGCGCGCCCTGAAGGGCGGCGCCGTTGAGCGGCACGTAGGTCGCGGGCATGGTCAGCACGCCGGCCTTGCGGGCGAAGTCGTAGGGCACCGGGCTGGCGAACAGGCACACGTCGACCCCCGCCCCCAGGCGTACGACCTTCTCCGCGGCCTCCTGCTCGTCGCGGTAGGCGGCGGCCACCAGGCGGCTCGGCACCGGCGTCGGCCCGTGACCCATCAGCATGACCCGTTCGACCAGGTCGTGCGGCCCGACAATGCCGATGGTCAGGTCGGGCGCGACTGAACCCGCCCGCGGCCCGGTCATCGCCGATAGCTCTCTGCGTGAGCGCACGCCGTGCCCATCAAATGACTCATGGCTCGTCGCCCCTGCCTTCTGGCCAAGCATCGCAGTTCCCGTGCGATTCGTTTCTCATCGGGCAGATCGGATCAGGACTCCTAGAGGTGACGCCCCGACGCGAAACCGAATCAAGAGTGCGGCAAAAAACTAACGTATGCGAGGCCTAAGTCAGTAATTTGTCACCATCCGGCCAGTCACGATCTGGTGACTTTGACTGTCCGAAGTCCCCCAAAGATCAAGCAAGATGTCCCAGAAAGCAAGACAAGTGCCCACTTCCTGCCATCGAAATGGCGGCAGTGGGCACTTGTCGTATGCGGATGGTGCGTCAGGCGGGCGGGGTGACCCTCAGACGACCTCGCGCTCGATGTCCGCGCCGAGCATGGAAAGCCGTTCGGCGATGTGCGCGTGACCCCGGTCGAGGTAGTAGGCCGAAGTGATGGTCGTCTCGCCCTGCGCGGCCAGGCCGGCCAGCACGAGCGCACTGCCCGTACGCAGATCGTGCGCGACGACCTCCGTGCCGCGCAGTTCGGCCGCGCCGTGCACCTTGGCCCGGGCGCCGTCGACGTCGATGTGGGCGCCCATCTTGGTGAGCTCCTCGGCCAGCTTGAAGCGGCCGTCGAAGATGCGCTCGTAGATGTAGCTCGGGCCGTCCGCGAGGCAGGAGACCGCCATGATCGGGGACTGCAGGTCGGTGGCGAAGCCCGGGTATTCGTCGGTGACCACGTTGATCGGCCGCATCGGGCGCTTGCGCCGGACCTGCAGCACGGCGCCGTGCTGGGCGAACTCGACGCCCATCTGCTCGAGCTTGTCGGCCGCGACCCCGAGGTGCTCCAGCGAGGCGCCGACCAGGCTGATCTCACCACCGGTGATCGCCGCCGCCATGACGAGGACGCCGGCGTCGATCCGGTCCGGCATGACGGTGTGCTCGACCGCGGTGAGCTCGTCCACCCCGTCCACGGTGATGAAGCCGGTGCCGCCGCCGTCGATCTTGGCGCCCATGCGGCTCAGGAGCTTGATGACGTCGAGCACCTCGGGCTCGAGCGCGCAGTTCTTGATCAGCGTGGTGCCCTTGCCGAGAGCGGCCGCCATGAGCAGGTTCTCGGTGCCGGTGTGCGAGGGCGTGTCGAGGTAGAGCGTGCCGCCGCGCAGCTCGCCGGCCTTGATGTGGATCGAGCCCTCTTCCCCGCTCACCTGCTCGGTGACCGTGGCGCCCATCCGCTTGAAGCCGTTGTAGTGGAAGTCGAGGTTGCGGCTGCCCAGGTTGCAGCCTCCGACGCCCTCGATGACCGCCTCGCCGAGACGGTGCAGGAGCGCGGGGACGAACAGGAAGGAGCCGCGGAAGCGCGCGGCGATGTCGGCCGGCAGGACCGGGCTGCTCAGCGTCGAGGCGTCGATGACCAGAGTGCGCTCGGCCTCGTGGAGTTCGGCCTTGGCGCCGATGGCCTGGGCCAGCTCGACGGCGCGGCGGACGTCCTCGATGATGGGAACGTTGCGCAGAACCGTGCGGCCCTTCGCGGCCAGGAGCGAGGCTCCGATCATCGGGAGCACCGCGTTCTTCGCCCCCTGGACGAAAACGGTGCCGCGCAGCCGTTGGCCTCCACGCACGCGATAACGAACCTCGTGGCCCATGCTCATAGCCGCCTGTGCTCCTTTGAACGGGTTTATTCGTACTGCCACCCGCTCGAGTCACTCGGCGGGTCATGAGTTCTGAGGCGCGCCGAGGCACGCGCGATCACCAGTATCGCACCGGGCGATTGCAGAGTTGACCGGCTGATCCCCTCATGTGCGCAAGTACTTCGTTTAGATCCTGGTATGCGCTGAAAGGTTCATACCTCGTCCCGGCGTGCGTCGGCGCAGGTTAACCACGGGTGCGCGCTCCGCAGGCCGGCCGCCTCGATGGCGGCCGGGCGGCGGAGCCTCGGAGCCTCGGAGCCCTCAGCGGAGTGCCGCCAGGCGGTCGAAGACCGAGCCGAGCCGCGCCACGAAGCGCTCCGGCCGGCACACTTCGTCGAGCCGGTCCTCGTCCAGCGTCTGGCCCGCCTCGGCGGCATGCCGGCGCAGCGTGTCACGGAACGGCACGCCGGACTGCCAGGTCTCCATCGCCGCCCTCTGTACGAGCGGGTAGGCCTGGTCGTCACGGGACATGCCCGCCTCGATCAGTTCCAGCAGCACGGTGGAGGTGTAGATGAGCCCGCCGGTGGACTCGAGGTTGGCCCGCATCCGCTCTGTGTCCACCACCAGGCCGGAGACCAGCCGGGTGGTGAGGTGCAGCAGGTAGTCGGCCGTGATGGAGGCGTCCGGCAGCGCGACCCGCTCGACGCTCGAGTGCGAGATGTCGCGTTCGTGCCAGAGCGGGATGCCCTCCATGACCGGGACGACCTGGCCCCGCACGATCCGCGCGAGTCCGCAGATGCGCTCGGACAGGATCGGGTTCTTCTTGTGGGGCATGGCCGAGGAGCCCTTCTGGCCCTTGCCGAACGGCTCCCACAGCTCGCGGACCTCGGTGCGCTGGCCGTGCCGGACCTCCAGCGCGATGGCCTCGCACACCGTCGCCATTATGGCGAGCGCACCGACCCACTCGCTGATCCCGTCGCGGATGACGACCTGCGTGGAGACGTCGGCCGCCTTGAGGCCGAGCTTGCGGGCGACGTGCCGCTCGACCTCGGGGTCGATGTTGGAGTACGTCCCGACCGCGCCGGAGATCGCCGTCACGCCGACGGCCGCACGGGCCCGGCTGAGCCGGTCCCGGGACCGGGCCATCGCGAACGCGAAGTCCGCGACCCGGTGGCCCCACACGTCCGGTTCGCCGTGGATCCCGTGCGTTCGGCCGACGCGCAGCGTGGCGCGGTGCTCCAGCGCGTGGTCGCGCAGCGCCGCGACCAGCGTGTCGGCCTTGGCCAGCAGGATGTCGGTGGCCTCGACCAGCTGCACGGCGAGTGCGGTGTCGAGCAGGTCCGACGAGGTCATCCCGAAGTGGACGTACGCCGCGGCCTCACGGGGCTCGGTGTTGTCCGCCCACGCGCTGAGGAAGGCGATCACGTCGTGCTGGGTGACCGCCTCGATCTCGTCGACCCGCTCGGGCGTCGGCGGCGGCGCCTTGCGGACGGGCTCCACCACGTCGGCCGGGATCGTGCCGGCCTCCGCGTGCGCCTCGACCACGAGGGTCTCCACCTGGCACCACAGCTCGTATTTGTGCGCGTCGCTCCAGACGCGTCCCATGTCCGGGAGGGTGTACCGCTCGATCACGTTGCCGATTCTCCCAGGTCGTTGGCGGGGCGCCGCACCGGTGTGCGGTCGCGGGTGGATGGCGCCGGGGTGTGGGGCTTCAGCCGGGCAGGACGGCTGCCTTGGCGGCGATGTCGGTGCGGCACTGCATGCCGCGCATCCGGATCTTCTCGACCGCCCGGTAGGCCGTCGCGCGGGCCGCCCCCAGGTCGGGACCCGTGCCCACGACGTTGAGGACGCGTCCGCCGGCCGAGACCAGGAGCCCGTCCGACATCGCGGTGCCCGCGTGCAGGACGTAGGCGCCCGGCACCTCCTCCGCCTCCTTGATGCCGGCGATGACGTCCCCGGTGACCGGCTTGGCCGGATAGTTCTCGGCGGCGACCACCACGGTGACCGCGGCGCCGGGCCGCCACTCCAGGCTGAGGTCGCCGGGCAGGCCGCCGATGGCGCAGGCCTGCAGCAGCCGGCCGAGCGGGGTGGCCAGCCGGTCGAGCACCACCTGGGTCTCCGGGTCGCCGAAGCGCGCGTTGAACTCGACCACCCGTACACCGCCGGCGGTGAGCGCCAGGCCCGCGTAGAGCACCCCGACGTACGGCGTCCGGCGGGCGCGCAGCTCGTCGATCACCGGCTGCACGACCGTGGCCATCACCTCGGGGACGAGGTCGGCGGGCGCCCAGGGCAGCGGGGTGTAGGCGCCCATGCCGCCGGTGTTCGGGCCCTCGTCGTTGTCGTAGGCCCGCTTGTAGTCCTGGGCGGGCAGTAGCGGGACGGTGTGGGTGCCGTCGCTGAGGGCGAAGAGTGAGACCTCCGGGCCGTCGAGGTACTCCTCGATCACCACGCGCCCGCAGGCGCGGGCGTGCGCCGCGGCGGCCGAGCGGTCGCCGGTCACGATGACGCCCTTGCCGGCCGCGAGGCCGTCGTCCTTCACCACGTACGGAGGCCCGAACAGGTCGAGGGCCTCGTTGACCTCGTCCTCGGACTCGCAGACCCGCGCCGCGGCCGTGGGCACGCCGGCCGCCGCCATGATCTCTTTGGCGAAGGCCTTGGATCCCTCGATCCGGGCCGCCGCGGCATCCGGCCCGAAACAGGGGATGCCCGCCTGCCTGAGCGCGTCCGCGACCCCGGCGATGAGCACGGCTTCGGGGCCGATCACCACGAGATCGGGGCGGATCCGCCGGGCGAGCTCGACGACGGCGATCGGATCGGTCGGATCGAGGACGTGGTTTTCGGCCACGGCGGATGTACCGGCGTTGCCCGGCGCGCAGTGGAGCGCGGTGACGGTGGGGTCGAGACGCAGTGCGCGGGCGAGCGCATGCTCGCGGCCACCGGATCCAAGGAGGAGAACTAGCACGTCACCTGACCCTATCCGCCTGACGAGGGCGGTGTGGCCGTGAGCGTCCGGCCGGTTCGCCGCCGTCGGCCGGGGACCCGGTGATAGCCTGACGAAGCTTGCGCTCTGACGCCCAGCCGTGAAGGGAGGTGGCCGGAATGAGTACCGGTGATCCTGTCAGTACCGCCGAGACTCCCCATAGTCCCTCGTGGACTCATCCGTCCGCCTCTACTCGGCGTCCGGCCAAGCCGCTCCCGCGCTGCCGTCAGCCTTAGGGTTTCCCCGGCTGATCTGGGCACCCGCGAGCGTGCCGGCCGGCGGGGAAGGAGCCCCCCAATGGCAATGACCAGGGTTCGCCCGGGCCTCGCAAGCAAGTCCTTCTTCAAGCCGCTCGCCCGTCCTGGGCGTTCGGGGCCGGCGCTACCCGAGCGCGACTCCGCCGTCGTCGATTTCGCCGCCTACGTGGACGGTCTGCGGGTCCCCACCGAAAGCCTCGCCGAGGCCGTACGGCTGGTGCGCCGCAAGGGCGCCGAGCCCGGGGGCTTCGTCTGGGTCGGCCTGTACGAGCCCGACGCCGGTGAGCTGGAGCGGCTGGCCGAGGTGTTCGGCCTGCACCCGCTCGCGGTCGAGGACGCCATCCACGCTCACCAGCGGCCCAAGCTCGAGCGCTATGACGGCGTGCAGTTCCTGGTGCTGAAGACGGTCGGCTATGTCGGGCGGGGGTCCGGTGTGGAGGCCGTCGAGACCGGCGAGATCTCGATCTTTTGCGGCCACGACTTCGTGGTGACCGTGCGCCACGGCGCCCATGGCGACCTGGCGCCGGTCCGGCGCCGCCTGGAGGCGAGCCCGGAGCGGCTCGCGCTCGGGCCGGCGGCCGTCCTGCACGCCATCGCCGACCGGGTGGTCGACGACTACGTGTGCGTGGCCGACGGGGTGCAGCAGGACATCGACGAGGTCGAGGTAGCGGTCTTCTCCCCTGAGCGCAGCAACGAGGCCGGGCGGATCTACCGCCTCAAGCGCGAGGTGATCCACCTCAAGCGAGCAGTCGTTCCGCTGGCCGCACCGCTGCGTAACCTCGTCGGCCGGCGTTCGGTGCCGAGTGAGATCCGTGAGTATTTCCGTGACGTCGAGGACCACGTGACCCGGGTGCGCGAGCAGGTGGAGTCCTGCGACGAACTGCTCACCCCCATCCTGCAGGCGCACATGACCCAGGTCACTGTCGATGACAACCAGGACATGCGGAAGATCTCCGCGTGGGGCGCCATCCTCATGGTGCCGACGGCGGTCGCCGCGATCTACGGCATGAACTTCAAGCACATGCCCGAGCTGGGGTGGGCCGCCAGTTATCCGGTGGTGATGTGCTTCATGGCCCTGTCGTGCCTGCTGCTCCACCGCGGCTTCCGCCGTAACGGCTGGCTCTGAGCAGGGTCAGCCCGCGTAGGCCGGGCTCCCGGCGCGGTAGCGCGGTGGCAGGGGCAGGCCGCGGGCGTCCATGACCGTGCGGAGCCGGTCCGGGTAGTCGGTCACGATGGCGTCCGCGCCCAGCTCGATGAACGCCGCCATCTCGGCCGGGTCGTTGACCGTCCACACCGTCACCGGAAGCCCGCGGCGATGAGCCTCGGCGACGAGCTCCGGGCAGGTGATCGAGCGCTCCGGGGACAGCACGGTCGCACCGACCGAGATGGCCCCGGAGACGGCGCCGGACCATCCGGCGGCATCCGGCCCAAACCCACGACGGTCGGCCACCGCGGCCCCGGCGAACCAGTCCGCCGCGGCCCGCAGGGTCTTGTCCTCCAGCAGAGCCACCCGGCCGGCCTCGGGGGCCAGCCGCCGGGCATGGACCAGCACGCGCCAGTCGAAGCCGAGCAGGCGGGTGCGCCCCATCAGCCCGCGGGAGCCGACGACCTCGGCCACCGCCGCGACCAGCCGGGCCACGTCGGCGTCGGCCCAGGTCGGGTCCGTCTTCAGCTCCACGGACAGGACGGGCGTGCGGGCGTTCAGCCGTTCGATTCGCGCGCATACCTGCGCCAGCGTGGGGATGCGGGTGCCGGGCAGCGGAAGCTGGGTGAGGAGAAAGGGGTCGGCGTCGCCCTGGCGGCGCAACCCGGCGTCCACGGTCTGGATCTGGGCGAAGGTGAGGTCGCGGATGCGCCGGCCGACATAGGGGAACATCGGGTCGCCCGGACTGCTCGGCGCGGTGTCCCTGATCGTCACGTCCGACAGCGACTGGTCGTGGTTGATGACCACCACGCCGTCCGCGGTCAGGCCGACGTCGAGCTCCAGGGCGTCGACTCCGATGGCGAGCGCGTGCTCGAACGCCGGAAGCGTGTTCTCCGGCCGCAACCCGCGTGCGCCCCGATGACCGTGTAGTTCGACCCGGTCTCGCAGTGTCCTTCCCCCTCTGGACGGGCCCCGTCACCGCGGGGCACGTCTGGAAGGTACGGACAGTGATCGAACGTCACTCGGGCGTCCGGTTACGGATGGCTCAACTTCAGGTGTCGCGCGAGTGGCGCCGGGCGCCGGGGACGCCGGCTCAGATCAGCGGGCGGAGGGTGAGCGTCTGGTCGCGCCCGGGGCCCACGCCGATGGCGGAGATCTGCGCGCCGGACATCTCCTCGAGCGCCCGCACGTACGCCTGGGCGTTGCGGGGCAGGTCGCCGAAGGACTCGGCGCCGCTGATGTCCTCTTTCCAGCCGTCGAAGTACTCGAGGACCGGGGCGGCGTGGTGGAAGCCGGTCTGGGAGGCCGGCATCTCCTCACACCGTTCACCGTCGATGTCGTAGGCGACACAGACGGGCACCTTGTCGAGGCCGGACAGCACGTCGAGCTTGGTGAGGAAGAAGTCGGTGATGCCGTTGACCCGGGCGGCATAGCGCGCGATCACGGCGTCGAACCAGCCGCACCGGCGGTCGCGCCCGGTCGTGACGCCGTACTCCCCACCGGTCGTACGGAGGTATTCGCCCATCTCGTCGAGCAGTTCGGTGGGGAAGGGGCCGGCGCCGACCCGCGTGGTGTAGGCCTTGAGGATGCCGATCACGCGGGTGACCTTGGTGGGGCCGATGCCGGAACCGGCGCACGCGCCGCCCGCGGTCGGGCTCGAGGAGGTCACGAAGGGGTAGGACCCGTGGTCGACGTCCAGGAGCGTGCCCTGGGCACCCTCGAGCAGGACCACCTTGTCCGCCTCGAGGGCCTTGTTCAGGATCAGGCCGGTGTCGGCGACGTACGGCTTGATGCGCTCACCGTAGGTGACGTATTCGTCGACGATCGGACCGGAGTCGATGCGGCGGCGGTTGTAGACCTTGGCGAGGACCTGGTTCTTCTCGCGCAGCGCCAGGTCGATCTTCTGGGTGAGGATGCTCGGGTCGAAGAGGTCCTGCACCCGGATGCCCATTCGAGCGATCTTGTCGCCGTAGGCCGGGCCGATGCCACGTCCGGTGGTGCCGATCCGCGCCTTGCCGAGGTAGCGCTCGGACACCTTGTCCAGTGCCCGGTGGTGGGGCATGATCAGGTGCGCGTTCGCCGAGATCAGCAGGCGGTCGCAGCTGATGCCCCTGTCCTTGAGGCCGTCGATCTCCTGCAGCAGGACGCCCGGGTCGATCACGACCCCGTTACCGATGACCGGGACGACGTCAGGCGACAGCACCCCGGACGGCAGCAGGTGGAGCGCGTAGCTCTTGTCCCCGATGACGACCGTGTGCCCCGCGTTGTTGCCACCCTGGTACCGAACGACGTAATCGACATCTCCGCCGAGTAGGTCAGTGGCCTTGCCCTTGCCCTCGTCGCCCCACTGTGCCCCGACAAGCACGATGGCAGGCATCAGGCGGCCTCCCTCTCCTCACATGACGAAGACCCCGGATCGCAAGTGCGTCGGGGCCTCTTGCGATCCGATGGTACCCGGACATCAGCTGCGAGGAAACCGGCGCCTTCGCTAGGACAGCGCGTCCGCCGCTGCGGCGCTGCTGTCACGCAGGAAGGTTTTGCACCGGTGTGCCTCCTGCTCCTCCCCGATCGCCCCGGCCGCGCGGCCGAGTGCGTTCAGTGCGATGAGGAAGCCGCGGTTGGGCTCGTGCTCCCAGGGGATCGGCCCGTGGCCCTTCCAGCCGGCCCGGCGGAGCTGGTCGAGTCCGCGGTGATAGCCCGTACGGGCGTAGGCGTAGGACTCGATGACGCTGCCGGCGTCGAAGGCGCGGTCGGCGAGGCTGGCCCACGCCCCGGGGTGTTCGGGAAAACGGGCCGCGACCTCGACGGGGTCGATGCCGCTCTCGAGCATTTCGCGCGCCTCGACGTGGTCCGGCAGTTGGGTCGGGGGCGGCCCGCCGAGCAGATTATGGGTCATGGCGCCCATCGTAGGTCGGTCGGGACGTCCGCGCCCACTCGGCTCACATGCGGCCCAGGAGTCTCGGCCATCGGCCCGCACGCCGTGATCGTGCAGTGGTTCGCGGCGGGCGCGAACCACTGCACGATCACGTCTGCGCAAAAAGGGGTTACGCCATCTTCTTTCCGGCGGACATCAGGTTCTCGCAGGCGCTCGTGATGCGGGCGGCCATTCCGGCCTCGCCGGCCTTGCCGTACGCGCGCGGGTCGTACTGCTTCTTGTTGCCCACTCCGCCGTCGACCTTCAGCACACCGTCGTAGTTGCGGAACATGTGGTCGGCGATGGGCCGGGTGAAGGCGTACTGCGTGTCGGTGTCGATGTTCATCTTCACGACGCCGTAGGACAGCGCCTCACGGATCTCCTCGAGGCTGGAGCCCGAGCCGCCGTGGAAGACCAGCTCGAACGGGACCTCCTTGCCGTACTCGGCCGCCACCGCGTCCTGGATCTCCTTGAGGACCTCCGGACGGAGCTTCACGGCACCGGGCTTGTAGACCCCGTGCACGTTGCCGAAGGTGGCCGCGAGGATGTAGCGGCCCTTCTCGCCGAGCCCCATGGCGGCGACGGTGGCCAGGGCGTCGGCGGTCGTCGTGTAAAGCTTTTCGTTTATCTCGTTCGCGACGCCGTCCTCCTCGCCGCCGACGACGCCGATCTCGATCTCGAGGATCACGTGGGCCTTGGCGGCCTCCTCCAGCAACTCCTTGGCGATCTCGAGGTTCTCCTCGAGGGGCACGGCCGAGCCGTCACACATGTGCGACTGGAACAGCGGCAGCTCCCCGCGGGCGACGCGCTCCTGAGAGATCTTCAGGAGCGGACGCACGAAGGTGTCCAGCTTGTCCTTGGGGCAGTGGTCGGTGTGCAGAGCGATGTTCACGGGGTACTTCTCCGCGACGACCCAGGCGAACTCGGCCAGCGCCGTGGCCCCGGTCACCATGTCCTTGACCGTGGAGCCGGACAGGTACTCGGCACCGCCGGTCGATACCTGGATGATCCCGTCGCTCTCGGCCTCCGCGAAGCCACGCAGCGCCGCATTGAGGGTCTGGCTCGACGTCACATTGATCGCGGGGTAGGCGAAGCCGCCCTCCTTGGCGCGGTCCAGCATCTGCGCGTAGACCTCGGGGGTCGCTATGGGCATGATCAACATCCTTTCTTGCGCGGGTCCACAGTGCCGTCGGTGCGACTCGAAGCGCGCCGACACTCCCATGTAGATGAGGCTCCAGGCAGCACGAGGGCGGGCGCAGGGTGTCGCCCCACACCCAGTATCCCGAAGTTGTCCGCGGGGGGAAACGTGCCTCGCTGGCGGGTACGCTCGGGATGTGGATCTCGCTGTGAATTGGATAGACCCGACGTCGCTCATCACCACCTTCGGTGTGCTGGGCATTCTCTTGATCATTTTTGCCGAGACGGGTCTGCTCGTCGGGTTCTTCCTCCCCGGCGACACACTTCTGTTCAGCGCGGGGCTCTTCACCACCGTGGCCGGCGCCGGCGGGGTGGGCGTCAAACCGCTCTCGCTGCCGATGCTGCTGGTCGCCGCACCGCTGTTCGCGATCGCGGGCGCTCAGTTCGGGCACTATCTCGGCGCACGTTACGGGCGCAAGCTCTTCGACCGGCCGAAGTCACGGCTGTTCCGCAAGCAGCACGTCGAGAAGGCCGAGCACTACTTCAACAAGTTCGGGCCGGCCAAAGCCGTCGTGCTCGCACGTTTTATTCCGGTGGTTCGAACCTTCCTGAATCCGCTCGCCGGGATGCTGGAGATGAGTGCCCGCAGGTTCCTCATCTGGAACACCGTCGGAGCCGTCATCTGGACCGAATCCGTCGTCCTTCTCGGTCACTACCTGGGAAGTCGCGTCCATGGCATCGACAAGTTCGTTCTCCCTGTCGTGGCCGTCGCCGTCTTGGCCTCCGTCGTTCCGGTGCTCCGTGAGGTGCTGAGGGGCAACGGCGGGAAGGACCAGGACAGCGAGAAAAACGACCCGGAAGAGTCACGGCCGTCGCTGAGTGGTGACAGTTCCCGCTAACCTCCCCATGTGGGACGTCATCGGCCGGATCCTCGCGGCCACGCGCGCATACTGATCGCGGTGCTCGCCGTGATGCTGGTATTGGTGTTGCTAGTCGTGGGCGGTGTTGCGCTTTTCGGCGCACTCAGCTCTGACTCCGCAGCACCCTCCAGCATGATGGAGAGCCCGGCGACCGGCACCTCCGTGGCCGCGCCTCAGTCCAGAACCGCGAGCCATCCATCGCGCAGCATCGCCGCGCGGCAGACACTCATGATCCGGGTCACCGGAGGGCCGACAAAGGTGTACGTCACCGTGTCGGGTAACACCTCACAGGTGCTCGAGGACGGGGTGCTCAACACCGGCGACATCCGGGAGTACAACGAGGCTCCCTTGGATGCCGTCGTCGCCGACGGCGGCGCGGTGGAGGTCTATATCCACGGCAGGCGCCAGCCAAAGCGCACGTCGGGGCAGCGAGCCCAGTGGCACATCGCGGCCCCCTGAACCCAATGGGCCGGGCAAAGGCCGGCCACCCGCCCGCGGGCCAGAGCTTAACCTGACGCGCGGGCCGGCGGCCTGGCCCGGTACGGTCGCGCGGGCCGGCCGGGATCCTCAGCCGAGATCGAGATCCAGGTCGTCCAGGGTGTAGGCCGAGCGGTATTCCAGGCCTTCGCCCCGCATCCGGTCCGCGGCGCCCCGTTCCACGATCGTGGCGACTCCGGCGATCTCGGCCCCGGCGGCACGCAATGCCTCCACCGCGGTCAGCACCGAGCCACCGGTCGTCGAGGTGTCCTCGACGGCCAGCACGCGTCGCCCGGCGACATCCGGGCCCTCGATGCGCCGCTGCAGCCCGTGCACCTTGTCGGCCTTGCGCACGATGAAGGCGTCGAGCCGCTGTCCCCGCGCGGCCGCGGCGTGCAGCATCGCCACCGCCACGGGGTCGGCCCCGAGCGTGAGGCCGCCCACCGCGTCGTAGTCGAGGTCGCCGGTCAGATCGAGCATGACGCGGCCGACCAGCGGCGCGGACGCCCCGTCCAAAGTGATGCGCCGAAGGTCGACGTACCAGGACGCTCGTTGTCCCGACGACAGCACGAAGTCGCCGTGCACGACGGCCTTGTCCTTGATTTCGCTCAGCAGGTCTTCCCGATCGTTCACGCACGAAGCCTAATCGCGGCAATGGAAGGGTTGGACCATGACTCCCGGCACCCTGGTCCTGCTGCACAGCCCGTTCGCCTCGGCCGCGGCCTGGGGCTCCCTACCGGACCTGCTGCGCTCGTCCGGGAAGAAGGTCCTGGTGCCGCAGATCGAGGGCGGCGACCGGCCGCCCTACGCGGGCCGCTATGTCGCTCAGGCCGCCCTCCAGATCGCGGAGTGCGCCCCGGCCCATCCGCTCGTCCTGGTGGCGCACGGCGCCGCGGGGCCGCTGCTCCCGGCCATCGCCGCCGCACAGCGGGCGGCCCACCGGCGCGTGGCCGGCTACCTCTTCATCGACGCGGAGCTTCCCGCCGCAGGGGCGCAGGACTGGCCGGACGCGCCCTGTGGCTATCTGCACACCTCGTCGGAGCATGACCGCGAGGCCCGCCAGGCCCGGCTCCGGGACTGGCCGGTGGTCGCGCGGGGGCCCGGCGATCCCGGCGCTGAGGGTACGGCTGAGGCCGTCCGGGAGCTCATCGCGGTCATGTGAGCGGCCACGGGATGGTGCCCGTGTCCCGGACGGCGTCTCGGTTGTGCCGCGGCGGCCAGGCCGCGTAGCGGACTAGTTCTTGAGCAGGTCGTCGAGGAGCGTGTCGTATTGGTCCTCGGGATGCCCGAGGTCCAGCCGGGCCCGGTAGCGGAGCCGCAACAGTGCCTCGAGGCTGTCCTCCGCGGACTCGCGTTCGCCACGGTCCTGCACGGCCAGGACGACGTCGGCCCCCAAGGTCGCCCACTCGTAGGTGCCCCTCACGTCGCCCTTCTCATAGAGCACTTCGGCGACCGTGCGATAGACCTCCGGGTCATCCGGGGCCTCGGCGCGGATCTGGTCGACCAGCGCCTGCGCCTCGTCCTTGCGCCCAAGCTCGAACAGCGCGTCCGCGAGATAGGCCCGCGGATCGCCGTACGTCTCGCCCCCGTCCTGGATGGCCAGCTCGTAGAGCTCCGCCGCCTTGGCGTGTTCGCCCGCATGCTGCCATTGCTCGCCCGCCCTCAGCAGCACCTTTGCCCTGGACACCCCACCCGACACGGACGCGGCGAGCTCACCGAGCCGCTCCGCCGCCGACGTATGATCGCCGGAGCGCAGAGTGTCGAATTCCAGATCGTCGAGATCGTCTTCCGTAACATGCGTCACGCCTTAGACGCTACCCGCCAGTCGCCTGGCGAAGCGGGAGATTACGGATGATCGGCCGTCCCGCTTGAAATCCCGGTCCGTTAGCGCCGGGAGCGTTCGAGCGCGTCCCAGAACCCCCGCCGTAGCGCGTGCCGCACCTCGTCGTGGAGCAGGAAGTCGATCGGCAGCGAGGAGCCCTGCAGCAGCCGCGCCTCCAGATCCGACGGCATTCGCGGCTTACGGGCGAGCACCGCCTCGAGCCACAGCGCCGGCGCGTCCCGCGCCACGGACTCGCCGAAGTCCTGGCCCTCCTGGTGGGCCGCCTTGACGGCTTCCGACAGGGTCGGCGTGTTCTGCTGTGGCTGCGGTGGAGCGATCTGCTGTGGCGCGGTATAGGGGCCGTGCTGCTGGGGGGGCCGCGAGACGTACTGCGTGTTGCCCCGCTGCCCGGTCGGGGGCCCTTGGGACGGCGGGTGCGACGACGTGGGGGAGGGCGCGGCCGGCGTCGGGGCCGAGTGGACGGGTCCCCCGGGCGGCATGCCCGGCGGGCTTCCGTGCCGGCCTGGTGACGAGGAGGTCACGCGTGGCGGCGTGGACATGTGCTCCGACCGCGGCTGCCCGGTGATGGGGGAGCTGGGCGGAGGGCTGCTGTGCGGCCCGGTCCGCATCGGCGAGATGGCGGTGCCGGAGCTGGTGCCGTGTCCGTTCGACAGCGGGCCCGCCGAGGTGTCGGCTCCGGTCAGGCTGTTGACGTAGGGGCGCAGATGGCCGGACCCGATCTCGATCAGGTCGTCGCACTCCTGGCGCAGCACCCGCGAGATGGTCCAGTTGCCTTCCGTGGAGACGTGCACCACCGTGACGCGCACGCCCAGGGCCTGGGCGTCGGCGATGACCGGGGCGAGGTCCTCGTCGCCGCTGACCACCACGGCGTCCGCGATGGCGCCGTTGCGCGCGAGTGTCATGACATCGCGGTGGATCTCGCTGTCCAGCCCCTCACGGCGTCCGGGGCGGATGCGCCCGAGCCGCAGCTTGAGGCCCGGCAGGTCGGCCAGCGCCTCGTGCTCGGCGGAGCGCCGGCCCTCGATCGTCGCCTCGTACCAGTAACAGCGCAGCACCGGCAGGCCGGTGCGTTCACGGGTCAGGTTCGTCATGAGCTGCAACAGGCCGCTGAAATCCCACGACACGGTCTCTCGATGGCGGGTTCCGTGCACCGCCATCGCGCCGTCCGCCAGCAGGTAGCCGGCATCTACGAACAGCGCGCTGCGATCCACGCGACACCGCCTCCTCTACACCAGGCCGCCTCGACCCACTCCGCGTAGTCGGCGAGCCATGGAAGGATCCCGGGCACCAATAGCGTAGTGAAGTCTCAATCGGCAGTAAGCCGATACGGCGATTCGTCACCGTTGCTGGAAAGTATGCGGGATCGAGACCACACCCGCCGCACCGCCGCCGGTTCACGCGGACAGGCGGGCTTGCCCGAGCCGGGTGAGCATGGTCTCACTGTTCGGTGCCTCCCAGTGGACCGTGGAACGGCGGCCCTGAATCTCGACGGTCGCGATGGCGTTCTCGAACCACGGACCCTCGGTTATCCGCCAATCCAGCGGCGGCCTCGGCACGCCGGCGAGCCGTGCCAGAGCCCTGAGCGGCCAGGCCATGGCGCGGGTGCACGCCAGGCGGTTGGCCCACCGGAACTTGCGGATCAACGGGTTGCGCAGCGGCGAGCAGACGACCTGGGTGACGACGGTCTCGGTACTCGGCATCGCCGCCCGGGCGAGGTAGGAGTAGTGCACGTCCCCGGACAGGAAGGAGATACCGGCCGGCGGCCGGCCCTGCTCGCCGCGCGCCACCCGGATGACCTCCTCGGCGACCGGGCGGAAGGAGGCCTCGAAGGCGGCCCAGTGCTCGAGGTCGGCGCCCTGGCGTACCTTCTCGCCCCAACGGCCGGCCAGGCGTCCCCAGGCGCCCTCCGCGACCGCCTCGTTCCAGGACTCGAGGTGGTGAATGGCGCGGGGCAGCAGGAACGGCAGTGAGCTGCCGAGGAGCAGATGGTCGAAGTCACCGGCGGCCTGGTCCTCCAGCCACGCGAGCTCGCCGTCGTCTAGCATGGCGCGGCTGTCGGGGGTGAGCCGGCGGGAGCTGCGGCTGTCCACGATGATGAGCCGCGTGCCCCCCATGTCGTGGGCATAGCTCCAGCGTGCGGTCTCGGGCTCCTTGTCCGCCCGCTCGGCGAAGTCGTCGAGGAGCGTCCCGCCGTCCTCGGCCTCCCGTACGGCCTTGTACAACGGGTCCGCCGCGCGGCCTTCCGCGGACAGGTTGCCGAGGTGCTGGTAGACCCAGTACGACCCGAGGCCGCCCACGATGCGGTCACGCCACCAGGGCAGTGACCACATCTCCTGCCGCCATGTGTAGGAGGTGTTCCAGTCGTCCCGGATGTCGTGGTCGTCGAAGATGGTGAAGACCGGGACCGTGGACATCAGCCACCGTACGGCCGGGTCCTCGCCCCACGCGAGCTTGTACAGCCGGCAGTAGTCCTCGAAGTCGGCGAGCTCGTCCCGGGGCCGCTCCCCGGGGCCGCGCCGGCTGCGGATGAACTGCTTCATCTCCTCGCCCAGCTCGTCGGCGTACACCTGGTCACCCATCATCAGCAGCACGCTCGGCCACTCACCGCCCGCCGCGAGCCGGTGCGCGAAGGGGACGAGCGCGTCGAGGCCGTGCTCGTCCTCGGACGCCGGCGCCCGGCGGCACGACCCGAAGGTCACTCGGAGCGGGCCGTTCGGATCGAGGGTCCGGATGCGGCTCTGCGGGAAGGACGCGCCGGGCTCCGGCCACACCTTGGCTCCGTCGAGCGCGACCTCGTAGGGGGTCTGCGACCCCGGTTCGAGTCCGTCGACCTCCACGAGGGCGTAGTGGTGTCCGTGCACGGCGAACGTACGGGCGGTGGAGTCGAGAACCCGCACTTCACAGGGGCCGTCGGTCTCAACCCACACCGTGGCGGAGGTGTCGCTGACATGTCGGAGCAGGGGGCCAAGCACCAAGCGGGTCATAGAGGGCATCTCTATCTGACCCGCCCCCGCACGTCCACAGAGGGGGCCGTACTTCTCACCCGGCCCGGACAACCGGTCAGCCGTGTGCTCGCCCGTACTCGCCGAGCTCCGTGAGGTAGGCGTCCTTGACCGTCCGGGGCAGCCAGGAGATCTCGAAGGCGTTGCGCTGCAGTTGCACGAGCTCCGCGGCCGTGAGCTGCAGCCGCTCCTGGATCCTCTGCAGGTTCTCGGTGACGTAGGCCAGGAAGTAGGCGGGATCGTCGGAGTTGATGGTGACCCGCAGGTCGAGGTCCATCATCCGCCGGATCTCCTCGGCCTTGAAGTCATCGGTGACGAAGCCGTTGGAGACCGGGCACACCGTGAAGCCGATCCCCCGCCGTTTGATCTCCTTGACCAGCTGCTCGTCCTCGAGCACGTTGGAGCCGTGGTCGATCCGGTCGACGCCGATGACCTCGACGCACTGGCGGATGTGCTCGATGGAGTTCTCCTGGTCGATGTCGCAGTGCACCGTCAGCAGATAGCCCTCCTGCCGGGCGCGGGCGAACACCTTCTCGAACTTGACCGGAGGGTTGCCGCGCTCGTCCGAGTCGAGCCCCACGCCGACGATCCACTCGCGGTACGGCAGCGACTCCAGCAGCGTCGCCATGGCGTACTCCGCGGAGAAGTCCCGCAGGAAGCACATGATGAGCTGCGCCCGGATGCCCAGCGTCCGCTCGGCCTCCATGATGGCCCGGCGCAGGCCGCGGATCACGATGTCGAAGGGGACACCACGGGAGGTGTGCGCCTGCGGGTCGAAGAAGATCTCCGCGTACCGCACGTTCTGCGACGCGGCCTTGCGCAGATAGGCGGAGGCGAGTGCATAGAAGTCCGGCTCGGTGCGCAGGACGTCCATGCCCTCGTAGTAGCCGACCAGGAACGACGACAGGCTGTTGAAGGTGAACGCGTTCCGGGCCTCTTCGACCGTCGAGTACGGCAGGTCGATGCCGTTGGCCGCGGCGAGTTCGAACTTGAGCTCTGGCTCGAGGGTGCCTTCGATGTGCAGGTGTAGCTCACACTTCGGAAGTCCCGCGATGAAGTCGTCCAACGTTGCCCCTCACACCTGACCGGCCCGGCTGTTCGCCGCGATCCTATGCACTCGCTTCGAAGTTCGTCCGTCCGCGGCGTCGCTCCGGTGTCCGAAACGTGCAAGACAAGCACCCCCCGGTCGGAGCACGCTGAGCGCGTGAACGTAGACCTGTCCGCCGCCGCGGACTTCACCGCCGCCCACGCCCGTGTCCTGGACCGCCGCCGCTTCCAGTTGCTCCTGGGCGACGCCGACCCCGGGGCCGTTCTGGCCGCCCTCGACGCCTACCGCAACCTCGACGGCGGCTACGGCTGGGGTCTCGAGGCCGACCTGCGGTCTCCGGAAAGCCAGCCCGGGGGCGCGCTGCACGCGTTCGAGGTCTTCGAGGACCTCGCTCCGACCACGTCCCCGCAGGCCGTCGCGCTCTGCGACTGGCTCGCGTCGGTCTCCCTGCCCGATGGCGGACTCCCGCTGGCGCTTCCCGTCGCGAGCGTGGCCGGCTGCGCACCCTGGTGGGCGCGGGCCGACGCCACGGTCTCCTCGCTGCAGATCACCGCCGTTGTGACGGCCACCGCTCAGCGCGTGGCCGCGCACGACCTTGCCATCGCCGCCCATCCCTGGCTCGCCCGGGCCACGCACTATTGCCTCGCCGCCATCGAGACGATCGGCGACGCCCCGCACGCGCTCGAACTCGCCTTCGCCGTGCAGTTTCTCGACGCCGTGCACGAGACGCACCCCGAGGCGGCGGCCCTCCTCGACCGCCTGGCCAAGCACATTCCCGCCAGCGGACTGGTGCACGTCCAAGGCGGCACCGACGAGGAGATGATGCGGCCACTGGACTTCGCTCCCACGCCGGACCGTCCGGTGCGGGCACTCTTCACGCCGGAAGCCATCTCGGCCGAACTGGGGCGTCTCGCCGAACAGCAGCAGGACGACGGCGGCTGGGCCGTGGACTTCGCCAGCTTCTCGCCGGCGGCCGCCCTGGAGTGGCGCGGCCATATGACCGTGCAAGCCGTCTCCATCCTGCAGCGCAACCTCAGGATCTGACCGCCGGCAGATCCGCCTCCGACCTGGATCGCCAGGCGAGGACCTGGAACCAGACGGCCTTGCCGCCGCCCTCGGTCCGGTGCGCGCCGTGATCCGCGGCGAGGCTCTTCACGAGGAACAGGCCGCGACCTGACTCGGACAGCATGTCCGGGGCGCCGTCCGGGTGTGGCAGCGCCCGGCTGGGGTCGTGCACCTCGACGGTCACGCGGTCACCGTCCCGGAAGATGAGCAGCCTCATCTCGCCGCCGGGCCGGGCCGCGTGCACCAGCCCATTGGTCACCACTTCGGACGTGAGCAACTCCGCGTCGTCGATGACGGCCGGGTCGGCGCCGAAGAGCTCCAGCGTCTCGCGCACCCGGCGCCGGGCCACCTGGGCGGATTGCGGCCGCATGGGCAGGCGCGAGCTTTCCAGCGGACAGCCGCGGGAGTCCGCGGCTTCGCCACGTGGCCGGTTTCGGTTCGGGTACGGCACGGCGGGACTCCTCGACTTTTCGTGATCCGCGTGGATTCCCAGCGTGACCGGTGCAAACTACTTTCCGTAGGAGGTTCGTCACGAAGTGAAATGGGCTTAGAGACGGGCCGCGCGGTCTTGGAGCCCTTGAACTCGGACCCGGAGGACGAAAATGGCCGAACCGTACGCCCCGCAGGCCATCTGGGGCCGGGAACTGCGGCACTACCGGCTCGCGGCCGGACTCACCCAGACCCACCTGTCCGACCGGGTGCATTTCAGCGAGTCGCTCATCAGCGGGATCGAGACGGGCCAGCTGCCCGCCTCGGCCGATTTCGCCCGGGCCTGCGACGAGGCACTGGTAACGGGCGGAGCGCTGGAGCGGCTGCTCGACTGGCGCAAGGCCGACCGCTTCCCGACCTGGTTCGGCGAATGGCCCACAATCGAAGCCAAAGCCACTGTGCTCCGTACTTTCGAGCTGGCGGTTGTCCCTGGTCTGCTGCAAACCAAGGGATATGCCGACGCGGTACTGGACGGCGATGAGGAGGCGGTTGCCGGGCGGATGGAACGGCAGCACTTGATGGGCAGAGAGGAGCCGCCCCCGCCGAAGCTTCGTTGCGTTCTGGATGAAGCGGTCCTGCTCCGTCCGGTAGGCAGCAGGGAAATCATGGAAATGCAGCTGGAGCACTTGATCGAGGTCGCGGCGTCCTCCCGTACGACTGTCCAAGTAGTCCCACATGGGATGCACCCGGGCGTCCTCGGCACCTTCGTGATCGCCTCTCTCGGAGCCGGGAACGGTGAGGTAGCGTACGTAGAAACGGCTGTGCGAGGCGAGATTGCACGCGACCCCCAATACCTTGAGGCTCTTATAGACCTCTGGGATTCGATTCAGGCGTGCGCATTACCTCAGCGTGAGTCTCTCCAGCTCATCAGGAGAACGGTGGACGAGAGATGGACCTGAGTGACGCCGTGTGGCACAAGAGCAGCCTTAGTGGCCCAAACGGCGGCAACTGCGTCGAGGTGGCGGTGTGGCGTAAGAGCACTCGCAGTGGCACCAACGGTGGAGCCTGCGTCGAGGTCGCAGTGTCGCTCGGGGTCGTGGCCGTCCGGGACTCCAAGAATCCCGACGGAGGGGCACTCATCTTCGCGCCCGGGGCGTGGCGAGCCTTCGTCACGGAGATCAAGCGCAGCTGAACCACCGTGGTGCCGACCTTCAAGGCCCTTGCTGACGGATAGGAGTCCCTCCGGACCCGCTCGCCGCCCAGCCTCGCGCTGGCCCTCATCGAGGAGGACCACGGCGAACCGGCATCTGGTCGATGTCCACCTCATTGGGGCGGACCTGGCCGGTGCCGAGCTCGACAGGGTGAACCTAACGTCGGCCGAAGGGCTAACCGCGGACCAGGGGGTGGCGGCGCGACCCGATCGCACCACCTGGCTGCCGGCCGAGATCGCAGCGGACCCCGCGGTGGCCGCGCGGATCGCGGAGGTAACGGCCTGGAGCCGGCGGACTGAGCGATGAGCCGGGAGCAACGGGCTGGTCGGCCGCCTCCACTCCCGCGCTGGCGCCGGCGGGACCAAGACCGCCGCATCCAATTTGGACAAATCGCCCACATATATAACGCGTGAACTAACCGTCGGGGATGTCTCCCACGGCCCGACGTTGAGTCGGGGTACATGCGTGAACAGCAAAGAAGGCCCGTCCTGGCGCCAACCTTCGAACGGGACTCTCGCAGCACCGTGATGGTGGGGCCAGGCCGGAGTTAATCGCCATCGCGAGCGCGCCAGCCGGATCGGCTGCGGTACAGCGGCCCGGGCCCCCGCCCAGGAGCCCGGGCCTAGTCCTATTTCTGGAAGCTGACCGCCGCC
>JAOPYH010000159.1 GCA_025964715.1 Streptosporangiaceae bacterium | reverse complement strand
GTTCAGCGCGACCCGGGCGAGCCGGATCGCCGTCTCGCCGACGCGGAACACCGAGTGCCGCTCATCCGGGCCCGCTCCCCACATGAACCAGTAGAACTGGGCATAGACGTAGATCCGCATGGGGCGTCCCCAGCGGTCACGCGCCTCCAGGCACTGCCGCCCGGTCTCCTCACATAAGGCCGCCGCCGTGACCCCGAGGCTCGCGAGCTCCTGCTGGAGCTCGGCCAGGCAGGTCTCGATCTGGATACGTGGTTCGCCGTCGGACATGGTCACTCACCTCGGATCACCCGCTGATGTACGGGTGTGTAGGGGATTGACTACCGTCCGTAGCATCACACGCCGGGCCCTGCTTATGCAACTGCATATTCCATTCCGGCCGACTTGCTTGCGCCCGGGTCCCTCCCCCGACACACTGACCGCTACGACGGGGAGGTCGTGAGGTGACTACGGAGCAGAGCCCTACCGTGCGCAAGCTTCGGCTCGGCATCGAGTTGCGCAGGCTCCGGCTGCGGTCGGGGCGGACCATGGTCGAGGCCGCCGACCACGTCGCCCGCACGGATTCGTCGATCAGCCGGATGGAAACCGGCCAGGTCGCGGTGAGCCGGCGGGTTCTCGACAAGCTCTGCGACCTCTACCAGACCGGGCCCGAGGAGCGCGAGGCTCTCCTCATCCTCGCCGGCGAGGCACGTCAGCGCGGCTGGTGGCACGTCTACGGTGATGCCATCCCGCCCGGCTTCGACGTCCGCCTGGGGCTGGAGGCCGAGGCGTCCTGTCTCTGGATCTACGAACCAGCGGTGGTTCCCGGCCTCCTGCAGACCGAGGACTACGCTCGCGCGATGATGCAGGCCGAGCCGCTGCCTCCCTCCGATGACCTGGTGAAGGCCCGGATCTCGGTGGGCATGCATCGGCAACGGCGGCTGACCGGCGACCACGCACCCGCGCTGGCGGTGGTCCTGCACGAGGCCGTGCTGCATCACGAGGTCGGCGGGCGTGCGGCCATGGCGCACCAGCTGCGGCGGCTGGCCCGGCCGGCCGGACCCGGCAGTCCGGATCTTCGGGTGCTGCCCTTCTCCGCGGGGGCACATCCGGCCATGCACGTCGGCGGATTCACGCTGATGTCGGTCCCGCTGGCCGGTGCGGAGACCTACGACACCGCCTACGTCGAATATCGCACCGGCAGCCTCCACCTCGACAAGCCCGCCGACGTCGACGACCACAAGCGGGTCTTCGAACACCTGCGGGCCAGGGCCATGAGCCCCGAGGAGTCACGTCAGCTCATCATGCGGCTGGCCGAGGCGATGAGCGGCTGAGCAGGATGGTCAGATCGCGAGGGCCTGGGCGAGGGCCATACCGCAGTAAGCCGCGCCGAGGCCCGCGATGATGCCCGCGGCGGCGTTGAGGACGGCGTAGGCACGGTCCCCGTCCTCGGCGAGGCGGAGGGTCTCGTAGCCGAAGGTGGAGTACGTCGTCAGGGCGCCGCAGAACCCGGTGCCGGCCGCCGCCATGACCGCGCCGCCGGCCGGGAGGGCGATGAGGAAGCCCAGCAGTGCGGAACCGGTGATGTTGACGGTGAAGGTGCCCCAGGGGAACACCGAGTCGGTGCGGGCTCGCACGGCGCGGTCGGTGAGGTAGCGCAGCGGGGCGCCCAGCGCCGCGCCGAGCGCCACCAGAAGCACGGTCATCGCTGGATGCGGCTGGAGGGGCGGTAGCCCTCGGTGCCGCCGATCACTCCGGCGGCCCTCTGCCGACGGGAACGGGTCACCAGCCGTGCCACGCGCACGCCCAGGTGGACCGCCGTGAGGGCAGCGGCCGCGGTGCCGGCCAGATAGGCCAGGGCGGTACGCGCCGCGCCGGCGGCCAGGGCCTGCTGGATGTCGACGATGTAGGTCGAGAACGTGGTGAACCCGCCCAGCACTCCGACGCCGAGGAACGGGCGGATCAGCCGGTGGGTCTCCCACACCTCGGTCACCGCGACCATCAGTATGCCGATCAGCAGGCACCCTGCCGCGTTCACGGCCAACGTCGCCCAGGCGAAGGCGGCCGGGCCGTGCGGGAAGGCGGCCGACAGGCCGTAGCGGGCCAGTGCGCCGATGACTCCGCCTGCGGAGATCACCACGAGCGTCGGCCACGCGGCCCGGCCCGGCTCGGCCGGGCGGCCGATGCTCCGCGAGGCGGGTTGGGGCACAGGTTCCTCCTACCAGGATCTCTTAGGGTGGTGCGGTGACATCACCGGAATCGCAGCGCCTGCGCATCGTGCCGTCCGAGTTCACCATCGGGCACGCGCCAGAGGCCATCTTTCCCGAGGACGACGAGTGGATCGCACTGATCCGGGCGCCCGAGGGCCTGACCGTGATCCGTGAGGCCTGGGGACAGGACGCGGGGCGCCGGTGGATCGGGTTCTACAGTGACCGGCCCTCCGGCTACGGCGTCCCGGGGATGCTGTCCGGCGTCGTGAACCCCCTGTCCACGGCAGAGGTCCCGGTTTTCGTGGCCTCGACCTTCCACGCCGATCTCGTCCTCGTGCCCGCGGAACTCCGCGACGATGCAGTCATCGCCCTCAAGGAGGCGGGACACATCATCGTCAACGCCTAGCCGGCCGGGGCCGCCTGGGTACGGCGCGCGGCTACCTCAGCTGGTTCAACAGCATACGTGGGCCCATGAGGGAGGCGCCCAGCTCCTCGCAGCGCCGGCGCAGCTCACGGTCGGCGGTCACGACGACATAGGCGGCGCCGGGCTCGGCGGCGCGGACCACCTCCACGATGGCGTCGTCGCCGCTGCCCTTCGCGCGCACCACGCGGACATCCGGCTCCACCGGCCCACGCCTGCGGCCCGGCCGCGGCCGGGCCTGGCCACTATCGGTCGCCATTTCCCGGGCAACGACCCCTTCGACCACCAGCACGATCTCGGGATAGCTCACCTCGAACGGCGGTATGTCGCTCACCCCCCGGCCGGCCAGCCGGACGATCTGGTCATGGAGCCGGGTGGCCGCTCCGACCCGGTCCCGCCACCAGCCGTCGGCACGAGCGCCCATCACGTTCGCCACGTCGACGACGAGGACGGGCTTGAACGTCGCGGTGCGCAGGCGCGGCCAGGAGGCCTCGAACGGCTCGAACAGCCGCATCCCTTCGACCTCGTCGGCGCTCACCCAGGCCGTGTCGCTGGTCTCCAGTGACGCGGGCCGTACGCTGGCCCGCTCCGGCGCCGAGGCCACGACGGAGGTGAACCGCCAGCCGCCGTGGTCATCGGTCAAGATCCCGTGGACCCGCACCCCCTCGGCCCGGAGGCTGCTCTCCTCCGCGGTCTCGCGCAGGGCCGCCGCCACCTCGTCCTCTCGGCTGCCCCGAGCGCCGCCGAACATCCCCCAGGTGCCGCCCCCGTTGCACCACCCGGCCCGCTGCTGGAGGAGCACGTAGGTGATGTCCTCGGCGGTGTCGCGGTGGAAGGGAAGCAGCCCGGAGGCGCCGTGCCTTCCCCAGTGAATATGGCCACGCCCGCAGCGGGCCCAGCCGTCGCCGTCCCCCATGACACGAGCCTAACCAGCCGCGACCGGAAATGCGGCGGCAGACCGCCTCTAGTGGCATGGTGTCGCGGGCGACATAGGGTGGCCCCATGGTGGACCCGGCAAAAGTCGTTGACCTCGTCAAGGAAGCGCGCGACAGACGAAGCGCGCCGCTGATCCTGGAACTCGACCTGTCCGACGGCATCGTGGAGACGGCTCCGGCGGACCCGCTGTCGGCGATCCTTTCGATGCGCCGGACGCACCTGCGTGATGTCCTCGACGGCCTTCGGCGGGGTCGCGCGGACCCGCGGGTCCGCGCTCTCGTCGTCAAGATCAGCGCCGGGATCGGGCTGGCCATGGCGCAGGAGCTGCGCGACGCCGTCCGCGCGTTCCGGGCGACGGGCAAGCTCACGGTCGCCTGGGCGGAGACCTTCGGCGAGACCGGCCACGGCACCGTGCCCTACTACCTCGCGACCGCGTTCGAGCGGATCTACCTGCAGCCGTCCGGCGACGTCGGGCTGACGGGCGTGTCGCTGGAGGAGCCGTTCTTCAAGGACGCACTGGACAAGGTCGGGGTGGCACCGCGGTTCGCCAAGCGGCATGAGTACAAGACCATGGCCAACACCTTCATGGAGCGCTCGTACACCCCCGAGCACCAGGAGATGTCCCACCGGCTCGTGATCTCGATCGGCGAGCAGATCACCGCCGGCGTGGCCGAGGCCCGCGGGCTGACCGAGGACCGGGTCCAGGAGCTCATCGACCGGGGGCCGCTGCTCGGTTCCGAGGCCCTTGACGCCGGACTGGTGGACACGCTCGGCTACCGCGACGAGGTCTACGCCTACGTACGGGCGAAGTCGGGGCGCGACGCCCAGCTGCGCTATGTCACCCGCTACAACCGTTCGCACACCCTCGCGCCACGGTTCCCCCGCCCCAGGCAGGATGTCGTCGCGCTGATCCAGGGTCACGGCCAGATCCGGCTGGGCCGCAGCGGGCGCTCCCCCATGCCGGGACAGGGCAGCGCCATGGGGTCCGACACGATCGGTGCCGCGTTCCGGGCCGCCGTCCGGGACGACCGGGTCAAGGCGATCGTCTTCCGGGTGAACAGCCCCGGCGGCTCGGCCGTGGCCTCCGACGCCATCTGGCGCGAGGTCGTGCTGGCCCGCAAGGCGGGAAAACCCGTCATCGTCTCCATGGGCAACCTGGCCGCCTCGGGCGGCTACTACGTCTCGATGGCGGCCGACACCATCGTGGCCCAGCCCGGGACCCTCACCGGCTCGATCGGCGTGGTCGTGGGCAAGCCCATTGTGAGCGGGCTCCTGGACCGGCTGGGCGTCGGCCTCGGCAGCGTCGAGAACGGTGCGCACGCGCGTATGTTCAGCACCACACGCGACTTCACCGAGAGCGAATGGGAACGGATCAACAGTTCCCTGGACCGGATCTACGAAGACTTCACCGCCAAGGTCGCCGAAGGCCGCGAGATGACCCGCGAGCAGGTGCACGAACTGGCCCGGGGGCGGGTCTGGACCGGTGCCGACGCCCGCCGCAACGGGCTCGTGGACGAGCTCGGGGGGATCGACACCGCCCTTGACCTGGCGCGTAAGAAGGCGGGCCTACCGGCCGACGCCGCGGTACGGGTCTTCCCGCACACCACGCCGCTGGACCGGTTGCGTGCACCCGAGTCGAGCGAGGACCGTACGGCCGCGGCCATGCGGCTGGACGCGTGGGGGCCGCTGACCGGGCTCGCCACGCGGCTGGGGCTTCCGGCGGCCGGACCGCTGACCCTGCCCGGCTCCTGGGACATTCGCTGACCCGCCCGGGCGGGCGGCGGTGATCTCACCGGCCGAGTTCACCGAGGCCGTGTCCGCGTTCGCCAGCGGCGTCGTGCTGGTGACCGTACGGGACGGCCGCGACGACATCGGCACCACGGTCACGGCCTTCGCCTCGGTGTCCCTCGAGCCCCCGATGGTGCTGGTCAGCATCGGCGCGGAGTCCTATTTGAACGAGGTCCTGCACCGCCAGGACCGCTGGGCCGCGACAGTGGTCGGTGCGGACCAGCGTGCGCTGGCCGGCCGCTTCGCGGCCGAGGGCCGGCCCAGTGCGCGGTTGCTGCTCGCGAGCGTGCCTCACCACCGCGGCCCGCGGTCCGACGCCCTCATCGTGGAAGGCGGGCCGGCGGCGCTCGAATGCGAGACACGGCAGCGCGTCACGGCCGGTGACCACGTGCTGTTCATCGCCGAGGTCCTGGCGGTCGACTACGCAGATCCGGCGCCGCAGCCGCTCATCAGGGTCAGCGGTCGTTACCGATGAGCCAGCTGAATCCGCCCTCGACGGTCATTTTGTGAAAAAAATTCATATCACGGCTCGACAAGGGTAGCAAATTACCGATCTTTGCCACTTCACCGGCAAGAGTTGACGCGCACATGGCTCTCGTTCACCCTGGATCATGAGCTGACCGACTGAGCCTCGGGCCGGGACAGTTCAGTGAAACTCAAAACGCGCTATTGGTGCCACCGGCCGAACCAACGGGGGGAAAACGTCCCTGTCCTGTGAGGGCCTGCTGGCGCACCGCCCTGCGGTGGATGGGAGCCGAATTGATTCACGTGTTGATTGCGGAGGATCTGCACCTGATGAGAGGCGGGCTGGTGGCCCTGCTTTCCGCTGAAACGGACATCGCGGTAGTCTCCGAATTGGATTCGGGCGAAAAAATCATCTCCGCGGCACTCGAGCTGTCACCGGATGTAGCACTCATCGACATCCGAGTACGAGGGGGATTCGCCGCGGCCATAGCCCTGCACAAGCAGGTGCCGAAGTGCGGCACGATCATCATGGCCGAGCACCGTCGACCTCGTGACCTGCGCCGGGGGATGAACGCGCACATTCTCGGTTTCGTGCTCACCGATGTGCGGCCCGCCACGCTGGCCGACGCGGTGCGCAGGGTCGCCAGGGGCGAGCGGGTCGTCGACTCCGAGCTGGCCTTCGCGACTCTGGAGACGGCGCAGAACCCGCTGACCTCGCGCGAGCTGGAGGTGCTCGAGGCCGCCGCCCAGGGCGCCTCCCCGGACGAGATCGCCGAACAGCTCTACCTGTCAGTGCGGACGGTCCGCAACCACCTGTCCAGGATCATCGGCAAGACCAGTGCTCGCAACCGTGTGGACGCGATTCGCATCGCCGGCGAGGCCGGATGGCTGTGACGTGCGATCCCGCTCCGGCCACCAGTGGCCGACCAGGTCCCGATAGAGCGCCGAGCTCTGGAGCAGCTCATCGTGCGAGCCGAGCCGCGCGGACAGTCCGTCCAGCACCAGGATCCGCCGGGCCCGCAGCGCGGAGCTGATCCGGTGCGCGATGACGACCAATGTCCCGGGGCGCTCGGCGAAGGCGCGCTCGGCGATGGCCTCGGCGGTGGGATCGAGATGGCAGGCGGCCTCGTCCAGCACGACCATGCGGGCCGGTGACAGATAGGCGCGGCAGAGCGCGATCAGCTGGGCCTCACCGGCCGACAGCGCGGCGGGATCGAGCTGCGCGTCGTAACCGCCCAGTCGCGCCGCCAGTGCACCAAGGCCCACTGCCGACGCACCGGCGTCGAGCGCGGCCTCGGCGACGTCCGGCGCGAGGTAGGTGATGTTCTCGCGGAGCGTCCCGGCGAAGACGTAGGCCTCCTGCGGGATCAGCACCCGGTCCGCGGAGGGGCTCACCTCCCGGCCGCCGAGCCTGACCTCACCGGCCCCTGGCTCGAGCATGCCGGTCATGAGGCCCGCGAGGGTCGACTTGCCGATGCCGCTCGGCCCCACGATGGCGAGATGATCGCCGTACGGGACGGATAGGTCGAGGTCGTCCACCACCCGCTCGGCGTGCGGACCGTAGGCGAAGCCCACGCCGCGCAGCTCCAGATCGCGTTCGGCGTCGACGTCCGCCGGACGTGGCAGCGGGGGCCGCGGCAGGTCCGGGCCGGCTTCCAGGATCCGGGTCAGGGTCACCACGAGGCGCACCCCGCTGGCGCCGATCCCCTGGACGAGACTGGCCAGCGCCGGTTGCAGTCCTTGCAGCACGTACGTGAGCGAGCCGACCACCGCACCGGCGGTGGCCCCGTGCCTCATGAGCCACGGAGCCAGGCCGAGCACCAGGAGCAGGGGCAGCCAGCCACCCACCGCGAGCGCGAACACCCGGGCGGCCGTCAGCCGTGCCATCGAGCGGGACGCGGCGGCCTGCACCTCGATCTCACCACCGAGGTCGGCCCGGATCCGGTCCTCCGCTCCACAGGCCACGATGTCGCGCGAACCCTCGGTCATGGCCGACGCGGATTCGGCGATGCGCTCCTCCGCGATCATGAGGTCGCGCTGACGGGCTGCCGTGGGCCGTACTAGGCACAGGAACAGCCCGACGCCGAGCAGCAGCGGCGGGATGACGATGACCAGGACGATCGGCGCCAGCGACAGCATGCCGATGAGCGCACCGATCGTGGTGAATACGAAACCCCGGACGATCATCACCATGCCGGCGAAGGTGTCCCGGACGATCTCGACCTGATGGGTGAGCCGGGCCACCGCACCCCGGTCGGGCCGGTGCAGCGTCCCGCGGACCACCCGCCGTACGAGGTCGTCGCGGAACGGCTCGACCACGTCGGCGAGCACCGGATAGATCCTCCGGCTGCCGTAGGAGCCGACCAGCGCGGCGACCGACAGCGCGCCGAGCCAGCCGAGGCCGGTCGCGGGGCGGTGCGCGAGGAAGCCGTCGATGGCACCCGCGATGGCCCGGCCGAACACGAGAGTCGGCACCGCCTCGACCGCGGACCAGAGGGCGATCCTGGCCGCCCCGCGGCCCTGGAGCGCGCCGAGCATCACGCGAGACGTCCTCATGAGGCATCGTCGCTCTGGAACACCGACCGATAGGCGGCGTCCCGCCAGAGGTCGTGGTGGGGACCACAGGCCCGTATCCGCCCTTGGTCCAGCCAGGCGACCAGATCGGCGCGGGCCGCGGTGGCGGCCCGGTGGGCCATGATCACCCGGGTACGGCCGGCCAGGTCACCGAACAGGGCCTGGCTGACCTGCAGCTCGGTCACCGTGTCGAGGCTGGAGGTGGCGTCGTCCAGCAGGAGGACCCGTCCCGGGTGGGCGAAGGCCCGGGCCAGCCCGATCCGCTGCCGCTCCCCGCCGGACATGGGAGTGTCCGCGAGAGCGGTTCCGTAACCCTCCGGCAGCCGCCGGATGAAGGTGTCCGCGCGCGCGGCCTCGGCCGCCTCGCGCACCCGGTCCGTGGCGGCCGGAACCGGCCCGAAGCCGATGGCCTCCGCCACCGTGTGGCCGAACAGCGCGGGCCGCTCGAAGGCGTAGCCGACGGCGCGGCGCAACTCCCGGCGCTTCAGCGAAGCGAGCGGGACGCCGTCGAGCAGCACCTCGCCGGACTCCGGCTCGGCGAGGCGGCCGGCCAGCGCGGCGAGCAGGGACTTGCCCGCCCCGGACCGGCCCACCACGGCGAGCGCCGATCCGCCGGGGACCACCAGGTCGACGCCGTCGAGAACGCCGCCGGCGGTGACCCCGCGGAACTCCAGCCGCCCGTCGCCGCCTGCGAGCACCCGGGTGCCGTACCGGAGCGCAGGCTGGGCGAGTATCTCGACCAGCCGCTGTGCTCCGGCCCGGGCCCTGGCCAGTCTGCCGAGGTGGGTGATCACTGGCCCGATCCCCGCGCCCAGGCCGGCGTACTGCGCGGCGGCGAGCATCTGGCCTGGGGTGACCCTGCCCGCCGACAGCTCCAGACCCGCCACCGCCAGCACCGCGACCTGGAGCAGCGGTAGGGCCAGGACGCCACGGGAGGCGACTCCGGCCTGCACCCGCCAGGTCGCGTGGCCGTGCTCGGCGAGTTCGGGAAGTCCTTTGAGGATGCGATCCTCCTCCTGCGCCGCCGTCCCCGCCGCCGCGATGGTGCGGGAGCCGCGGATCGCGTCGACCAGACGGGCGGCGATGATGCCCTGGGTCCGCAGATAGCGGGTGACGATGGCGGAGGTGTCGCGGACGAAGGCCCGCAGCAGCAGCGCGATGAAGGGCAGGCCCGCCGCGAAGGCCAGGGCCAGCCAGGGGTCGATGAGGGCGAGCGCGATGAGGCTCCCCACCGGCGGGACCACGGCGGCCGCGGCCTGAATCACCGCACCCGCCCCGAAACCGGCGTCGGCGGTGCCCGTGACCATCCGCCCGGCGATCTCTCCCGCCGGGAGGCGGGGGCGCGCGCCCACCATGAGCACGTGCCCTACGAGCCGGTGCCGCAACCACGCCGTGGCCTGTGCGGCACTCGCTCCGCCGGCGAGCTGCACGACGATGTCACCACCGGCCACGAAGGTGACCAGGGCCGCGAAGAGCAAGGGCCAGGTCAGCCCTTCGGCGTTGCCGTAGATGGCCGCGTCGACCGCGCGGCCGAGCGTCGCCGGCAACAGGGTCTCCGCCGCTGCCTGCCCCACCGCGACCGCGCCGAGCGCGCAGGCCCACCCACGGGTGTGCCGGGCCGTGGCCAGGAGCAGACGATCCGACTCGCTCACCCGAAACCTCCTGTGATCCCGCGGTCCCGGCTCGTGGCCGGGACCGCGGGACCGCTCTTACATCACAGGCAGATCGTGATGCTGTGTGAGCTGTGGCAAAGCAGGCTGAGGCTGCTGTTGAAGTCGCCGCCGCCGCCGCCACCGTGCCCGCCAGGGGTCTCCATACCCTGCATGTCAAGAAGCGCCATTTGTCGTCACCTCCTCTCCGGTCTCGCAGTGGGCTGGGTCTTGTGGGTGAGGAACGGCAGCGTCACCGGGCGGTCGTGCAGTGCGGCGCCGAGGGCGAGCAGCACTCCAGCGGTGCCGGTCGCCAGATCCATCGACATCCGCAGCATGTGCTCGCCGGGGAACGCGATGCCGTCCTCATAGGGAAGTGCGTGCCAGGCCAGGCTGCGTACGTGCATGGCCACGAGTTCGTCGGTCCGGGGGTCGCCGTCGCGGTGCCCGCTCAGGTAGAGCAGCATCCCGGCACGGCCGGTGAAGAGCCCGGGCTGTGCGTAGTAGGGCGACATCGCAGCGCGGCGGATCTGCGCGCGGGCCTCGTGGAAGCGGTCGTCGGGCCGGTGCGCTAGGTATTCGTCCAGGACAAGCCCGATCCCCACGCTGCCCTTGCCCAGGTACGGGAGCATCCGGGAGCCGGAGACGACGTGCATCGCCCCGTTGGCGTCCAGGACACAGCCGTCGAGGTCCCGGTGCAGTGCCGTGGCGGCGAGCTCGAGCAGCCCGGCGTCCCCGGTGCGCTCGTAGAGCCGGAGGAACATCAGCGCGGGCCCGGACATCCCGTGAAGCAGCCCCGCCTGGGGAGGCGTACCCCTCGCGGCCCGTACCCGGTCGGCCACCATGTCCGCCATCTTGATCGCGGTGTCCCGCAGGCCCGGCTCCCCCGTCACCTCGGCCAGGTGGTCGAGGTTGAGGGCGATGCCGGCGAGGCCGTCGTGCAGCCCGGAGCCGAGGCGGTCCCACCGCTCGCCCAGGGAGAGCTCGGCGACCTTGAGCGCCTCGTCGCGGTGGCCGAGGTGCGTGAGGGCGAACGCCGCGCCGTGCAAGCCGTCGTACAGGCCGAGGCCGGTGTTCCTGGCCGGGTTCGTGGCGTGCCGTACGAGCCAGTCCTCGTGCTCGGGATAGCGGCCCGCGCCTGTCACGTCGAGCGCGTAGAGCACGCCGGCCGCGCCGTAGGCCAGGCCCAACCCGGCCCCGCCGAACTGTTCGATGTCGCCGGGGAACAGGCGGTCGTCGCGTTCTGGCGTGGCGCTGGCGCGGATCGCGCGGGTCAGCGACTCGCGGGCGGGCTCCCATTCGGACAGTACGGGGATCGGGCCGGCCGGGTCGCCGCCGAGGATTTCCTCGACCGCCCCGTCCAGCAGCTCCCGGGGCACCGGGAACAGGCCGGCGATGACCTCGGCGAGGTGGGAGGCCTTGCCACGGTCGAGGACGAACAGGGTCGTCATCGGGGTGAAGAGCGCCAGCCGCAGGCACGCCATGCTGTAGCGGTCGATGGCCAGCCCGGAACGGTCACGCGGGGCGAGGAACCCGGGGTTGGCCAGCGTCTGCCGGTGCGCCTCCTCGACCGGTGCCGCAACCTCGTAGTCGATCAGCGCCACGGTGTCGTCCGGCCGGATCATCACGTTGTACATGTGCAGGTCACCGAAGACGATGCCCCGCGCGTGGATCTGCTCCACCAGGCGGTCCACGCCCACGTAGACGCCGAGGGCCCACTCGGTGTAGCCGGCCACCTCGGCCGGGTCGGGCTCGGGGTTCAGGAGCGGATGGCGCTCCGCGAAGAAGGTGTTGAGCGTCCTGCCCTCGACGAGCTCCTCGACCAGGAAGTGGTGGTCGCCGAGCGTGAAGTAGTCGAGGACGCGCGGGACCCCGTCGATCCCCTCGAGCCGCTCGAGGATCGTGCGCTCACGCTGCAGGCGGGTGACGGCATCGGCGCCGTCCGCGGCCAGGCCCGCGTAGGGCCTGCCCTCCTTCAGAACGACCTCGGTGCCGGTGCGCAGATCCGTCGCGCGATAGACGCCGCCGCCGTTGGAGAAGTGCAGCGCCTGGTTCACCCGGTAGGGCAGGTCCACCGTCGAGACGGCGTTCCTGGCCTCCAGGTGCGGGGCCAGGATCTCGGGCGGGCTGACCCAGGACGGCACCGAGAACACGGGCTCCCGGCGGTCGGGCACCAGGTTGCCGTCCCCGTCCTCGAAGGCCGCGACCAGCCGGCCCCGCTCGTCCTCGCAGTAGCGCTCGGCGAACCCGCCGTACCGGACGTACAGGGGTCCGTCGCCGATCCGGAGGTCGCTGAGGATGTACGCCCCGCGCCGGCCGGCCAGGATTTCGCCGAGCTCGGCCAGGATCACGGCCAGCTCGGCGTCGTCCTCCGGATATATCGTGATCAATTTGCCGCTGGCTCCGCGAGGCGCGTATTTCGCATTTCGCATGTAATGCACTTGTGGGCCATTCAGGTGCTTGAACGAAATCCCTCGCGGGACGCAGTAGTCGTAGGTCAGCCGGAGAACCTGGTCGGCGTCCTCGTGCCGCGTCGAGACGTGGATCTTCCAGCCCTGTCCGGGGATCCGGGTCACCGGCGGTACGTAGACCAGCCACTCTCCGCGGGCGATGCGCTGCCAGCCGGCGGGTGGGGCCACCCTGGAGACGGAGAAGTCCTCGATCTCGACGGACAGTGGCGAGTCATAGAAGAACCGATCACGCAGGCAGTAAATCTCATACCGCTTGTCCATAAAAGGTTCCCTTACGCCATGTAAGTAGTTAGCTACATTAACACCAATATGCTGTGTGGATTTTGTTATGTTTACAAAGGAGAGAATTGCAGCCTTAAGCTGACATTTCTAGAGTCGGATGTAACGTCCGAACCGTGAAGAACGCCCATGCCGTCAGTGAGGCACGGCCGCGCCCGACCGAAAGAACGCAGGCCAAAGCGCCTAAGCACGTAAATGCGAAATAAGGTCAGTCCGGATCAGGAGGCGGTGAGACGCCCGGCTTTCCAGACCGCGGATGCCTGGGGCACGCCCGGCCGGTAGGCCAGATGGACGTACGACGCGGCGTCCAGAAGCAGCACATCCGCCCGGGCGCCGGGGGCCAGGCGCCCGACATCGGTGCGGCGCAACGCGGCCGCCCCGCCGGCCGTGGCCGACCACACCGCTTCGGCCGGGGTCATCCCCATGTCCCGCACCGCCACGGCGACGCAGAACGCCATGCTGGAGGTGTAGCAGGAGCCGGGGTTGCAGTCCGTGGCCAGCGCCACCGTCGCCCCCGCGTCGAGCAGGGGACGCGCATCGGGGTAGGGCTGGCGGGTCGAGAACTCCACGCCGGGAAGCAGGGTCGCGACGGTGTCGGACTGGCCCAGTGCCTCTATGTCACGGTCGGACAGGAACGTGCAGTGGTCCGCGGACGCGGCGCCATAGGCCACGGCGAGCTGAACCCCCGGCCCATGACCGAGCTGGTTGGCGTGCAGCCGGGGCGTGAGGCCCGCCTTGACCCCCGCGTCGAGGATCTCGCGGGTCTGGTCCGGGTCGAACGCGCCCTGCTCACAGAAGACGTCGATCCACCGGGCGTACGGCGCACAGGCGGCGAGCATCTCGCCCTTGACCAGCGTGACGTAGGTCTGCGGGTCGTGTGCGTATTCACCGGGCACGACATGCGCGCCGAGGAAGGTCACCTCGTCGGTGACCTCGGCCGCGATCCGCACGGCCCGCTCCTCGTCGGCCACGGTCAGGCCGTACCCGGACTTGCACTCCACGGTGGTCGTGCCCTGCCGGGCCATCTCATCCACCAGGCGGGTGAGGTTGGCACGCAGGTCATCGTCGGAGGCACCCCTGGTGGCCGCCACCGTGGTCCGGATGCCGCCGGCCGCGTAGGGCTGACCGCTCATGCGCGCGGAGAACTCCTCCGCGCGGTCGCCGGCGAAAAGGAGGTGGGCGTGTGAGTCGACGAACCCCGGCAGTGCGGCCCGCCCGGCGGCGTCGTAACCCTCGTCGGCCGCCGGCGCGGCCGACGAGGGCCCGACCCAGACCACGCGCTCGTCTTCGACCACGAGCGCGGCGTCTCGCAACAGCCCGAGGGCGCCGTTCCCGACGGCCGGGTCATTGGTGACGAGTTCGCCGATGTTGGTGATCGCGAGGCTCACCGCATCAGCATCGCAGGTCACACGGTGCTTGGAGAAATGGCGGGCAGGCGAATGCGGGCGCCTGCGTCACCAGGCGGCGTAGGGCGGCTCCCCTGAAGGCGGACCGGCCGGCGGGTTCCCTGACCCGGGATCGCCCGACGGCGGGCCGCCCTGACCTGGGCCAACGGGTCCGTTGCCGGGACTCGCCGCAGGACCGTACGCCGGGCCGGCGGGAGGACCGTACCCGGGACCGGCCGGGGGTCCGAACCCCGGGCCGGCCGGAGGACCGTACCCGGGACCGGCCGGAGCACCGTAGCCCGGACCGGCCGGAGGACCGTACCCGGGACCGGCCGGAGGACCGTAGCCCGGACCGGCCGGAGAGCCGTAGCCCGGACCCGAGGGGGTGTTGCCGTAGCCCGCGCCCGGAGGGCCATAGCCGGGGACCCCCTGCGGGACCGGATGGCCGACGGCCGGTGCCGCGCCGCCCCGGCTCCGGCGGCGGCGTAGCAGCGCGATGAGCGTGAGGGACACGAGGCAGAAAATGGAACCTACCGCCCAGACGAGCAAACCGTGAAAGGCGTTACGGCTCCGCGAAACGCTCACGTGGACCTTCCCGCCGGACCCAAGGGTCGTCGACCACGCCGTGGGCTTGGCGCTCGGCTGCGCGGTCACGCCGGCCTGCCGCAATGACGCCTTGAACGAGTCGAGCATCGCGGTGAGAGAGTCCGTCTCGTTACCGTTGCTGACCCTGCTCTCGCTCTTGAAGGCCTCGAACGCCGTGTCCAGTCCGCTCTGCGTCAGCCCCGACCGGTTGCCGACCCGGCACACCAGCCGCTTCGTCCGCGTGTTGAGCACGATCAGGATGACATTCGATGCCGGGTCCCCCTTGCTGGTCAGCCACGTGGCCAAGGCCGCGTTGTCGGTCGGCTGGGTAACCGTGTAGATCCGCACCGGATCAGGGAGGGTCGAAGCGACGCCCCGCAGATCAGTGGCGTTCAGGACCCTGGAGTTGTCGTGGATCTCCACCGTGTCGGCCATCGCCGGCCCCGGCACGAACACGAGCGCGAACGCAGTGACGATAAAAACCGCCATTGCGACATATCGCCGCATAATTAAGGTGACCCCCATTAGCGCTGCAAGGACTGGCCGGAAAGCCACGGTAACGGACACTCTCGGCGCGTGATGGCCAAAAGCCGTGAGATCCATCGTGTCGGAGTCCCCGGAACACGACAGTCGCAGGCGCCGGCAGCCCGGCGACGGAAGCGGGTTCATCGGCTCCTGCGGGAGCCGCGACACCCGGAGCTCATCCGCTGGTGACCGAGCGGATGGCGGCGTGCAGCGTGCCCGGCACGTCCGTGACGAGCTGGTGCCGCCCGTCACGGACGATCTCCCGGCCGGAGACGACCACGTCCCGCACATCCGCCGCGGTCGCCGCGAAGACCACCGCCTCCGCGACGAACGAGGCCTCGGTTCCGGCCAGCCGCACCGAGTCGAGTGCCACCGTGACCAGGTCGGCGTATTGCCCGGGCGCCAGCCGGCCGGCGTCCGGCCAGCCGAGCGCCGAGTGGCCGTCCGCGGTGGCGGCGGCGAGCAGCTCTCCAGTCCGCCAGTGGCCCCGCCGCCTCGTGCGCAGCCGGTCATCGAGCTCGACCGCGCGAGCCTCCTCGAACAGGTCGATCACGGCGTGCTGGTCCGACCCGAGGGACATGGGCGAGCCCGCCCGCACGAGCTCCCGGGCGGGCCCGATCCCGTCGGCCAGGTCGCGCTCGGTGGTGGGGCACATGCACACGCCGGTCGCCGTGGCGCCGAGGAGCGCGATGTCGTCGTCGCCGAGGTGGGTAGCGTGCACCGCGACGGTCCGGGGACCGAGGGCTCCGCCCTCGTCCAGCAGCCGGGTGGGGCTCATGCCGTACGCCCGCTCGCACTCCTCGTTCTCCGCCGGCTGCTCGGACAGGTGAACGTGCAGGGGCACCCCGCGGTCGGCTGCCCAGGCCGCCACGACCTGGAGATGCTCGCGCGGCACGGCCCGTACGGAGTGGATGGCCGCGCCGACGCGGGCATGCGATGTGCCCTCCTCGGCCTTGTGCAGGGCACCGGCCCTGGCCGCCCAGGCGTCGGCCGACCCGTCACCGAACCGCAGCTGCGGGCCGGCGAGCGGCCGCCCGATCCCGCCGGCGAGATAGCACGCGTCAAGGAGCGTGATCCTGATGCCGGCCTCGGCCGCGGCGGCGATGAGGGCGGCGCCCATCGCGTTCGGCTGGTCGTAGGGCCGCCCGCCCGCGCCGTGGTGGAGATAGTGGAACTCGCCGACGCAACTGATGCCGGCAAGCGCCATCTCGGCATAGACCCCGCGGGCGAGTGCGAAACAGGATTGCGGATCGAGCCGTCCGGCTATCGCGTACATCTGCTCGCGCCAGGTCCAGAATGTGCCGCCTCCGGTTTGGGCGCGCCCCCGCAGAGCGCGGTGGAAGGCGTGGGAGTGGGCGTCGGCCAGGCCGGGCAGGGTCAGTCCGCGGAGCCGCCGGGCCCCAGGCGGCGCCGGCACGCCTGGCGTGACGCTGGTGAAGCGCTCACCGTCCGCCTTGATCAGCACATCCACGGCGACCTGGTCGCCGAGCCAGGCCAGCTCGGCGTGCCAGACGGTCTCAGGCATCGCCCGTCTCCCGCGCGCGGGCGCCGCAGGCCAGGTCGGCCAGCACGGCCGCGAGCGCCTCCACACCGGCGAGGCGGTCGGCCGGCTCCGCTCGCTCGGCGGGAGCATGGGAGACACCGGTGGGATTACGGACGAAGAGCATCGCGCTTGGCACGTGCGCGGACAGGATCCCCGCGTCGTGGCCCGCGCCGGTCGGGAGTACGGGGGGCCGCGACAGCCCGGCCCCGGTGATGGCACCGCAGACCCGGTCCCTGAGCCGCTCGTTGAAGGCCACGATCCCGGTGTAGGACTCCGCCGTCAGCTCCACCGTGACCCCGTGCTCGGCCGCCGCGCGCTCAGCGCTGCCGACGATCTCCTCGACGGTGGCCGTGACCGCCTCTTCGCTCGGGCCGCGGGCGTCCAACCAGGCGGTGACCTGCGAGGGGATGGCGTTGACCCCGCCAGGCGTCACGTGGACCTTGCCTATCGTGGCCAGGCTGTCGTGGCTGTCGGCGCTACGCCGGGCCGCGAGGACGGTGCCGGCGAACGGCAGCATCGGATCGCGGCGGTCCTTCAGGTGGGTGGTCCCGGCGTGGTTCCCTTCACCGTGGAAGTCCAGCCGCCAGCGGCCATGCGGCCAGATCGCCCCGGCCACACCGACGGGCGCGTCCAGAGCGCGGCCCTGCTCGACGTGCAGCTCCACGAAACAGCCGATCCGGCGCAGCAGGTCGTCATCCGGGCCGATCGCCTTCGGGTCGAGGTCGTTCCGGTGCAGCGTCTCGGCGAGCGACACGCCGTCGGCGTCCCGCAGCGCCCTGGCGCGGGCCGGTTCGATGGCCCCGGTGAGCAGCCGCGAGCCGAGACAGGCCACCCCGAACCGGGCGCCCTCCTCCTCGGCGAAGACGGCGATCCCGATGGGCCGGACGGGCGTGCGGCCGCGCTCCCGGAGCAGGTCGATGGCCGCCAGCGCGCTCACCACGCCGAGGGGACCATCGAAGGCGCCGCCGCCGGGCACGGAGTCGAGGTGGCTCCCGGTCACGACGGCTCCGTCCATCCCGCCGTGATCTCGCGGTTGGTCGCGCGACGGGTTCCACCACGCGAAGAGGTTGCCGTTGCGGTCCTGCTCGATGGTGAGGTCGCGGGCGCGGGCCTGGTCGAGGAACCACGCCCGGCACTCCAGCTCTGCGGGTAGCCAGGCGAACCGGTCATAGCCGCCCGTGGCCGCGTCCCGGCCGATCGGCAGCAGCGACGCCCACATCTCTTCGAAACTCACAGGTCTCCTCTCAGCTCTCCCGCATCGGGACCCGGACGCCACCGCTCTCGGCGGCGCGGACGGCACCCTCATAGCCCGCGTCCACGTGCCGGATGACCCCCATGCCCGGGTCGTTGGTGAGCACCCGCTCCAGCTTCTGCGCCGCGAGCGGCGTGCCGTCGGCCACGCACACCTGGCCGGCGTGGATGGACCGGCCGATGCCGACGCCGCCCCCGTGGTGGATCGACACCCAGGACGCGCCCGACGCGGTGTTGACGAGCGCGTTGAGCAGCGGCCAGTCGGCGATGGCGTCGGACCCGTCGGCCATGCCCTCGGTCTCCCGGTAGGGCGAGGCGACCGAGCCGCAGTCCAGGTGGTCGCGGCCGAGCACGATGGGTGCGCTGACCTCGCCCCGCGCGACCAGGTCGTTGAAGACCGCCCCGGCCTTGTCGCGCTCCCCGTAACCCAGCCAGCAGATTCGCGACGGCAGCCCCTGGAAGTGCACCTTCTCGCGCGCCATCCGGATCCAGCGGGCCAGCGGCTCATTCTCCGGGAACAGCTCCAGGATCGCCCGGTCCGTACGGGCGATGTCCGCGGGGTCGCCGGACAGCGCGGCCCACCGGAACGGGCCCCTGCCCTCGCAGAACATCGGCCGGATGTAGGCCGGGACGAAGCCGGGGAAGTCGAACGCCCGCGAATAGCCCGCCAGCTCGGCCTCGCCCCGGATCGAGTTGCCGTAGTCGAAGACCTCGGCACCGGCGTCCTGGAAGCCGACCATCGCCTCGACGTGCGCGGCCATCGAGTCACGGGCCCGGTCGATGAACCCGTCACGGTCCTTGTCCCGCTCCGCTGCCATGTCCTCGAACCGGACGCCGCTGGGGAGATACATCAGCGGGTCATGGGCGGAGGTCTGATCGGTGACGATGTCGATCGGGGCGTCCCGGCGCAGCAGCTCCGCGGTGATGTCGGCGGCGTTGCCGAGCAGCCCGATGGACAGGGGCCGGCGCTCGTCCCGCGCCCGCACCGCGAGCCGCAGTGCCTCGTCGAGATCGTCGACGCGGACGTCGCAGTAGCGATGGTCGACCCGCCGGTCGATGCGTGACGGGTCGCATTCGACGCAGATGGCGACACCACCGTTCATGGTCACCGCCAGCGGTTGCGCGCCTCCCATGCCGCCGAGGCCGGCCGTCAGCGTGATGGTCCCGGCGAGCGAACCGCCGAAGCGCTTCGCCGCCACCGCCGCGAAGGTCTCGTAGGTGCCCTGCAGGATGCCCTGGGTTCCGATGTAGATCCACGAGCCCGCGGTCATCTGGCCGAACATCGTGAGTCCGAGGGACTCGAGCCGGCGGAACTCCTCCCAGGTGGCCCACTGCGGCACCAGGTTGGAGTTGGCGATCAGCACCCGGGGCGCCCACTCGTGCGTACGGAAGATGCCGACCGGCTTCCCGGACTGCACGAGCAGCGTCTCGTCACCTTCGAGGTCTTGGAGCGACCGGACGATGCCGTCGAAGGACGCCCAGTCGCGCGCGGCGCGACCGGACCCCCCGTACACGATGAGCTCGTCCGGGTGCTCGGCGACCTCGGGGTCGAGGTTGTTCATCAGCATCCGCATGGCGGCCTCCTGAGGCCAGCCCTTGGCACTCAGGGTCGTGCCACGCGGGGAGCGTACGGGGCGGGGTCCAGCGGTCATGGGGCACGTCCTAGGTCAGCGGTCCGGTGACGGACTCGGCGGCGGTGATGAGGGAGCCGGCGCGCACGAGCTCGACGGCCGCCTCGATCTCGGGCGCGAGGAAGCGGTCGGGGCCCGGGCCGGGCACCCGGGTCCGCAGCGCGGCCACGACCGCCCCGGTCGCCGGGCCCGGCCGCAGCGGTGAACGCATGTCCAGCGCCCGGGCCGCGGTCAGGGCCTCGATGGCGACCACGCGGGTCAGGCCGTCCACGGCGCGGCGGAGCTTGCGGGCCGCGCTCCAGCCCATGGAGACGTGGTCCTCCTGCATGGCCGAACTCGGGATCGAGTCGACGCTGGCGGGCACGGCCAGCCGCTTGAGCTCGGAGACGATCGCGGCCTGTGTGTACTGCGCGATCATGTGACCGGAGTCGACGCCCGGGTCGTCGGCCAGGAACGCCGGCAGGCCGTGGGAGCGCGCGACATCGAGCATCCGGTCGGTGCGGCGCTCGGACATCGAGGCGACATCGGCCACCGGGATGGCGAGGAAGTCCAGCACATAGGCGATCGGGGCGCCGTGGAAGTTGCCGTTGGACTCCACCCTGCCGTCCGGCAGCACGACGGGGTTGTCGATGGCGCTGTCGATCTCTCGCGAGGCGACGAGCTCGGCGTGGGTCAGGGTGTCGCGGGCGGCTCCGTTCACCTGCGGGGAGCAGCGCAGTGAATAGGCGTCCTGGACCCGCGGGCAGTCGGGGCCGCGGTGGGACGCCATGATCGGCGAATCGGCGAGCATGGCCCGCAGGTTCGCGGCGGACGCGGCCTGCCCGGGATGCGGGCGCAGCGCCTGCAACTCGGCGGCGAAGACCCGGTCGGTGCCGAGCAACGCCTCGACGCTCATCGCGGCGGCGATGTCGGCCATGGTGAGCAGCCGGTGGAGGTCGGTCATCGCCAGGACGAGCATGCCGAGCATGCCGTCCGTGCCGTTGATGAGGGCCAGCCCCTCCTTGGCGGCCAGGGTCACGGGCCGGATGCCGGCGCGCTCCATCGCCTCCGCCGCCGGGGTCAGCGTGCCGCCCGCGTCTCGTACCTCTCCCTCCCCGAGCAGGGCGAGGGCGACGTGCGCGAGCGGGGCGAGGTCCCCGGAGCAGCCGAGGCTGCCGTACTCGTGAACGACAGGGGTGATGCCGGCGTTGAGCAGCGCGGCGAGCGTCCGTGCGGTGACGGGCCTGATGCCGGTACGGCCGGTGGCGAGCGTGCGGAGCCGGAGCAGCATCAGCGCGCGGACCACCTCGCACTCCACCTCGGGACCGTTGCCGGCGGCGTGCGATCGGACGAGGGAAACCTGCAGGCGGGCGCGCTGGTCTTCATGGATATGCCGGGTGGCGAGCGCCCCGAAGCCGGTCGAGATCCCGTAGGCCGGCGTCGGGCGGGTGGCGAGCTCGTCGACGTGCTCGCGCGAGCCGGCCATGCACTTGAGCGCCTCGTCCGTGAGCCGCACCTCCGCGCCGTCGCGGGACACCGCCACCACCTGCTCGAACGTCAGCGGTTCCGGCCCCACGGGCACGGCCCCCTGGGCTGTTTGGGTCACGGTGGTCTGCATACCCCTATTGGACCCGAGGGCCTGACCGAGGGCATCAGGCGGATGGCAAGTTGTGTCTCGGATACGAGACAATGGCCCGCGTGAGTCAGGTTCCAGCCGCCCGGCGCGCGCTCGCGGTGCTTCGCCTGGTGGCCTCGGCGGCGGAGCCTCTGTCGGCTGCCGGCATCGCCCGTTCACTGGGACTGCCGCGGTCGAGCGCCTACCACCTGTTGCGCGCGATGGCCGAGGACGGATTCGTCACGTATCTCCCGGAGGCCCGGCGCTGGGGCCTGGGCGTCGCGGCGTTCGAGATCGGTTCCGCCTATCTCCGGCAGGGCCCGCTGGAGCGCCTGGCCAGGCCGCTGCTGCGCCCGCTGGTGGACCGGGCCGGCGAGATCGTCCAGCTCGGCGTGCTGCACGGCGCCGAGACGCTCTATCTGGTGAAGGAGCAGCCGCGCGAGCACGCGACGCTGGTGACCGACGTGGGGGTACGGCTGCCCGCCCAGCTCACCGCGAGTGGCCTGGCGATGCTCGCGCAGCTGCCCGCGGCCCAGGTGCGGGCGCTGTTCCCCGGGCCGCTGGTCGACCGTACGGGTAAGGGGCCGCGGTCGCTGCGGGAGCTGCGCCGGGTGCTGGCCGAGGACGCGCGCCGCGGCTGGTCGGTCGAGGACGGCCACGTCACCGAGGGCCTGGCCAGCATCGCGGCCTGCTCCTTCGACCACGTGGGGCACCCGGCCGCCGCGATCACGGTGACGTTCCGCCGGGAGGACCGGCCGGAGGAGGGCTGGCCGCCGCTGGCCGAGCAGGTCCGGTCGACCGCGGCCGAACTCACCCGCCGCCTCGGCGGCCACGCGCCGCCCGGCGGCCCGGCCGAGCCCTCCCCCGATATGTGAAGTGCGGCCCTGGATCAGCCGCCGAGGCCGGCCTTCTGCAGCCACGCCTTCGCGACCGCGTCAGCGTCCTCCTTGTCGACCGACATCTTGGTGTTCATCTCGAGGAGGTCCTGCGTGGTCAGCTTGGCCGAGACGGCGTTCAGCGTGCTCTTCACCGTGTCGTTGACCTTGGAGGTGTTCACCAGCGGCGTCACGTTCTGCGCGCTGAACAGGTTCTTGGTGTCCTGCAGCGTCACGAAGCCGTTCTTGCCGACGGCCGGGTCGGTGGTGAACAGGTCGGCGGCCTGCACATCGCCCTTCTTCAGCGCGCTCACGCTGACCGGGCCGGCCACGTCCAGGGACTTGAAGGCCTTGAACTCGACGCCATAGAGGTCCTTCAGGCCGACCAGTCCCTGGCGGCGTGTCTTGAACTCCGGGGGCCCGCCGATGACCAGCTGCTTGGCGACCGGCTTGAGGTCGTCGATCTTCTGCAGGTGGTACCGGTCCGCGGTGGCCTTGGCCACCGTGACCGAGTCCTTGTCCTCAGCCGCCGCGGGGTTGAGCAGTTCGAGGCCGGAGGGGAGCTTCTTCTTGAGCTCGGAGCCGACCTCGTCGGTCGTGGTGGCCTTGGTCGCCTTGTCGACGTAGGCCAGCAGCGCGCCGTTGTACTCCGGCAGCACGCTGAGCTCACCGCTCTGGACGGACTTGAAAATGATCTCACGCGCGCCGATGTTGAGCTTCTTCTGCACGGTGACGCCCTTGGCCTGCAGGGCCTGCGCGTAAATCTCGCCGACCAGGACGTTCTCCGGGAAGTTCGCGGAGCCGACGGTGACGCTGCCACCCTTGCCCGCCCCGCTCGACGAGCCTCCGGACAGCGGGCTGCCGGAGCCCGACGTGCCTCCGCCACAGGCGGTAAGGGCCAGCAGGGCGGACGCCGTGACGGCGGCCGCTCGGATCATTGACTTCATGCGTACGTATCCTCTCGGGGGACCGATCTGGCTTGCGGAAGATCGGACGTGCGGACGGCGCGGGCAGAGCGTCCTGGCTAGGCCGCCCTCCCGCCCTGGCGAACGCCCGCGGGGACCAGGAACCGGCGCAGCAGGAGGAAGACCCCTGCCACGATCACGGCGAGCAGCACGACGAGCACCGAGCCGCCGACGACCGCGTTGTAATCCTGTCGCTGGAATCCGTCGAAGATGTAGCGGCCCAGCCCGCCGAGGCTCACATAGGCGGCGACCGTGGCGGTGGCCACGATCTGGATCGCCGCGGTGCGCAGGCCCAGCAGGATGAGCGGCATCGCCGCGGGGATCTCCACCTGGAACAGGACCTCGCGCCAGGTCATGCCCATGCCCTGCGCGGCGTCCTTGACGTCGGCGTCCACCGTACGGATGCCCTCGTAGGTGTTCACCAGGATCGGGGGCACGGCCAGGGCGATCAGTGCCGCGAGCACCGGCACCAGCCCGACCCCATAGAGGAGGACGACCAGGATCACGATGCCCAGGGTGGGCAGCGCACGCGCGAAGTTGGCCAGGCTCGCGGCCAGCAGCCCGCCACGGCCGGTGTGCCCGGTGAGCAGTCCGAGCGGCAGCCCGATGGCCGCGGCGACCAGCAGCGACAGCCCGGAGTACCAGATGTGCTCGGCCAGGCGGGTGGGGATCCCGTCGGGTCCGTGCCAGTTCGGGGCGTGGCTGAACCAGTCCCAGAAGAGCCCGATGATGTTCACGCCGTTCGCCTCCGGGTCCTCGCCCATGGGGTGAGCAGCCGTTGCGCGAGGACCAGGACCAGGTCCGCCGCGAAGGCCAGGAGGATCGTCAGCACGATCCCCGCGATGATCGGCGTCGGGAACTCCCGCTGGGCACCGTCGGTGAACAGCTGTCCCAGCCCGCCCTGGCCGACCAGCACGGCCACGCTCACGAGACTGATGCTCGACACGGTCGCGACCCGCAGGCCGGCCATGATGACGGGTACGGCGATGGGCAGCTCGACCTGGATCAGCCTGCGCCAGGGGCCGAACCCCACGGCCGTCGCCGCCTGCCGCACCGAGTCGGGCACCTGGCGGAGCCCGTCCACCACGTTGGGCACGAGGACCGCGAGTGTGTAGCCGGTGAGCGGGACGATCGCGGTCAGCGCGGAGTTGAGTCCCGTGAGGTCGAGCATGAGCATGAACAGCGCCAGCGACGGGACCGCGTAGAGCAGGTTGGCCCCGGCGAACACCGGCGCGTACAACCACGACCAGCGGATCGAGGCGACGCCGAGCGGGATGGAGATCAGCAGTCCCAGCACGACCGGCAGCAGCGCCAGGTAGAGGTGCTGGCCGGTCATGTCGGCGAAGTCCCCCACATGCCCTGTGATCCAGTTCCACCGGACCAGCGGCTCGCCGTCGCCTGCCATTGCCATCACGGCCATGGGGTCACTGGCCTCCGACCGGGGTCTCGCCCGCTTCGGCCGGCACCGCGGCGTCCTGGGCGTCCAGCTCCTGGAAGAACCGCAGCCGCTTGAGGCCGCGGTCGCCGCCGAGGAAGTCGGTCACGAAGCCGTCCTTGGGGCTGGCGAGCAGCTCCTCGGGGGTGGAGTACTGCGCCAGGGTGCCGCCGACCTGGAACACCGCGATCCGGTGCCCGAGCTTGACCGCCTCGTCGATGTCGTGGGTGACGAACACGATCGTCTTCTGCAACTCCGACTGCAGGCGCAGGAACTCGTCCTGCAGGCTGCTCCGCACGATCGGGTCGACCGCGCTGAAGGGCTCGTCCATGAGCATGATCGGCGGATCCGCCGCCAGCGCCCGGGCGACGCCCACACGCTGCTGCTGACCACCCGAGAGCTGGTAGGGGTAGCGGGAGGCCATGGCGGCGTCGAGGCCGACGCTCTCCATGAGCTCGCGCGCCCGGTCGCGCGCCTTCTTCTTGTCCCAGCCGAGCAGGAAGGGCACGGTGGCGATGTTGTTCAGGACGGTGCGGTGCGGGAAGAGCCCGGCCTGCTGGATCACATAGCCGATCCCGCGGCGCAGCTCCGGCGGTTTCTTGGACCGCACGTCGGTGCCGTCGATACTGATGACGCCGCCGGTCGGGTCTATCATCCTGTTGATCATCCGCAGCGTGGTCGTCTTGCCACAGCCGGACGGTCCGACGAGGACGGTGATCTTGGCGGTGGGAATCTCCAGGCTGAGGCCGTCGACGGCCACGGTGCCATCGGCGTATCGCTTCGTGACGCCGTCAAAGGTGATCAGACGACCCACCTCCTCACCGGCGCGGTTGACGCCGTGATCTCATCGAGTGCCAAGATTGCGTAAAACAATGCCCGAACGACCGTACCCAACGATGAGTGCGCACGTCACCGGACCTTGAAGCGTCCGACCCGGGCCTGCAATTGTCTACTATGACGGCGGAATTAGTACGGATTGTGACGAGGGTGATGTGATCAGCGCCCGAATCGTTATCGACGGCACGGCCCTCACATGTGCCGACGTGACGCGAATCGCACGTGACGAGGTCCACGTCGGCGTGTCCGAGGCCGGCCTCGACCGCGCCCGTGAGGCGTGGGAGGTCGCCCGCGAGGTGACGAGCAGACAGCCTGTATACGGGCGGACCACGGGGGTGGGGGCCAACCGGCTGGTCGATGTCGAATGGGACGACGCCGACGCGCACGGGCTGCGACTGCTGCGCAGCCACGCCGCGGGAGCCGGCCCGCTCCTGAGCCCCGAGATCGGCCGCGCCATGCTGGCCGTGCGGCTCAACCAGCTGGCGGCCGGCGGCGCCGGGGTGGACCCCGGTGTCCTGCCGGTCCTGGCGGACGTGGTGAACCTCGGGTTGACACCGCCCGTACCGATCTATGGCGCGATCGGAACCGGCGACCTCACGGCACTGGCCTCCACCGCGTTGTGCCTGCTGGGCGAGCGGCAGTGGATCGGCGGCGAGCGCGGCCCGGAGTTCCCGCTCCGCTCCCCCGATGCCCTGGCCTTCATCAGCTCCAACGCCGCGATCCTCGCCGAGGCCGCGATCGCGGTGACCGATCTGAACCGGCTGCTGCGCGCCTCCGTCGTGATCGCGGCGCTGTCGCTGATGGCCGCGTACGGATCTCTGGAGCCCTACGCGCCGATCGTGCACGAGGCCTGCCCCCACCCCGGCCAGCAGCAGGTCGCGGCCGCCATGCGGACGCTGCTGGCCTATGAGGGATCCTCCCCGGGGCGGATCCAGGATCCGTACGGCTACCGCGCGTTTCCGCAGGTGCACGGCCCTGCGGTCGACTCGGCGGCGTACGCCGAAGGAGTCGTGACCCGGGAGATCAACGCCGCCGCGGAGAACCCGCTGGTGGACGTGGCCGGCCGCAGCGTCTGGCACAACGGCAACTTCCACACGGCCTATGTCGGGCTCGCCCTCGACTCGGCGCGGGCCGCGCTGTTCCAGACCGTCGCCCTGTCCGCGTCCCGGCTCGGCACCCTCGTCGAGCCGTCGTTCACCGGCCTGCACCCGTTCCTGGCCGCGACCGAGGCCAGCTCCGGCATCATGATCCTCGAGTACGTGGCGCAGTCCGCGATCGCCGACATCCGTCGCTATGCCAGCCCGGCCGCGCTCGGCAACGCCGTGCTGTCGCGCGGTGTCGAGGAGCACGCCGGTTTCTCGCCGCAGTCCGCCCGGGCGACCACGGACGCCCTCGCCGCCTACCGGATCGCCCTCGGCTGTGAGCTCGTCGGGGCCATCCGCGCTCTGCGCATGCAAGGCCGCGCTCCGGCCGGAGGTCCGCTGAAGGTCGCCTACGACCTCGCCACCGCGGTTCTGGACCCCCGGGCGGAGGACCGGCCTCTCGACGGCGACATCGCCGCTGCCGCCGACCTTCTCGATCTCGAGGACTTCTCGGCCGGCATAACCGCCGAACCGCGACGGGGCCCCTGGTGAGAGCCGGGCCGCGGCTCCGGTGGCCGGAGGCGGCCGGTCACCCGTGCGGGCCGGTCGAGGAGCGGTAGCGCAGGGTCGGCTCACGCACGATGCGGCGACGCCGCGGCTTGCCCTCGATCGCGCCGACCACCACCCGCACGGCCGCGTTGACGATGCCGTCGATGTCCCAGTCGACCGTGGTGAGCGGGGGTGTCAGCAGTGCTGAGATCGGGTGGTTGTCGTACCCGCAGACCGAGACGTCACCCGGCACGGCCAGCCCGAGCTCGCGCGTCGCCGCGTAGACGCCGTAGGCGATCGAGTCGGAGAAGCAGAACACCGCGGTGGGCGCGGGATCCGCCGACAGGACCTCCAGCGCGACGAGCGTGGCCTCCTTCAGCGCCTGCGGGGCCGTGACCATGGTGACCTGCAGCGCGAGCCGCTCGGCCTCGGAGTTCACGTGCACGTCGGCGGGCCGGTCCGGGGTGCTGGCCCGCGTGGAGGTCAGCACGGCGATGCGGCGGTGTCCGAGGCCGTGCAGATGTTCCAGGGCGAGGGTCACCCCGCGGCGGTTGTCGAACACGACCTCGCCCTTGGCACGGCCGCCGTCCAGCGCGTCGCCGATCGAGACGACCGGCAGCGTCTCGGCGAGGTCGGCCCACAGCGGAGCCGACGGGTCCAGCGGCTGCACGATGATGCCGTCGACCCGTTGGTCCCTCAGCCGCCGGGCCAGATCGAGTTCGCGCTGCGGGTCGCCGCCGGCGTCCAGGATGAGCGCGTAGCGATCCCGGGCCAGCAGCTCTCGTCCGATCCCCACTGCGAGGGTCTGCTGCCAGAAGTCCTCGAGGGAACCGGACAGCAGACCGACGACGCCGCTGCGGCCGCTGGCCAGCGCACGGGCGATCGGGTGCGCCTCGTATCCCAGTTCATCGGCCGCCCGCCGCACCCGCTCCTGGGTCTCCTCGGAGGTCTGGATGCCACGAAGGGCGTAGGACACCGCCGCTGGAGACAGGCCGGTGGCCGCGGCCACCTCTCGGATCGTCGCTCGGTTGCTCTTGCGAGGCACCCGCCAACCATAGGGCGCGACGGCGGAAAACACCCGGCCCAACTTGACGGATCAAGCCCTGAACCGGTTCACTGAAACGGTTTACTGATGCGGTTCAGACGTGTTCCGAACGATGTCGACCAGCGAAGTGGTGAAAGCATCGGTTCCATGGTGTCGCGGGAGGGATTCACGGTCGTGACCGGCATCGATGTGCATCAGCACCTGTGGAGCCCCTCCTTCGTGGAGGCGCTGCGGCGGCGCCGCGAGCCACCGTTTCTGGACGGCTGGACGCTGCACCTCGAAAACGAGCCGCCCTATGACGTCCCGCCCGAGGACCACGACCTCGCGCGGCGCGCGGAGCTGGCTCGTGCCGACGGGCTGGACACGGCGCTGGTGTCCCTGTCCACTCCGCTGGGCATTGAGTGGCTGCCGCCCGAGGAGGCGGAGCCACTGCTCAGGGCCTACCACGACGGGGCCGCCGCGCTCCCCCAGCCGTTCGGGGCGTGGGCTGCGGCCTGTGTACGCGAGGTCGACGCCGCCGCGACGGCCAAGGAGCTCGGCCGAGGATTCGCGGGGCTGCAACTGCCGGCGACGGCGCTGGCGGACGCCGCCGGCTATGCGCGCTGCGCTCCCCTGCTCGAGCTGCTGCAGGAGCGCGGCCTGCCGCTGCTCCTCCACCCTGGGCCGGTCCCCGAGACGGCCACTGGTCCCGGCTGGTGGGCCGCGCTGGTCCCGTACGTCCAGCAGATGCACGCGGCATGGTTCGCCTTCCGCGCGTTCGGGCGGCCGAGCCATCCTCGGCTGCGTGCCTGCTTCACCCTGCTGGCCGGCCTCGCCCCGCTGCACGGCGAACGCCTCGCGGCACGAGGCGGCGGCCGGGGCGTGGTGGACCCGCTCGCGTTCGTCGAGACGTCGTCGTACGGCGTCCGCGCGGTCGACGCCGTGGCCCGGGCCATCGGCATCGACGCCATCGTCTACGGCTCCGACCGCCCGTACGCCGGGCCGCCGGAGCACGCGGACTTCAACCTCGGCGAGGCCGGAGGGCACGCCATCCGCGTCGCCAATCCACGCCGCCTACTGTCTGGAAGTGAGTAATCATCCATGTCCTGGGAAGCCCTGCCCGTCCGTTCACTCAGCAAGCAGGAACTGCAAGATCTCGTTGACCGGCTTGCGGACCGGCCCGAGGTCTGGCGCGACCATGTCGCCTACTCGAGCGAGCAGCGCCACTACGCGTCGCTCTATCGGGACGAGTACGTCGACGTGTGGCTGCTCTGCTGGACCCAGGACAACGACACCGGGTGGCATGACCACGACATCTCCTCGGGGGCGGTGCGGGTCGTCAGTGGTGCGCTGAAGGAGTGCAACCCACGGATCGGTGGCGCGCACCTGGAGACGGTGGTGCCCGACGGGATCTCTTTTCGCTTCGGCCCCGACCACATCCACCGGCTGGTCGGAGCCGCGGACGCGAGCGTCTCGATCCACGCCTACTCGCCGCCGCTATGGCGGCTCGGCCAGTACTCCATCACCGAGGACGGCGTGATGCGCCGGATCTCGGTGAGCTACGCCGACGAGCTCCGCCCCATCGACCAGGTCGACGAGGTGGCATAGGCACTCAGCAGTACTTCGACGCACCACCGCTGCCCCACGAGCAGCTGTCCGCGGCGCTGCCGCCGGCCGTGCGCAGGTAGGCGGTGTCCCCGGTGTTGTTCCAGACATAGGCCTTCGAGCCCCAGTAGAGCTGGCTGGCGGTGTTGCGGCCACTGCCGGTGTGGATCGTGACGTACTTGCCACCGCCCACCGTCAACGTTCCGATCTTGTAGACGTGGTTGGACTTGTCGCGAAGCGTCCAGCCCTTCACGGAGTGGCCGGACCGGCTGGTGTTCTTCAGCACGACGTATTCGGCGTTGAGGCTGGAGTTGCTGCGGGTGTCCGTGCCCGGAGAGTCGTAATAGACCCGGTAGATCTGGACGGCCGAGGCGGCCTCTGCGGGCGTAGCGGTCGCCATGATCCCGGCGATACCGGTCAGGGCCACCAAGGCAGTACGGATTCTCATGTCTCTCCCCGCAGGCTCGAAATCGAGATGAAGTGCTGCAGGTTGAGACGAGCGCACCAGACCGGCCGATTACGTCACCGTGGTCTCAGTTCGACAACGCGCGCATGGCGCCCCGATTCAATGCGGCCCCGAAAGCGGGCTCGCAGCTGTAAGGCCCCTTCCGATCTCCGGAAGGGGCCTTCAGGTGATGGACGTGCTCAGCAGGTGCATCTCTTGTGTTGGGGTTCTCGGTCACGGCCGTCAAGGCAGTCCGCGCCGCCGAACCTCCCAGATCGCCATGCATTCCGTACAGGTGTCGACCGGTGGCGCGGGTGAGTATTCACCTCGGACGATCATGAGCGCACCGCAGTAGGCGAGAACGACGGCGCCGGGAGGCCGTACGGGGGGCGCGTAGCCGTGTACGACATCCGCTGTCGGCGCCGAGATCTGCGTGGCGGCCGGTTCGGCCGCTATCTGCGACGTCACCCTCTTACCGTACGACGCCCTCCGCTCGGGCCCGGCCCGGGGGAGCGAAGGCTCACCTCCGCGGTCGGCTCACCTGTGCTGGGCCGTGCCGGCCAGCTCCTCGGTGGGCTGCGGAGCCGCGATCGCAGTGGGAGCAGGTGCGTCGAGGGCGCGCACCCGTGCGAGTGCGGCGCGCAGCCTCGGCTTGAGCCAGGTGGCGACCGGCCGCTCGACCCACCGCTGCAGAACGTAGGCCACGGCCAGCGAACAGGCCATGACGACCGCGAGCGCCCCCCACTTGTCCATCCGCGGATATATGGCGCGCAGCAGCGGCAACGCGATCTGGGAGTGGGTCAGATAAAGCGGATAGGTCAGCGTGCCGAGGAGGGTGAATCCGCGCCAGCGCAGCCGGCGCAACCGGCCGGTGGCGACGAGGATCATCACCAGGATGACGCAGGTCACGCCGATCCGGACCACTGTGTCGTCCACGCCGGAGAAAACGGGGCCGGCCCGCCATGCGCTCCAGTGCATCGCGAGCAGCCAGCTCACCGCGACGAATCCCCACAGCAGGAGGTTGGGGCCGAACCGGTAGATCAGATAGAGGGCCATGCCGGCGATGAAATAGGAGTTCCAGGTGGGCAGGACGAGGATCTGCAGCAGCTTGTTGTGGCCCTCGTCGGCGTACAGGCCGAGGAACAGCCACGCCGTCATGAACAGCACGCAGCGCCGGTAGGTCAGGCCGACTCCGACGAGCACGGCCATCAGCACATAGAAGTGCAGCTCCACCCAGAGCGTCCAGAAGACCGGGTCCACGTTCCCCGTGCCGAGCGGGGCCTGCAACATCGTCAGGTTGGAGAGCGCCCGGGCGGGGCTCCCCTGGCCCAGCCGGAAGACCATGAAGATCACGGCGCCGATCAGCACGGCGGCCCAGTAGGCGGGCATCAGGCGTACGACCCGTGAGACGGCGAAGTCGCCCAGGCTGCGGCCCCAGGCACTCATCAGGATGACGAAGCCGGAGATGACGAAGAACAGGTCGACGCCCAGGTATCCGTACCGCGTCACGTGCCCGACGCCTTGGAAGAGCTCGCGCGAGGGGCCGGGCCAGGGCCCGGCGCCACCGAACCCCGTGAAGTGGAAGAGCAGGACCGCGAGCGCCGCGACAAAGCGCAACAGGTCCAGTTCCGTCAGCCGCTGCGTCCGTATCACCAGCGAACCCTGCCGGGACCGTGTGGCGCGCCGGCGAAGTCCTCCTGACGTGCGGGTAAACGGCGGGCGTCCGGAAGATCATGATTGCTCGCGGATAAGATTGCCCGATGCCTCGGGGGAAGACGGTGGTGCGCGGATGAGGGGCCGGCTCCGGTGCTGTGCCGCGCTGCTGGCCGTGCTCACCGCCACCGCCTGTGCCGCCACCTCCCCGGGCCGGCGCGCGAATCCCAGGCCGAAGCCGGCCGTTGAGCGGGCGCCGGTGGTGATGTTCCTCGGGGACAGCTACACCGCCGGCGGCCCGGGCACGACCGCGGACACGACCTATGCCGCCGAGACCGGGCGGATGCTCGGATGGCAGGTCATCGTCGGAGGGCGCGGCGGCACCGGGTTCGTCACGCCGGGCCGGGTGAAGGAGCCGTTCCCGGAGCTCTTCGACCGGCAGCTGGCCTGGCGGCCTCCCCCGGACATGCTCATCGTCTCGGGCGGGCACAACGACAGGCGCGTCCCCGGGCCCGAGGTCGGCGCCGCGGCCCGCGACCTGCTGGCCCGGGTTCGGGCGAGCTGGCCGGGCAGCCGGCTCGTGCTGATGGGGCCGATGTGGGGCACCGGGAGCCCCGAGCCGCCCGTACTGTCGATCCGGGACACGCTGCAGGGGGTCGCCGGTGACCTGCGCATCCCCTTCATCGACCCGCTGCGGGAACAGTGGGTCACCGGCGACCGGCGGGTCGGCACCGGCAACGCGGCCGTGTACATCTTGAAGGACCGGGTCCACCCCACCCCCGCGGGCCATCGCTACATCGCCACCCGGCTCGTCGGTGACCTCACGCGCCTGGGCCTGACCCGACCGGCACGCCTCCTCTGATCCGCTGCACGGCCGTACGGACGGAGCGCCCTCACCCGGCCGGGCGGGCGAGGACCAGTGCGAAGTCCTCGTCGGGGTCGGTCCAGCAGCGCTCCAGGGTCAGGCCGGCGGCGTCGAGCTCGTCCCGCAGCCGCTCGGCCCTGAACTTCGACGAGATCTCGGTGCGCATCTCCTCGAGCGCGGAGAAGCCCACCGTGAGGTCGAGCGCCTCTATCCGTACGACCTGGTCGGTCAGGGACCGCAGGCGCATCTCGACCCACTCGCTGGCGCTGTCCCAGACCGCCACGTGTTCGTAGGCCTCCGGCACGAAATCCGCGTCGAGCTCACGGTTGATCACGCGAAGCACGTTGCGGTTGAAGTCGGCCGTCACGCCGCTGGCATCGTCATAGGCCCGGACCAGCCGGCTCTCCTCCTTGATGAGATCCGCGCCGAACAGCAGCGCGTCGTCGTCCCCCATCGTCGCGCGTATCCCCTTGAGGAACCCCGCCCGCTGTGCCGGTGGCATGTTCCCGAGCGTGCCGCCGAGGAAGGCGATCAGCGTCTTGTCCCCTGCCGGGAGCAGGTGCAGATGCTGCTCGTAGTCGGCCACGACGCTCCGAACGGCCAAGCCGGGGTAGTCCCGGGCGATCTGACCGGCGGCCGCGGCCAGGAAGTCCCCGCTCACGTCGACGGGGACGTACTCGCGGAGTGTGCCGCCGAGCGCGTCGAGCAGAAGCCGGGTCTTCTCTCCCGAGCCGGCGCCCAGCTCGAGCAGGGTCTGCGCTCCCGTGGCCGCGGCGATCTCGGCCGCCCGCTCCATGAGGATGGCCCGCTCACGACGCGTCGGGTAGTACTCCTCCAACCGGGTGATGTCCTCGAACAGGGCACTGCCGCGTTCGTCGTAGAACCACTTGGGCGGCAGCCACTTCGGGTCGGCCGTCAGTCCCTCTGACACGTCCTGGCGCAGGGCCTTCTCGAGGTCGTCGGCGGTCAGAAAACGCTCCATCAACTTCTCCTTCGGAGGTGGTGCCTCACAGATCCCGGATCCGGACGCCGGCGGCGTCGGCCACCACGAGCGAGCGGTCGGGCACCCGTTGCCAGGCGGGGTGGTCGTCGAACGGCTCGGAGGCGATGACCGTCCCTCCCGCGCCCGCGCGGACGAACAGGGAGTCGCCCCAGGTCGTGGCGGCCAGCGCGGACCCGTCCGCGGCCAGCAGGTTGAAGCGGCCGGAGGCCAGCCCCGTGACGGCGGCGACGACCTCGGCGAGCCCCTCCCCTAGCCCACTGCCCTCCCGCCAACGGCGTACGGCCAGCGCGAACAGCAACGCCGAGTCCACCGGCGCGCGGCCGTCGGGCAGGTCCGAGAGGTCTCCCGCCAGTTCGCGGAGCTTGGCCTCCACGCCCGCGAAGCCCTCGATGAGCCCGTTGTGGCTGAACAGCCAGGGCGCGCGGCGGAACGGCTGGGCGCAGGACTCGTCGACCGGAAACCCCACGGTGGCCGAGCGGACGGCACCGACGACGCATGAGGACTCGACGGCCTGCGCGAGCTCGTGGAAGGACACGTCCGTCCAGATGGGCTGGGCCCTCCGGAACCTCAACGTCCGCACGGCGGCCTGTTCTTCCCCTGGTGACGCGGGGCGGCGCCGGTGATACCAGCCGACGCCGAAGCCGTCGGCGTTCAACCTGTTGTGCAGGTTGTGCACCGGCGCGTACGACTGGTGCTCCAGCGAGTGCGGCGGCGCGCAGACCAGGTCGTGCAGCGTCCGCGGCGCCCCCAGGTAACCGAGATGGCGGCACATCAGCGGGCCTCCGGGGCATGCGGGCGGCCGGGCCCGTCACCTGCGGGTGAGCGGGCACAGCGGAACCCCGAGAAGATCTGCCGCCGGATCGGATGGTCCCAATTCCGGAAGGTGCTGCGGCAGGCCACGGGATCCGTGGCCCACGACCCGCCGCGGAGCACCTTGTAGGTCGCCGCGCCCCCGTTGCCGGGGTCGCGGGACTCGGCGAAGAAGACCTCGGAGTACTCCCGGTAGGGGAAGGGACGGAAACCCGGGTAGCCGCGGAAGTCGGACGAGGTCCACTCCCACACGTCACCGAGCAGCTGCCGCACCCCCTGTGCCGAGGCTCCGGCCGCGTAGGAGCCCACCGGCGATGGGCGCAGGCGCCGCTGGCCGAGGTTGGCCCTCGACTCGTCCGGCGGGTCGTCCCCCCACGGGTAGCGGCGGGAGCGCCGGGTCACCGGGTCCCAGCGGGCCGCCTTCTCCCACTCGGCCTCGGTGGGCAGCCGCTTGCCGGCCCATCGGGCGTAGGCGTCCGCCTCGTACCAGCACACGTGCTGCACCGGCTCCTCCCACGGCACGGGTTCGGTCCGGCCGAAGCGGCGGCGCAGCCAGTGGTCCGCGTCGCGGGACCAGAACCCGGGTGCTCGCCGGCCGGAGCGGCACCGCCAGGTCCAGCCGTCCGGATGCCACCAGCGCTCGTCGTCATAGCCGCCGGAGTCGATGAAGGCGAGGTAGTCCCCGCAGGACACCGGCGTGGCGTCGATCAGGTAGGCGGGCAGGTCCACGACGTGCCCGGGCCGCTCGTTGTCGAGGGCCCACGCGTCCTCGGACGTGCCCATCTCGAACGGTCCCGCCTCGATGAGCACCTCCCGGCCGCCCGGCCGGCCGTGATCTCGCGGTGGCCCGGTGCGGATCGCCTCGGGGGGATCGATCAGGACCGGCGCGGCCCTGCGCAGCTGATGGGTGGCGAGCATGGTCTCGTCGTGCTGATGCTCGTGCTGCAGCACCATGCCGTAGACAAAGCCCCCGGCGGTCAGCGGATCGCCGGGACGCAGCCGCACGGCCGTCAGGGAGTCCAGCACCTTGTCGCGGACCGTGCCGATATAGGCCCGGGCCTCAGCCGGCGCGAGCAGCGGCAGCCGCGGCCGCTGGGCCCGGGGATGCTCGAACGCGTCGTACAGGGTGTCGATCTCGGGCCGCATCGCGTCGATGCCGGCCGCCGCCCGCAGCAACCACAGTTCCTCGTAGTTGCCGATGTGCGCGAGGTCCCACACGAACGGCGACATGAGCGGGGACACCTGGGCGGTGAGCTCGGCCTCGTCCAGGGACAGGACGGTGAGTCCGAGACTCCGGTCGCGTGCCGCCAGGAGCTCGTCGGCGATCCGGTCCTTCAGCGTTTGCTCATCGTGCTGCTGGGTCTGCGCCACGAAGGGTCCTCCTGTGCGGGGAGACGTGGGGGACGAGGTCGTCGGCCGGACAGCGACCGCGATCCACGTACCGCTCGGTGTACTCGGCGACGAGAGGCACCAGGTCGGGGGCGCCCAGCCGGGGCAGTGCGGCGAGCGCCGCGGCGAAGCAGCTCCGGGCCGCCGTCGCGATCCCCGGGTCGGCGAGAGCGTCGGTCGCGGCCGCACGCCATTTCCCGGCCACGGGCCGCGTCGCCTCGGTGGCGGCGTCGGCGGCGCAGCGATCGTCGACGAGCGCTGTGGCGACCGCGACCGGCACCGGCCAGTACGGGTCCGGCACGGCATCGATCATCCGTAGCTCCAGCCAGCCGCGTGGGCGGACCGGGGGGAAGAGCGTGGACAGGTGGTACGCCAGGTCGTCCTCGGTCGGACCTCGGCCGGGCTCGGCCCAGGTGATCCACTCCCGGAACGTCATCCCGGGATCGGCCACCCAGCCGTTGAGCGCCGGGGTGCCGCGGCCCGCCGCACCGCCGCCCCGGCCGGCTCCGTTCCGCACATGTCCGGCTCCCGGATCCCGGACGAGCATGACCCGCGCGTCGAGGGCATAGGCGGCCCACGCCTCCACCGGATCCGCCCCGGCCGGAACGGCCGTACGGGTGGCGTCGAGTCCGGACCACAGGACCTGGCGGGTGGATCGCGCGCCCGTCGGCCTGCCGGCCTGCAGACCGGAGTTGGCGAAGGCGGCCAGGAGCACCGGCCCGAGGGCGTGCACCAGGTGCCAGCGGCGCAGCGCGTCGGCGCGGTCGCGACCGATGTCGAGGCAGACCTGCACGGACGCGGTGCTGCACATGGGGGCCAGCCCGGAGGCTCCGAAGTAGGCGCTCATGCACCGGTAGCGCTCCTCGTCGTGCTGCAGCAGCGGCGTGCGGAGCGGATCGATGCCCTGCCCGGCGAGGACGAGGCCGTGGCCGGACAGATGCGCGCGGACCCGGGCCAGGTCGGCGGCGAGGGCGCGGTGCAGGTGCGCGAGCCCGGGAAACGGCGCGGTGCTGAGCTCGAGTTGGCCACCCGGCTCGAACGTCACCCGGCTGCCATGGGGAAGTGGGCCCGCCGCCTCCATGACGCCGCGCAGACGGCGGAGGGGCACCTGCGCGGCCGGATCGGCGGAGTCGACGACGAGCCATTCCGTCTCGGCCCCGACCGTGCCGGGGGGGCCGGTCTTGAAACAGACCCCTCGTACATGCTCGTAGACATCGTCAATGGTCAGCCGGGTCACGGAGGCTCCCTTCGACACGAACGCCCGGACCATTCCCAGCTGAACCGGATCAATAATCACGAACGAGCCAAAAGGATTGCGACCTTGCGACCTTGCGACGTACCTGCACTGGGCGACACGCCCTGCCCACAGAGCGACACACGGGTCAAGAGTTACGAGAAATACGCCCGTTGCACTACTGTCCCAGTTCAGCCGGATATGGGGTCGAATGCCCGGCGATCTTGGAGGTCACGGTGCACAACGGCCTTGCGGCAGGGTTCGCCCCCGCCAAAGACCTGCTGGGAGAGCCGGTGCTCGAACAGCGGCTGTACGACGCACACGCGGCACGCCTGCACGCCTATTGCTGGTCACTCGTCGGCGACCACGCGGCGGAAGCGCTCCAGGACACCTTCGCGACGGCGGGCCGCCTCGGCGCGCCCCGCGGCGACGCGGTGCCCTGGCTGTACGCACTCGCCCGCGCCGCCTGCTTCCGGCATGGCGCGCGCGAGCAGGCCTTCGGCTCCCGACACGACCCCGACCCGCTGCGGCGCGCGGCGTCCCTGCTCCGGATCGAGCACCGCGAAGTCCTTGTCCTGTCGGCCGGCGAGTGGCTGGACACGCGCGGGATCGCCCGGCTGCTCGGACTCGCGCCCGGCACCGTGCTCGACCTCATCCAGGCGGCCCGTTCGGAGCTGGAACGGGCCGTGCTGGACACGCTCCTGCACGAACCCATGACGACCCGCCGCGATGACGTCATCACCGCGTTCGAGAAGGGCGAGCTTCCGCAGCTCCTGGCCGGACGCGCACCGGCACAGCCCCCCACGGTCCTGCGAGCCCAGGTCCTTGCGGACGCGAACGTGGCCGTCCCTGAGCCCTACCCCCCCGCCGTGGAGGACCCGGGGCCGCTCGCCGACCCCGAGGTCCGGGACGTCGCGGAGCCCGGCCCGCTGGTGCTCATCGGCTCGGTGCCGGATCAGGCGACCGCTGAGACCGCCACGATCCGCCGCCGGGCCAAGCGGGCCGTGGAGGCCGCCGGGCTCGCCGCCGCGGCCGCCGCGGCCGCCGGGGTGTTCGTGGCGTGGCCCTTTTCTGGAGGGGGATCCGCCGGTGGCGGCCTCACAGCCCTGATCCCGGGCGCCGCGGGGACCTACCGTGCGACCTCGACGGAGACCAGCACACTGGGCCACCATCCCGGCCACCATCCCGCGATCACCACCTCGGTGCCGCTGGCCTACGTCCCGGGCATGTCCCCGGCGCCACCGGCGGTGGTGCCGCAGGGTACGGGCCTGCCGCTGGCCTCCGGCCCGACGGCGGGTCCGCCACGGCCGCGGCCCTCGGTCACGAGCGGGCGGCCGAGCTCGACCCCGACCTCACCGCCGAGCACGCCGCCGCCCTCGTCACCGAGCAGGCCGCCGTCCAGACCGCCGACGTCGACCCCGACGCCCCCGCCGCCACCACCGAGCGAGACCCCTTCGACACCACCGACGCAGGATCCGGCGCCGACCCCCACGGCACCGGACACCTCGGCCCCCGCGCCGTCCGCACCGGCGGACCCCTCCGCGTCCCCCTGAACCGTCACCTGCCGGCGCGGCCCGCGGTGCATCACGGCCGCTCCGCGTTCATGGCTCTACGGTCGCCGCCGGATAGTTCACGCCCTGCTCGAGGAGGGCGAAGATCTCCGAGACCGTGTCCGACAGGCGCCCGGTTGCGGTGGCGTCATGGCTCAGCACGTCGAACGCACTCCCGAAGGCGCTGATCGCGGCCCCGGCGGCCACATGCGGCCGCAGGTCCTGTCCCGGATCGACGCCCATGCGGCCGGCTATCACCCGGGTCAACTCGGCCTGCTTCTTCTGCCAGCGCTCGAGACTGCGGCCGAGCACGGCGGGACTGTTCCCCAGCAACTGCCGTATGCAGCCGAACCGCTCCGGGTCGAAGCCGTACCGCCCGTCCTCGCACGCACGCAGGACGCCTACCGAGGCGTCGCGCAGCGCGCTCATCACCGGATCGCCTGGCGGCTGAGCCGCGAGGGCGTCGAGCAGCGCCGCGAACTGCTCGTCCTGGAAGGTCAGGACGACGTCCTCTTTCGAGGCGAAGTAGCGGAAGAACGTCCGGGACGACACGTCCACG
>JAOPYH010000343.1 GCA_025964715.1 Streptosporangiaceae bacterium | reverse complement strand
CCGGCGGCGCTCGTTTGATCCCGACCGCTACTGGCTGGTGCAGTTCGACCAGCGTGGCTGCGGGCGCAGCACACCGTCGGTATCGGATCCGGCGGTCAGCCTCGAGCACAACACCACGCATCATCTGATCGCCGACATCGAGCGGCTGCGTGAGCACCTCGGCGTCGACCGCTGGCTGGTGTGGGGCGGCTCATGGGGTGTGACGCTGGCACTTGCCTACGCGCAGCGGTTCCCCCAGCGGGTCAGCGAGATGGTGCTCGCTTCGGTCACGATGACCCGCCGATCCGACGTGCACTGGCTCTACCACGAAGCCGGCCGATTCTTTCCCGAGCAGTGGGCCCGCTTCGCCGCCGGCGTACCGGAGCGGCATCGGGACGGCGACCTCGTGGCCGCCTACAACACGCTGCTCACCTTCAGCCGGACCCGGCCGTCGCCGCCGCGGCCGCGCGACGCTGGTGCGACTGGGAGGATGCCGTCGTCTCCCTAGAGTCGGGGTGGCAGCCCAGCCCCCGCTTCGCCGACGGGGCCTTCCGGATGACCTTCGCCCGGCTCTGCGCCCACTACTTCTCCCACGCCGCATGGCTCGGCGCCGACGAGTTGCTCAACGGCGTCGGGCAGCTGGCCGGTATCCCAGCCGCCCTCGTCCACGGCCGGCTCGACATCGGCGGCCCACCCGACGTGCCGTGGCAGTTGGCCCGCGCGTGGCCGGGCGCAGAGCTGCACGTGGCGCATACCGGGCACCGGGGCGGCGAGGAGATGACCACCGCCATGCTCGCCGCCCTCGACCGCTTCGCAGCCCGATAACCACCGCAACCGTCCGGCAGGGGATCCGTCTACGGGCAGGGGCAGCGGCGCGGCCCACTACTCACCACGGACTCCGGATCAGGGTGGGGCCGACCTGCCAGACTCACTGGATGGCCGTCCACCACCCGGCAACGATCGTTCCGAGCAAACTCGAGTTGCTGCAGGCATGGGTTCCGCACCAGCCGTGGACCGGAGGCGTGGACACTTCCGCCCTGACCAGGCTGGGGTCCTACCGCTTCGATGACCCTGATGGCGAGGTCGGCATAGAGACGCACCTGCTGGGCACCCGCGATGGACAGGTGCTCCAAGTTCCGCTGACGTATCGGGGCACGCCACGCGAGTGCGCCGAGCACTCGCTGATCACCACGATGACGCACACGACGCTCGGCGATCGATGGATCTACGACGCCTGCCACGATCCCGTCTATCTGACAGCGTTGATGAGGACAATCCTGACCGGCGGCCGTGAGGCGGACCTGTTCATGGCCACCGACGCAGGACTGGTTCAGGAGGTCAACACCGCGCACGTGCACGGCAGCGGCTCATTGCCAGTGGTTGATGTCCCTGAGCTGTCGACGCCAGTGGTCAGTCATGACCAGTCCACCACTCACATTGACGCGGGCATCGCGCTCACCCTGTTGCGGATCCCGGCCGCTGGGACGGCCGGACTGACGCTGACCGGCACCTGGCCGAGCCAGGAGACACCTTTGCTCCTCGCGACCGTCGACGGATCGCCCTGAGCGAGCCGAGTACCGCGGTGTCCGTTAGTCGATCCCTCTGTGGGACGACGGCGGTCATGGCTGCGGATTGGTCGTTCAGATGTTGACCGGGTGTGCCTGATCGGGTGGGGTGCCGATCTCAGTGACGTCGTGGCCGGTGCAGGGCCGGCGAGTGGCGGTTGCCCGGCCCATTCGGGACAGGTCGAACCATCGGACGTCGTCACGAAGCCGACACCACGCGACGAGTAGCCATCGCCCGTCGGTGAGGGCGAAGATCATCGGCTCGACCTCGCGGCGGGTGCTGCGCCCTTGGGCGTCGGTGTAGGAGAGGTTGACGGTGACTTGGTCGAAGAGCGCTTGCTCCAGTACCGACATCAGCGCCCGGGGAGCGCTCGGTTGGACGTTGACCCAGACCCGTTGGGACAACTCGGTCGCTCGGCGCCGGGAGACCGGGTCGAGCACGTCGAGCACCTTGCGGGCCGCGGCGCGCGCCGAGTCGGAGAACGGTGCCTGCGCGGCGGCCGCCATCGCGGCATTGAGCGCCAGTGCCTGTGCGGCGGTGAAGTTCACCGGCGGCAGCGACGAGGTCTCCGCCAGCCCGTAGCCACCGCCGGGTCCCGCTCGTCCCCACACCGGTAGTCCGCCGGCCTCCAGAGCGGCGAGGTCACGCTTGATGGTGCGGGTAGTGACCTCGAACTCCTCGGCGAGCTGCTGCGCGGTGAGGCCACGGGGTCCAGCCCGCCGCAGCGACTCGGCAAGGGCATGGAGACGTTCGGTCCGGTTCACTGCTCCATCGTGGCAGAAATAGTGACTGAAATAGTGACAGGCCGTTGTCCTGCACCTCCTTCAGCATGAGGACATGGACACCGCCACACGCACCTTGCCGTCGATCGTTCTCGTCCCCGGCTACTGGCTGGGCGCCTGGGCGTGGGATGCCGTCGCGGAGGAACTCCGTGGCCGCGGCCATCACGTCGTCGCGGTCACCCTGCCAGGACTTGACCCCGATGACCCCGAGCGGGCGTCGGCGACCGTGGCGCAACAGGCCGATGTGCTGCACTCGACCGTGCATGCCGCTGCCGCGCACGGCTCGTCGGTGGTCCTGGTCGCCCACAGCGGTGCAGGCTTCCCTACCTCCGTACTCCTCGACCGGGAGCCCACCGCTATCGCGCGGGTCGTCTACGTCGACAGCGGACCGTCCAGTGACGGCTCGGCCTTCGACGCCTCCGTACCACCCGAGGAAGACGAGGTGCCGCTGCCACCATTCGAGGAGCTGGCTGCGGGCGGCGCGAGCCTTGAAGGCCTCAGCGAAGACGACCTCCAGCGGTTCCGTGAGCGGTCGGTGCCGGAGCCCGGGCCAGTGATGCGAGAGCCGATACACCTCGGGAACGGTGCCCGCCGCGACGTCCCCTCGACCATCATCGCCTGCTCGTTTCCCTCTGAGGTGGTGATGCAGATGGCTCAACAGGGTCACCCGATGATGGCCGAAGTCGGGACCCTGCGCGACCTCGAGCTCGTCGACCTCCCGACCGGGCACTGGCCGATGTGGAGCCGCCCCACCGACCTTGCCGCAGCGATCGCGAACGCAGCAGCCCATTGACGCCCTGAGCCACCATCTGAGGCTCGGCGACGTCCCGTACGAGGATCCGCTTGCGGCACCTCGCGGCCTGGTGGTCCACCGCGCTCGCGGGTGTGCTGCTCATCGTTCCTGCTGCGGGACGAGTTCCCGGTGCGGTTTCGCTGCCGAGCGACCTCGTCGACTCTCCTGTGGTGACGTGTGGCCGGTCCTGCGGCGGGCTGACGTGGGGTGGTCACCGCAGGAGTAGGGCGATGGCGGTGCGCAGGTTGTCGCGGAACGTGTCCCGTGAGGCCGTCTGGTGCTTGAGCCCGATAGCTGCGCTGATGAGCGTGCGGGCGATTGCCTCTGACGTCTCTCGCTGCTGCGACGCCCTGGCACGGACCACCGCGTCGGTGACTAGCGCGTGGAAGCGACGTGGAAGGTCGACGACCGACGCCCCGAGAACGTCGCGGTGCGCTTCTGCGACCGAGGCGAGCTCTCCGCCTGCTGCACCGAGGTAACGGCCGGTCCAGATGTCGAAGGCGTCCAGCAGGCGCTCGCGCAGGGGACGGGATTCGTCCTTGAGCGCGTGAGCGGCGGCGCGCAGGTCATTCTCGAGCCCGCGCGTCATTGCTGCGGCGAACAACTCCTGCTTGGACTTGAAGAGGAAGTACAGCCCGGGCCGGGAGATGCGCGCCGCGGTGGCGACGTCCTCCATGGACGTCTTGCGGTAGCCGTAGCGGGCGAAGGTCTCCAGCGCAGTGGTCAGGACGACGTTGCGGCGGTCCGGCTCCCCGCTCGCCCGAGTAGGGCCTTCCTCGGGTTCCCCCCCAACCGCCCCTGCCATGCGACAACGGTACCGGCTCTGGTCGAACCTTACTAATCATGTCTGGTCTGTAAAGTGGCGTCATGGCGGCGCCGGACGGCGAGCCCTTCAAGGAGACCCGTGACGCAACAGCTGATCACCACTCGATTTGACGCGGTCAGCACCGCCGACGACGTGCTCGCCGGTGTGGACTTACGGCGACGGCATGCCATCGTCACGGGCGCATCCTCCGGCATCGGCGCCGAGACCGCCCGGGCGCTGACTGCCGCCGGCGCTGAGGTGACGCTGGCCGTGCGCAACCTCGAGGCCGGCACCGCGGTGGCCGGGCAGATCGCCGCGACCACCGGACGACCACGACCGCAGGTCCGAATGCTCGACCTCGCCGACCCGATCAGCGTGGCCGCCTTCATCCACGACTGGACAGCGCCGCTCGACGTCCTGGTCAACAACGCCGGGATCGTCACGTCAGAGCTCCAGCGGACGACGCAGGGATGGGAGCTGCAGTTCGCAACCAACCACCTCGGGCACTTCGCGCTGGCCCTAGGCCTACATCCGCACCTGGCCGCCGCAGCCGCCTCGCGGGGGCGAGCGTGCATCGTGGCACTGTCCTCCACCGCGCACATGCGCGCTCCGGTCGACTTCGACGACATCCACTTCCAGCGCCGGACCTACGACCCGCAGATCGCCTACGCCCAGTCCAAGACGGCCAACTCCCTGTTCGCCGTCGCAGCGACCAACCGGTGGCAGGGCGAGGGCATCGTCGCGAACGCAGTCAACCCCGGAGGCGTGGCCACCGGCCTACAACGCAACTTCTCCACCGCCCAGCGCGAGTCCCTCGCCGCGGCCGAAGCCGCAGGGATCTTCACCTACAAGACGGTCAGCCAAGGAGCAGCCACGGCATTGGTGGCGGCCGTCGCCCCCGAATTCGCCGATGTGGGCGGGCGCTACCTCGATGACTGCCGTGAGGCCTACACCGTGCCGGATGATGCGACCCTCGCCGAGCACCCTCACGGGGTCAAACAGTGGGCTCTGGACCCGACCGCGGCAGAGCGGCTCTGGCGCACCTCCGTCGACATGATCAGCTGAGTTCGGCAGCGGGGTGTGATTCGGGTTGATAAGTCCGGCCGGGTGTCTGAAGGTCTGCCAGTCGCTCGACGCGGAAGAGTTCGGCTTCCATCGCAGAGCTCCGGACTCAACGAGAAACGGCGCGGGCTGCGCCCGCTCAGGGGTTGCGCTGGACGCCGGGGTAGTGTGGGGCGTCCCAGTCGATGTGGTGGTCGGTGATCCATCGGGTGGAGGCGCTGTCGTTCCTGGAGACCCGCCTGAAGACCAGTGGGAGTATCGCGTCGCGGACGACACGGCCGATCGGGCCGGCGGCTTTGACGTTGCTGGATCGGTTGCCGTGTGCGACGACTTTCTCCACGCGGGCGCGGCGGGCCTGCTCGAAGGCGGTGAAGGCGGTCGGGGCGTCGGGGGCGTCGCGCAGGAACTGGGCGATGAGGACGGCGTCCTCCAGCGCCAGCGCCGCGCCCTGGCCGGCGGAGGGGGCGGTGGCGTGCGCGGCGTCGCCGATGAGCGCCATCGGGCCGCGGTGCCAGGTCGGCACGGTGGGCAGGTCGTAGGTCGGCCAGACGGACAGCCCCCCGGGGGTGGCGGCGATCGCGCGGCGGACCGCGTCGGCGACCGGGCCGGTGTCGTCCGCGAGCAGCGCGGTCAGCTGGGCGCGCCAGTCGGCGTCGGTGAGGGCGGCGAGCTCGCCCGGTGCGGGTTCGTGCCGGTGCGGCGGGTTGGCGAACCAGACCGCGCCACCGTCGGGGGTGGGCGTGATCGCGGCGAACAGCCGCTTGCCGAACATCATCTGGAACTCCTCGCCCAGCCGGTCCAGGCCGAGCGGGAGATCGGGCACGTATTCGCCGAGGTTGACCAGGGGCACGTAGCGGGCGACTGGTGCGCTGGGGTCGATGAGGCGGCGCACGGTGGAGCGGATGCCGTCGGCGCCGAGCAGGACGTCGGCGTGCTCGGTGGAGCCGTCGGCGAAGACCGCGTCCACCCCGCGATCGGGGCACAGCCGGGCATCGACGAGGCGGGCGCCGTAGCGAACCTGCGCGCCGCGTGCGGTGGCCTCGTCGCGCAGCGCCCGGTACAGGTCGGCGCGGCGGACCATGTGGCTGCCGGTGCCGTCGGGCAGCGGGGCGCCGTTGCTCATGGTGCCCAGCACCCGGCCGCGGCCGTTGACGAACCGGATGGTCCGGGTCGGAAAGCCCAGGCCGGCGACCAGGTGGTGGGCGTCGACCGCGGCGAGCGCGTCGATGCCGTTGGCTTGCAGGGTCAGCCAGGAGCCGACCTCGTCCGCGCCGGCCGGGTAGGCCTCGCAGACGGTGGCGGAGAAGCCCGCCTGCTGCAGCGCGATCGCCGCGACCGAGCCGGCGATCCCCCCGCCGATGATCAGTACACGCTCCATGCTGTCCCCTGAGCTCGATGCGGAGGTAACTCGGTCATGCGAGTATCTTGGCCTAGCAAGAGGATGTCAAGGAGGACTGGTGGACCAGGAGAGCCGCGCGCTGCGTGAGCAGGTCGGGCAGTTGGTGCTGCGCTTCATCGCCGGCGTCGTGCTGCACAACCAGGCCGTCAGCGCGCGCGTGGGACTGGGCGCCTCCGACGCCCAGTTCCTCAACCTGCTCGCCCTGAACGGGCCGATGACCCCCGGTCAGCTCGCTACCGTCACCGGTCTGACCACCGGCAGCGTCACCGGCGTCCTCGACCGGCTGGAGCGCGCCGGTTACACCCGGCGCGAGCGGGATCCGCACGACCGGCGCCGTGTCCTGGTCACCTCGGTGCCCGAAGGCATGGCCCGGCTCGCCGAGCACTACGCCGAACACGGGGAGCACATGGCTGCCGTGCTTGCCCGGCAGACCCCGGACGAACTCCGGGTCATCGCCGAGTTCCTGCGCGCCCTGACCGACACCCCAGACGGATACGTCACACCTGCCCGCACCCCCGGCGACAGCCCCGACTCGTCCGGGTAGCCGGAGACGGACGGTTGCCCCGCGTCCGCGTCCGTTGACCGCAGAACCTGAGCCGCCGCAGCTCGGCGACCCGTTGCGTCGGCGCTGGGCGATGCGCGACCGGCACCGGCCAGTCGCGCCCCCTTTATCAACCCGGATCACAACCCGCTGCCGAACTCATGATCAGCTGAGCGCGCCGGCGCCATTCCGGCCACCACACCGCAGACACGACCTCGACCGGTCAAGGCCTGGG
>JAOPYH010000137.1 GCA_025964715.1 Streptosporangiaceae bacterium | reverse complement strand
CGAGCGGAACGAGGCGAAGAAGGCCGCGGCGGAGGCGAAGCGGCAGGCCGCTGATCTCGCCAAGAAGGTCCGGGATTTCGAGGATAGAGACAAATCCGAGCTGGACAAGGCGACCGCCAAGGCTGAGCGGGCCGCCGAGCGCGAGGCGAAGGCCACAGAGCGCGCCGTGGCTGCCGAGGTGAAAGCCCTGTCAACGGGGAAGTTCGCCGACCCGAGTGACGCGGCAGATCACCTCTTGCGCGACCCCAGTCGGTACGTGGACGCCGACGGCGAGATCGACACCGACGCCATCGAGGCCGATCTGACGGACCTGCTGGAGCGCAAGCCGCACTGGGCCCCGCCGGAGCCTGCACAGCCTGCGGCTGAGCCGAAGAAGCCCAAGCCGAGGCCCGACCCCGGGCAGGGCCCCCGTGGCGCTCCGGCGCCCACCGACTTCCGGAAGGCCTCGAAGGAAGAGGTAGCGGAAGAACTCGCGAAGTACGGCTACCGGCAGCGCTGGTCGTGATCGAAGTCCGTGCCCGGCTGGGCGACGGACGTACCTCTATTGAGGTGGTCGGTCACGAGGAGCACGCCGCTGGGGGTCGCGTCTGCGCTGCCGTGTCGGCCATCGCACAAACCGCGCTGCTGGGCCTGGAACAGGTCGCGCAGCAACATCCGGACCTCGTGTCCGTAGAGATCATCACTGAGGAGTGACATGACCCCCACCATGACCCTGGAGCGCCCGGCGAGCGCGTGGTTCCGGCTTGACCGGCACGACGTGCGCGGGCAGGTCCCGGCGCAGATCCGGGCGATGCTGCAGAACGGCATCCTGGACCGCGTTTTCCGGGACGCGCTCGTGCCCAACTTTCTGTTTCCGCAGATCGCGGACTCGGAGCCGTGGCAGGGCGGCCTGGGTGACACCAAGACGTTTACCCGGAAGGGCCTGCTGACCCCGGCAACGACTCCGGTGACGGGTTCGGACCCGTCCCCGTCGTCCTACAGCATCGAGCAGTGGTCCGTGATCATGGATCAGTTCGCTGGTTCGATGGACACGAACATGCTGATGAGCGCGCTGGCGCTGGCGAACAAGTTCCTCGCCGACATGGCGACCCTGGGCATCCAGGCGGGACAGAGCATCAACCAGGTCGCCAGGAACAAGCTCTACAAGGCCTACGCCGGCGGCCGCACCTGGTGCACCACCGCGGGCACCTCGGACACGTCGATCCTCGTGCAGTCCACGAATGGTTTCGAGACGGTCCTGGTCAACGGCGTGCCGACCCCCGTGTCGGGTGCCAACCCGCTGAACGTGACCATCGCGGGCACCGCGAACACCGTCGTCGGTGTCAACACCTCCACTGGCGCCCTGACTTTGGGCACCGCCCGCACGGACACCGCCGGTGACTACGTGCTGGCCGCGAATGCCCCGGTCACGATCCGGCCGACCGGCAACAGCGCCTTCGACCTGACCTCGTCCAACACAGCGACGTTCGCGCAGTTCCGCGCCGGCGTGGCGCGCCTGCGGAAGATGAACGTCCCGACGCTGCCGGGTGGCTACTACGCCGCCCACATCGACCCGGACACCGAGGCGCAGCTCTTTTCCGACGCCGACTTCAAACAGGCGTTGCAGGGCAGGGTCGACAGTCCCATCTACCGGGACCTGTCCATCGGCCGTTTCGGCGGCATCGACTGGGTCCGCAACATCGAGGCGCCGACCGTCCTGGGCGGCTCGGCCGGCTCGCTGGTCGTGCACCGGCCGATCATCCTCGGTGACGGCGCTCTGATGTCTGCTCCGCTCGAGGGCCAGGGCAGCCTGCTGTCCGGCACGGGCGTCGAAGATGTGCCGGAGATCCGCAGCGTCAACGCCGCCCCCGGCGTGGACGTTGAGGTCATCGTCCGGCCGCCGCAGGACCGTCTGCAGCAGGTCCTCGCTACCACGTGGAGCTGGGTCGGTGACTACGGGGTTCCGTCCGACTCGGGCACGGGCGATGCGGCGCTGTTCAAGCGCGGTGTCGTGCTTGAGCACGCCTGAGGGCTGACGGCTGTCTCCCGCTGGCGCGGACGCTCCCTGTCCGTCCGCGCCAGCGGGCCCCCCTTCGAGAAGGAGATAAGCATGCGCGTGCGCGTGGTGGAGAAGACCCGGGCGTACTGGGAGTACGCAGTCCGGGAGTTCGAAAAGGGTGAGGAGATTTTGGGCGACCTGGCCCGTCACCTGGTCGCGAACTCCGCACCGGGAACAGTGGAGGTCCTCGAGGCCGACCCCGAGCCGGAGCCGGAATCGGAGCAGGCCCCAGCAGCCCCGGAGAACCCGGGCCCGCCGGCAGGTGATCCTCCTGTGGACGGCACCATCGACGACCTGATGACGTGGATCGGCGACGACAAGGACCGAGCGGCTCAGGCCCTGGCGGCTGAGCAGGCGAAGGACAATCCGCGGGTCACCGTCATCAAGCGGCTGGCTGCCCCGGCAGAGTAAGGGGGTCTCACCGTGGCCCCACCTCCTCTCGTCACCCAGGCCGACCTCGAGGCATCCCTGCACCGCACCGTGGATCCGGCGCAGGCCGCGCTGGCTATCCGGCGGGCGTCGGCCAGGGTGCGGAAGTATTGCCGCCAGATGATCACGTTCGTGGCGGATGACACGGTGATGCTGCCCGGCAACAGCCGGGTGCTGCGGCTGCCGCAGACCAAGATCCTGGTGGATGCCACGCATCCGCTGACGGTTGTCGAGCTGTTCGGTGTCAGCAACGTCGAGTACAACGCGGTCGAGGGCCGGGACTTCACACGGATCGGCAGTGAGCTGACCCGCGGTGAGGCGTGGTGGGCGCCGACACGGCTGATGGGCTGGCCGTGGATGCGCCCCCAGGGCATCTGGTCGCAGCGCGTCCGGGTGACGTACTCCCACGGCTACACGGAGATCCCTGACGACATCGTGGACATCGTCTTGGATCTGGCCACGCTGAACATGATCAACCCCGGTGGTCTCCGCAGCGAAACGATCGACGACTACTCACGGACGTTCGCGGCGGAGACGATCGGCGGCGCCCAGCTGTCGAAAGATCACAAGGACGCGTTGCGGCCCTACCGGGTGTCCGCGTTCTCCGTGACGCCGGTGACCTGATGGGCGACATCGATCCGCAGCCACTGCTCGCCGCGGGCAGGCAGGCACACCAGGACCTCATGGTGGATGCCTGCACCATCACCCGGCCGGGCACCCCGACGCTCAACCGCACCACCAGCCAGCTCACCCCCGGGCCCGCGACGACGCTGTACTCCGGACCGTTCAGGATACGGCCGCAGCGCACCCCGTCACCGACAGAGGCGGGCGAGCGGCGGCAGGTCGTGGCCCGCTACAACGCGGCGCTCCCGTTCGGCGCCCTGCCGTCCGGAGCACTGCGGATCGGTGACGTCGTGACGGTCACCGCGTCAGCTGACCCGCGAATGGTGGGCCAGACGATGACGGTGATGGCGATCGACTACGCCTCAACCGCTACGGCATGGCGTCTCACCCTCGAAGACCTGACCTGAGGGGGGCGCCTTGACTACTCCTGCGGTGCTGCCCCACGTGGACGCCGTCACGACGGCCCTCACCGGGGCCACACCGGCCATGACGGTCTACCTGGGCGGTGCGCCGCAGTCGGCCGTACCGCCGTACTGCGTTCTCTACCCGGATGTGGGGGCGCCGGTCCGCGCCTCTCTCGCCGACGACCGGGTCAATTTCCTCGGCGTCATCCAGGTCACCTGCGTAGGCGCCACCCCCGAGCAGGCACTCAACTACTCCGACCGGACGCACGCGGCGCTCTCAGCACCTCTGCAGGTGGCCGGCCGGGCCGGGTGGCGCCCGGAAGCCCTCGATGGGACGCCCGTGCAGCGCGACGACGACGTAACACCCCCCTTCTGGTACGCCGTAGCCCGCTATCGGCTGCGCTCCACCCCCTAGTAACGAGTTAGGAGTCTCACCATGGCACTGCTGGCCATCCAGACCATCAAGGCCGGGGGCGTCACCCCGACCTATGCCGCGGCCACATCAGGTGGCGACAAGGTGTCGCTGTCCTCGCCGAACACGTTCATCCACGTGAAGAACGGCAGCGCGTCCTCGGTGACCGTCACGGTCACCACGCAGAACAACGCTTACAAGGGTCTGACGGTCCCGGACCGCACGGTGATCGTCGCAGCCGCCGGTGAGGCGATGATCGGCCCGCTGGACCCGGCCCTGCACAGCGACATCAACGTTCAGGCCAGTGTCGGCTACACGGCTGTCGCCACCGTGACCGTCGCCGCGTTCCGCATCTGACCCCTGCCCGCACCGCGCCCGCCCCGCCTCGCCGGGGCTTTTTTCATGCCCCGAGGAGGGCCGATAAGTGTCTGACCTGATCACCGATGGCAATGTCAAGGTCGCGTGGGTAGCGTCCATCGCGAACATCACCGCGCCGACCGTCCCCGAACTGACCGCCGGTTTCGACTGGACGCAGCGCCTCACCCCCGACGGCCTCAAGACGGACCCCACCACCGCGGACGTCGTCACCAGCAGCCTGGCCTCCCAGTTCGACACCAACCAGCCCGGCCGCCGCTCTTACGCAGCTGAGATCACCTTCAAGCGGGGAAGCACCCCGCAGGAGGACCAGCCGTACAACACGCTCGTGTACGGCACCGCCGGGTATCTGGTGGTGCGCCGCGGCACGCCATACGCAACTGCGTTCGCGACTGGTGACCGGGTGGAGGTCTACCCCGTGACCTGCGGCGAGCCGCAGAACGTCGCACCCGTCGCGAACGAGGTCCTCAAGGTCCTGGTCAGCCTCAAGGTCACCTCCGACCCGGCCACCCGGGCGGTCGTCGCCTGATGCCCGACGTCACGGAGCTGCTGGAGCAGGCGTCTCCCCGTGAGATCACCGTCCCGGTGTGTCTCGCGGGGGATGCCTCCGGTGACCTGGAAGTCCTCGAGTCGGAACTCCAGCAGATGGGGGAGTGGACACCGACATCGTTCGGGGAAGCGAACCCGGCGGCCGAGGTGCAGGAACGGATCGATGCGGCCCGCGAGCGGGTGCGTGAGGCGACGGTGCCGTTCAAGTTCCGGGCGCTCGGCCACCGCGCCTACAGCACTCTGCTGGCTGGCCATCCGGCGCCGGAAGGCTCGAGGGAGGAGCCTTACGACCCGGGGACGTTCCTGCCGGCGCTGCTTGCGGTGTGCTGCCTTGAGCCGACCCTGACTCCGGCGCAGGTCGAGCGGCTGCTGGACGTCGTGAACGATGGGACGGCGCGGACCTTGTTCAGTGCGGCGCTGGCAGTGAACGAGGAGCCTTCGCCCATCCCTTTCTTGTAGGCCGCCTGCGGGACAGTCGCCTGCCCTACCGGCGGGAGCTCGAGGCGGCCCGCGCGTGGGGAGTGCCGCGCAGCATTCTGCTGGGCCGGCCGATGCCCGGCCCGGGTGAGCCGCTGTGGCTGCCAGAAGACCGCTGGTGGGCGCTGGCGCTGCTCGAGGCGGAGTCGGGTCTGTGCCGGGACTGTGGGCACCTGCTGGCGGAGACCACCCACATCGACGCTGAGTACGCCTATGACGCGCAGCTCACCAAGTGCCACGCCTGCGCCGCAGGTGCGCTCCGTATGACTCAGCATCAGGAAAACGGCGGCCGGACCGAGGGCATACAGGTGGGCGTGTTCAGGAGGAAGCAGCTATGACGCTGGTTGTGATCGGTCTCAGTGGGGTCGTCGGCTCGCTGACGCGGGCTCCGGCACTCCTGGCGGTGACCACTCGCCAGGCTGTGACTGTGACCGCGCGGAAGGTCCGCGACGATGCTCGCGACCGCATCAAGGGGCACAAGTACCTGCCCGCCTACCCCTACTCGATCACCTACGACGTCAAGACCACGGCTGAGGGCGCGGAGGCGGAGATCGGCCCGGACAAGGGCCGGACGCAGGGACCACTCGGAAACATCATCGAGTACGGCACCAGCAAAAACGCCCCCCTCCCGCACCTCGGACCGGCACTGGACGCCAACGAGGCTGATCTGGAGATCGGCGTCACGATCGCAATGCAGGACGCACTGCGCTAGCCATGAACGGACAGGGACCCTTGACAACCACCACGAAGAGAACTCAGGCGCGCCCGCGCCCAGCCACCCAGCCGCAGGTGCCGTTGACCTTCGCGCAGGTCCGCGAGCGCATCAAGCGGCCCCGGGTCGTCGTCGACATGGTGATGGACGCTGAGGCCAATGCCGAGATCGACGCCCTGGAGGAGCTCCTCGAGCGCGCCCAGCGGCACGACGAAGTCGCTGGCACGACGACCGCGCCGGACGTCGCGAAGCGCCTGCAGGAGGTTGAGGGGCTGGCAGAGGCGTCCCGGGTGCGTTTCACGCTCGAGGCGGTCACTCACCGGGCCTACCAGCGTCTGCGAGCCGATCATCCACCGACGAAGGAGCAGATCGAGCAGGCAGCCAAGGCCGGCAGCCGGGAGGAGCCGGCTTTCGACGCGGATGCTTTCGCCCCGGCGCTGGTGCGCGCACAGCTCCTCGAGCCCAAGCCTGCCGAACCGGTGTCCGGCGAGCCGGATGAGTTCGCCGAGTTCTGGGACGCGCTGTCCGATGGCCAGCTGGGCCGCCTGTGGAACGCGGCGCTCAGCATCCAGTTCCAATCTGGCGAGCTCGGGCCGCCCAGCGTGGCGGCCGCTGAGGTCCTGCGGTCCTTCGGGCTGTCCACAGACTGACCTGCCCTGCGGCACCTTCCAGATGAACAACTGAACAGGGGGTCGCCGTGGCTGACCGTACTGTGCGCGTCCGCGTCGTCGCGGATACCGCGGCTTTCGCTGCGGGCATGCGTGCCGCGTCTGGGGAGGCGACAGCGTTCGGCGCTGCCGCCACCCGTGCGGGGCGCGGCACTCGGGCATTGGGAGCTGACGCTGCTGCGGCCCGTGGCGGTCTGACGGCGCTCGGCTCGGGCGCACGTGGTGGTGCGGCGGCGACCAGGGACGCCGAGGCCGCGGCCCTCGCGGCGGGTCGTTCGGTGCGGGCGGTCGGCGGAGCTGCCGGGGCTGCCGGTCCGGCGCTTACCCGCATGGGGGCGACGGCTCGTTCTGGTTTTGGTTCGGTGCGCTCGGGCGCGGAGTCGGCTCTCGGCAGCGTCAAGCACCTCGGTGCGTTGCTCGCGGGCGGGGCGATCCTGTACGGCCTGCACGACATCATCCACGCGGGCAATGAGTACAACGACAGCATGAACAAGTTCCTCGAGGTCACGCGGGCCTCCGGGGCTCAGATGCAGGCGGCCGGGCGGGAGGCGCAGGCTCTCGGCAGCGACATGAAGCTTCCGTCGGCGAATGCGTCCGAGGCCGCCAACGCGATGGTCGACCTGGCCAAGGCCGGCCTGTCCGCGCAGGACGCGATCAAGGCGGCGCGGGGCACCATCCAGCTCGCCGCCGCAGCACGTACCGATGTCGCCACGTCCGCCCAGATCGAGGGCGACATCATGGACCAGTTCGCCCTCAAGAGCACGGAGGCGTCGCACGTCGCCGACGTCCTGGCGAACACGTCCAACAGCGCCTCCGGCCAGCTGATGGACATCTACTACGCCATGAAATATGTGGGCCCGATCGCCCACACCATGGGCGTGTCCATCAAGGACACGGCCACTGCCGTCGGGTTGTTGGGCAAGAGCGGCATCATCGGTGAGACCGCAGGCACGGCCCTGCGGTCCGCGCTGGTCAACATGGCCAAACCCACGAAGATGGCCACCAAGGGTCTGAGCGAACTGGGCATCCAGGCGTTCGACTCCAAGGGCAACTTCAAGGGCCTGCAGTACGTCATCACCCAACTCGGTGATGCCCAGAAGCACCTCACCACCCAGCAGTTCACGGCCGCCGCCGCCATGGCGTTCGGTAAGCCTGCCCTGTCCGGGATGGTGGCCCTCGCGCACCAGGGCGGCACCGCCTTCGAGCAGTTCGGCGTCCAGGTGGGCCGCGTCGGTGGCGCTGCGGCGCTGGCGGCGGCGGAGTCCAAGGGCCTGGGCGGCGCGATGCGCGGCCTCGGCAAGCAGATCTCCTCCGCGTTCCTGCAGGTGTACCTCGGTATCGCGCCGGGCCTGGAGTCGATCACCCGGGGGATGACGTCGTCGGTCAGCTCGGCCATCCCCTACATCAAGTCCGGGATCCGCATCGCCGGAGACCTGTGGAGCATCTACGGCCCGACCGTCGAGGCGAAGCTCAGCTCTGCGGCCGGCGGCATCGGGAAGGCCGCCGCATCGTGGGTCACCCCGCTGAAAGGCGCGCTGGTCGGACTGGCTGTGGCCACCGTGCCCGTCGCGGTCACGTCGGTTGGTTCCCTCAGCAAGGTCTTCAGCAATGCCCAGGCGGCGATCGTCCCCGTGTCGTCCGGGCTGCATGACCTTTTCGGCTCCGTGACCA
>JAOPYH010000109.1 GCA_025964715.1 Streptosporangiaceae bacterium | reverse complement strand
CCGCCTCGATCGCGAGGTACAGGTTGGCAAGGGTCTGCGCCTCGATGACCTGTGCCGCGTCGACCAGCAGAACCGCGCCCTCACAGGCGGCCAGCGACCGGGAGACCTCGTAGGAGAAGTCGACGTGCCCCGGGGTGTCGATCAGGTTCAGCACATAGGACGTGCCGTCCGGACCCTTCCAGGGGAGCCGCACCGCCTGGCTCTTGATCGTGATGCCGCGCTCGCGCTCGATGTCCATCCGGTCGAGGTACTGGGCGCGCATCTGCCGGTCCTCGACCACTCCGGTCAATTGCAGCATCCGGTCGGCAAGCGTTGACTTGCCGTGGTCGATGTGCGCGATGATGCTGAAGTTGCGGATCACCGCGGGATCGGTCTCGTTCGGTGCGGGAGTCGCGGGCACGCGGATCCTTGTACGGTGCGTAGAGTGGAGATCTTGCAGTATCCATGGTCCCATGCCCGGCGTGATGCTCTGCCCGGACATCGCTGAACAGCCGCTCTTCGTCTCGGTTTGAGTGTTGGCCTGTCGGGTTGGTAGGCTGTCCAACTGCGTGTGGCGCGTGTGCCGTGCCCGAAGCCCGCCGTAGAGGCGGGCCACGCGCCCCATCCAAACGACTTCTAATCCGAGGCTTCTTCGTGGCGAACATCAAGTCCCAGATCAAGCGCAACCGGCAGAACGAAAAGGCCCGTGTGCGCAACAAGGCCGTCAAGTCCGAGCTCAAGACTGCGATCCGCAAGTTCCGCGAGGCTGCGGACGCTGGTAACGCCGACGAGACGAGCGTCGCGCTGCGGCACGCCTCGCGCAAGCTCGACAAGGCTGTGAGCAAGGGCGTCATCCACAAGAACCAGGCCGCCAACCGCAAGTCGGCCATCGCCAAGCGCGCTGCCGCCCTGTCCAAGTAAGGTCCGGGCGTCCACGACGCCGTGCCCCTGAGGGGCACGGCGTTGTTGTGCTGCCCCGATAAGATGGTTGACTGCCATGGACGAGCGGCGCCTGTTGAAGGTTTCGAAGTACCTGGCCAAGCACCTGCGACACCGTCCCGACCTGATCGGGATCACGCTGGACCAGGGGGGCTGGGCCGATGTCGGCGAACTGCTGAGCGCCTCCGCCGGGCATGGCTTCCCCATCTCCCGCGAGGAGCTCGAATGGGTCGTCGCGGACAACGACAAACGCCGCTACGCCTTCGATGACGGCCACGGGCGCATCCGGGCCAGCCAGGGCCATTCCGTCGCCGTAGAACTCGACCTGCCGGTGGTGGAACCTCCCGACGTGCTCTATCACGGGACGGTCGAGCGCTTCCTGCCGGCGATCCGGCGCGACGGCCTGCGGGCCATGGCGCGCCGCGACGTGCACCTTTCGGGAGACGAGGAGACGGCGCGGCGGGTCGGTGCCCGGCGTGGAGAACCTGTCGTGCTGAGCGTCGACGCCGCCGCGATGGCCGCGTCCGGCCACGAATTCCGGCTCAGCCCTAACGGGGTCTGGCTTGTCGGATCCGTGCCGCCTCGCTATCTGCGCTGATCGCGCAGCTCATTCCACCGGCGGTGTGGTGCCTCAGCGGGTGCCGCGGGCCGTGACGATGTCGGCGACGGCCTTCTCAAGAGCGTAGGCCGGGTCCGCGGCACCGCCCTTGACCTGCGCGTCGGTCTCGGCGACGACCCCGATCGCCTGTGCCACCCCTTCGGGGGACCAGCCGCGCAGTTGGGTGCGGACTCGGTCGATCTTCCACGGCGGCATACCCAGCTCCTTGGCCAGGCCCGCGCCGCGCAGGCCCCGCGGGGCTCCCCCGACCTTCGCCAGAGACCGCACGCCCTGCGCGAGGGCGCTGGTGATGAGGACCGGGGCGACCCCGGTGGCGAGCGCCCAGCGCAGCTGCTCGAGCGCGTCGGCCAGCCGGCCCTCGACGGCCCGGTCGGCGACCGTGAACCCGCTGACCTCGGCTCGACCTCGGTGATAACGCGCGACGGCGGCGTCGTCGATGCCTCCCTGGGTGTCGGCCACCAGCTGGCCGCACGCGCTCGCCAGTTCACGGAGGTCATTGCCCACGGCCTCGAGCAGATTGCGTGCGGCCTCCTCGGTGATCGAACCACCGGCCCGCCGTACCTCCGCCCGAACGAACCCGAGCCGCTCGCCAGGCTTTGTGATCTTCGAGCAGGTCACCTTGCGGGCCCCGAGGTTTCCCATTTTCTCGAGCAGGGCCTTGCCCTTCGCGCCGCCGTGGTGCACCAGGACCAGCAGGATGTCGTCCGCCGGGTGGGCGGCATAGGACGTCACCTCGGCGGCGAGCTCCTTGCCCAGGTCCTGCACCGACCGCAGCACCAGGACCTTGGCGCCGCCGAACAGAGACGGCGAGGTGAGCTCCACCAGCCGGCCGGGTTCCAGGGCGGCGGGGCCGATCTCCACGACCTCCGTCTCCGGATCGACGGCGCGAGCGCGGGCCACGATCTCGCCGATCGCCCGTTCCACGAGGAGTTCCTCGTCACCGACGATCATCGTCATCGCATCTGCTGGCACCTCAGCAGGATGCCACTGTTCCCGGGGTGCATGTGCCGCTCGTGCCGACAGCGGACCGCCTCGAGATTCCCGAGGACCCCAGCTCTGCCCGCCTGGCGAGACATACCGGAACGTCCGCTTGGTGCACGCACGCACGATCCGGGGCCCCTGTGCCCGGCTTATCTGGAATGACCGAGGCGCCCCGCTACGCCCCCGACTGATAAACAAAGATCGAAGTCACTGACGAGCGTGAAAGGTGCGCCAGCATGGTTCTTCTCGCGGTTCTGACCGGCGGCATCGTTGTATCCATCTGGGCCAAGCAGACGCGCTGGTACGAGCTCCTCCTGCTGGGCGGCTGGGGTCTGCTCGCGGGGGCCACCCCCATCGGCGCGCCGGTGGTGAACGTCCTGAGGAACCTGTCCAACACCATGGACCTGTGGTTCAAATGAACCGCCGGGATGGGGAGCCGGGGTTCAGGGGCCGCGGGTCACGACGGTCGTACGGCCGCCGGCCGTCAGCACCGCGATGTCGCCGTCCAGATCGGTCCGGTAGCTCCGCATCCCCAGGCTCCGCAGCAGCGCCAGCGTGGGCGGCGCCGGATGGCCGTAGGTGTTCCCCGCCCCGACGGAGATGATGGCCACCCGGGCGCGTGCGGCGGCCACGAACCCGGGGTCCTGGCGGCCCGACCCGTGATGCGGGACCTTCAGCACGTCCACCGCGGGCACGCTCGCCGCCAGGGCCCGCTGCGCGGCCGTCTCGACGTCCCCGGTCAGCAGTACGGTCAGCCCCGGGAACCGGGCTAACAGCACGACGCTCGCGTTGTTCACAGCGGTGCCCGGGTCGCGCGCGGACACCTGCGGCCCCATGACGTCGGGCGCCAGGACCGAGAGGCTCAGCGGTCCGACGGTCCAGCGCTGCCCCGGCTCGGCGGGTCGTACGGTCCGGCCGGGCACGAGGCCGCGCTCGTCTCCCCGGCTGAGCGGGCTCGGCAGCACGGTCCCGGTCGCGCGGCGACGCAGGGCCCCGGGGACCCCGTCGACATGGTCGGCGTGCGGGTGCGTCAGGACGAGCAGCGGAATGTCCCTGACCGCTAGATCACCGAGGCAGCGGTCGACGAGGGCGGGTTCCGGCCCGGCGTCCACGAGCACCGCCCTGCCCGGCCCCGCGGACAGTACGAGCGCATCCCCCTGCCCCACGTCACAGGCCACGAAGAGCCAGCCCGCCGGCGGCCATCCGGGGAGGACGATCCGCAGGACGACGGCGGTGACGATCATCCCGGCGCAGGCGGCCGCACCAATGCGCCGCAACCGGCGGCGCCGCACCACCAGGACCAGCAGGGCGGCCACGATCAGAAGCGACGCGGCTCCGAGCACGCCGTCACGCCACTGCAGGGTGGCGTGGGGCACGGCGGCGGCGGTGCGCGCGACCCAGACGATCCAGCCGACCGCGAGCCCGGCGGGCCACACGACCAGCCGGGCCGGAGCCATGGCGATCGGCGCCATGGCCGCGGCAAGCGCGCCCAGGAGCGTCGCCGCCGGGATGGCCGGAGCGGCCAGCAGGTTCGCGGCCACCGAGACGAGGCTGAGCCGGCCGGTCAGCATGACCAGGACCGGGGCGCAGGAGACCTGCGCCGCCGCGGCGACCGCCAGAACCTCGGCGACGGGCCGTGGCATCCGGCGGCTGAGGCGCTCGCGCCAAGGTGGCGCCAGCACCAGCAGGCCGGCCGTGGCCAGCACGGACAGTGCGAAGCCGTAGGACCGGGCCAGCTCGGGATCGATGAGGACGAGCCCGAGCACCGCCGTGGCCAGGGCGGGGACACCGCGGCGCTCCCGTCCGGTGAACAGTGCCAGGAGCCCGATCAGGCCCATGACCATGGCGCGAAGCACGCTGGGCTCCGGCCGGGCCACGATGACGAAGCCCACCACCGCGAGCGAGGCGGTCAACGGCCCCCATCGGCGGCCCAGACCGGCCGCCCTGGTGATGGCCAGCACCGCGCTCATGACGACTGCCACATTGGCGCCGCTGACCACGAGGGTGTGCGTCAGACCCGCGGTCTTGTAGTCCTCGGCGAGGTCTGGTCCGAGCCGGGAGGTGTCTCCGACCACCATGGCCGGAAGCACCTGGCGCTGGGCGTCCGGCAGCCCGTCGGTGGCCTCCCTTAGCTTCGCGCGGACTGTGGCCGCCGCCCGCTGCACCCTTGACAGCCTGCCGACGGCGACCGGCGGGCCGCGGACCACCGCCACCGCGGCGAGCAGCTCCGTGCGCCGCGGCGATGTCAGCCGGGCTGTGAAGGTCACCCGCTGGCTCGGCAGCAGACCGCGCCACCTGTCCCCCGACGGGCCGCCGGCCAGGACCAGCACGGGGACCCGTACGCGGACCAGGCGGCCTCGTACCCGTACGGTCTCCGCGCGGGCCCGCACGACGGTGAGCTGCCGCCCGCGGACGGACCGCGTCTGCGGATCCGTTGTGATCACCGCCTCGATCGAGGTCTGGACCCCTGCGGTGGCGAGCGCCCGTACCGGACCTGAGGCCACGGCCGAAACGCGGAACCCCACACCCACCGAGGCCGCCGCCGCACAGGCGAGTACGGCGGCACCGATGGCGCGGCTGCCCCGCGCGGTGCCAGGACCACGCGGCCACACCAGCAGTCCGGCCGCGACGACGCCGCACAGGCCGGCCACGGCGTAGGCCACCATGGGCCGCGCGGCGATGAGCGTGAACGAGGTGAGCCACACGGCGAGCGCCGGCGGGACGAGCCGCAGATCATGCCGCCGCGGGCCGTCGTTCATACCCGCACGAGGTCCTTCAGATCGGCGAACCGCCGCTCGCCGATCCCCGAGACGTCCCGCAGTTGCTCGACCCCCCGGAAGCCACCGTGCTGGGTGCGGTAGTCCACGATCCGCTGCGCGAGCACCGGCCCGACCCCGGGCAACTGCTGGAACTGCTCGACCGTTGCGGCGTTCAGGTCCAGCGGCGTCCCCGCGCCGGCCCCGGGTGTGGAGCCCATGGCCGGACCCGCCGTACCGGCCGGCGGCGCAGGGGTGGCGCCCGGTACGCCGACCGGGATCTGCTCTCCATCGACCAGGCGCCGGGCCAGGTTGAGCGTTCCGGTGCCGGCCCCGGGTCGCAGCCCTCCCGCCGCCCGGATCGCGTCGCCGACCCTGGCGCCGGCCGGGAGCGTCACGACACCCGGACGCCGGACCTTTCCGGCCACATGGACGACCACGGTGCCGGCCGACGCAGACCCGGCCGGGGTTGGCGTGGCCGGTGAGCCCACGGACCGCATGGGTGAGCCGGCGAGCGTGGCGGCCGCGGGCTCGGGGGCCGGTTCCGGTGCCGGCCGGGACATCCACAGGTAGCCACCCGCGACGATCGCGGCCACGATGGCGACGGCCGCGAGCGCCTTGGCCCCCGGGAGACCCGGATCGAGACGTCCCTCGAGCGACGGGACCGCCCCGCCGTCGCCTTCGGCACCCAGAGCGGTCCGGGGATCTGGGAGCCCGCCGGCCTCCGCGACGGCGCCGGAATCCGCGACCTCGCGTGGCGGCCGTGGGCCGGAGCGTAAGAAGGCCGCGGGCGGTGCGTTCCACGGCCGCGGGGCCGCGGCCTCCTGACGCGGCCGCGGGCCGCCCAGCCCATGGCCGAAGGGCTCTGGGGGCCGGAGACCCTCGATCGGGAGCCGGCCGAGCACGTCGCGGAGCCGGTCGGAGGCCGCCGCGCCACGGTCTCCACGGAAGTTGCCGAGTCTCATGCGGCCCGACGCTAGGCCGTGGCGGGTGAAGCCCGGAAGCCCCGGCCGCGAATGTGGATAACTCTGCGTGAGGGACGCAGGCGTGTCAGCGGGGGGCTACGACGACGCCGAGCATGCCGGGGCCCGCGTGGGCGCCGATGACCGGGCCGACCTGGCCCACATGCAGTTCGCCCAGCGCTGGAATGCGCGCCCGCAACCGCCCAGCGAGGGCTTGCGCGCGATCCTCCACGGCGAGGTGCTGCACGGCGACGTCGACGTCGCGCGTCCCGGCGAACTGCACGGCGAGCTCCTCCATCCGGGAGAGCGCGCGCGACACCGTGCGAACCTTCTCCAGTGGGGCGATCCTGCCGTCCGTGATGCTCAGCAGGGGCTTGACCATCAGCGCCGAACCGAGCAGTGTCGCCGCGGCGCCGATGCGTCCACCGCGGCGAAGGTGCTCCAGTGTGTCGACATAGAACAGCGACCGTGACGAACGGGCGCGACGCGCCGCGGCCCCGGCCACGTCCTCCAGACCCGCTCCTCGCGCGGCGGCCTCGGCGGCCGTCAGGACCGCGTAGCCCAGCCCCATCCCGATGGTCTCGCTGTCCACGACGCGCACGGGGAGGGCCGCGCCCTTCGCCGCGAGGCGCGCGGCCTCGACCGTGCCCGACATGGCGCCGGACAGGTGCACAGACACCACGCCGGTCGCCCCGGCCGCCGCCGCGGCCCGGTAGGCGCCGGCGAACCGCTCCGGAGACGGCCGTGAGGTCGTGACCGGCCGCCACTGCCGCAGCGCCCTCGCGGTCTCGGCGGCCGTGATCTCCACGCCTTCCTCGGACACCTCGCCGGCGACCGAGATCTGCAGCGGCACGACCGTCACCCCGTGCCGGTCGGCGAGCTCCTCGGGGAGGTATGCGGTCGAATCAGTGACGATCGCGACCGCAACATCCATAGCGGGAGGTTACTCCTGTGTCGGGCATGGATCACAGACGCCGATCACACGGTCAGATGGGGACGCCGCCGCGCCACACCCGCAGTGCCCGCAGGCCGAACGACCAGGCGAACGCGCCCTCGTGATCGGCGTCCCAGAGCACGACATCGGCCATCATGCCGGGCGCCAGCGCACCCCTGTCGCCCACACGCAGTGCCGACGCGCCGCCCAGCGTGGCGGCTCGCAGGGCCTCGGTGACGCTCAGGCCGAACATCGCCACCGAGAGGCCGATGACGAGGGGCATCGAGGTGATGCCGCACTGCCCCGGGTTGTGGTCGGTGCCCAGCGCGAGCGTGACACCGCGGTCCAGCATCGCCCGCACCGGCGGGGTCCGCCGGGTGCGCAGGGCGCTGCCGGGACAGACGGTGGCGGTGACACCGGCGTGGGCCAGCGCCTTGATGTCCTCCTCGCTGACCTCGGTCAGCAGGTCTGCGGAGGAGCATCCGACCTCGGCCGCGACCTGGGCGGCCCCGATCCGGTCCTGGGCGCAGGCGTGGATGCGGGCCTTGAGTCCCGCGCGCTGCCCGGTCACCAGGATGGCCCGCGACTCATCGGCGGTGAAGTGACCCTCGTCGCAGTAGACGTCGATGCTGTCGGCACCGGCAGCCACGGCGTCGCCCGCCCACAGCCGTACGGCCTCGACGTAGTCGCGGCGGCGGCCGAAGAACTCAGGCGGCAGCACGTGGGCGGCCAGGAAGGTGGCGTGGATGCGCGGCATGGCGGGTTCGCTCTCCAGCGAGCGCAGCAGCCGGATGTCGGCGAGCTCGCCATCGCGCGTGAGGTGATATCCCGTCTTGGCCTCGACAGTGGTCGTGCCGCTGAGGATCCACTGGCGCAGCCGCTCACGAACGTTGTTGCACAGCGTCCACGGGTCGGTCCCTCGGGTGACCGTGACCGTCGAATTCACGCCGCCGCCGGCGGCGGTGATCTCCGAGTGCGTCGACCCGCTCGTGCGCATGGCCAGCTCGGCCCAGCGGTTGCCCGCGTAGACGGGGTGGGAGTGCGCGTCGATCAGCCCTGGTGTGACGAGCCCGCCGCCGAGGTTCTCCACATGGTCCACGTCCACGATGTCGTCGATGACCCCTGACACGCTCTGTGGCAGTTCAGAGGCGGGCCCGGCCCAGACGATCCGCTCGTTGTGGATCAGGATGGCGGCGTTGCTGCAGACGTCGGTGCCCGTCCAGAGCCTGCCGATGTTCGTCAACAGCCGTACGGTCATCGTCGCGTCACCGGCCGGTTGTGCAACTCGGCGGTGGGAAAGGGATCCCGGACACCATGCGGTGGGTCACCTGCTCTCGATCGAAACCGCCGACTGGGTGCCGGCGAGCCATCGGGGGGCTGTGGGCGGCCGCCTGGCCACCTCGAGCAACGAGCCCGGAGACATCGGTTTCGTCACGGTAGTGCAGAGGAGGCCCGGCGGACAACCTCTTGCCGGCAAACGGGGCCGCTTCCGGAAAAGTTCCGGCAAGGTGTCCGAAAAAAGATCGCGCAACTGGCAAATTCATATAAAAACCCAGTCCCTGGTCGGCGCCGTGGTCAGCCCGCTCTAGTGACATCAGACCGTACGGAGTTACACGGGACCGTCAAGGAGAACTGGCGAGGTGTAACCGTTTGGCGACCTGCCTTTGCCTACAATCCCGGCATCCCGGTAACCCGCCCACGCCACCTTTCCCGGAATCGGGTCTCTCAGGCCGGCAACGTGGTGTAGCTGTCCAGTTCAGCGGCCAGGCTCGCCGGCACTCTGGCGTGCAGCGCGGTGCCGTCCGGGGTGTGCTCCTGGGTGAACACCTCACCGTGCTCGTGTACGCGCGCGACCACGTCGCCACGGTCATAGGGCACGAGCACGTGAACCTCATGCTGGCCGGGCAGTCGCTCCTCCACGGCCGCGAGGAGCTCGGCGATACCGGCGCCGCTGCGCGCCGATACCACGACGGTGCACGGCTCCCTCCGTTGCAACCTGGCCAGGGCCAGGGGGTCGGCCGCGTCGGCCTTGTTGATGACCACGATCTCGGTGACGTCGTCCGCACCGATGTCGCGGAGCACCTCGCGCACCGCGTCTATCTGCGCCTCCGGGTCCACCTCGGAGCCGTCCACCACGTGCAGGATCACATCCGAGTCGGCGACCTCCTCCAGCGTGGACCGGAACGCCTCGACGAGCTGGTGCGGCAGATGCCGTACGAAGCCGACGGTGTCGGTCAGCGTGAAGTCCCGGCCGCTCGGGGTGCTCGCCCGGCGAACCGTGGGGTCCAGGGTGGCGAACAACGCGTCGTCCACCAGCACGCCGGCCCCGGTCATCCGGTTCAGCAACGAGGACTTGCCCGCGTTGGTGTAGCCGGAGATCGCGACCGACGGAACCTGTCGCCTGCGCCGCTCGGCCCGCTTGGTGTCCCGGGCGGTGGTCATCCCGGCGAGTTCCCTGCGCAGCTTGGCCATGCGGGTGCGGATTCGCCGCCGGTCGAGCTCGATCTTCGTCTCACCAGGTCCACGACCGCCGATCCCGACGCCCCCCGCGGCGCGACCGCCGACCTGCCGCGACAGGTTGCCACCCCAGCCGCGCAGGCGCGGGAGCAGGTAGCTGAGCTGTGCGAGCTCCACCTGCGCCTTGCCTTCACGGCTACGGGCGTGCTGGGCGAAGATGTCCAGGATGAGCGCGGTCCGGTCGATGACCTTGACCTTGACGATCTCCTCGAGCTGGCGGAGCTGGCCCGGGGCCAGCTCCCCGTCGCAGATCACGGTGTCCGCGCCGGTGGAGATCACGACGTCGCGGAGCTCCGCCGCCTTGCCCGAACCCACGTACGTCGCCGGATCGGGCGTGCCGCGGCGCTGCATCAGTCCTTCGAGGACCTGCGATCCCGCGGTCTCGGCGAGCAGCGCCAACTCGCGCATCGAGTTCTCGGCCTGCTTGACGTCACCCTCGGTCCAGACGCCGATGAGGACCACGCGCTCGAGCCGCAGCGCGCGGTATTCCACCTCGGTGACGTCGTGGAGCTCGGTGGACAGGCCTACGACCCGGCGCAGGGCCTGCCGTTCGGCAAGGTCGAGGTCGCCGGTGATCGGCTGGTCGTCGTGGTCTTCGGTATGAGCAGCAGTCATATGTCCTCAGAGATGGAACGCCGTGGCGCGGCCGGGTCTTCCCGCGATCGTCTCATGTGTGGTTTGGGGGTTCACCTGCTTTTGTTCCGCCGTCGGGCTGCACGACGCCTCCGGGGGTATGACGCCGGACGATGCGGTACGCCTCGGGCGGGCCGCCCCCTTTGACCGATATCTATACGGGCCACTACTCTTCCGCGTAACAGAAGTTTGTTTTCACCAGACGAAAGGGATGGCAATGGCCGGAGCCGAAGGCGTGGAGGTCACCGGCCCCCTCCACGATCGCTACGACGAGATCCTCACGCCCGACGCGCTGAGCTTCCTCGCGACCCTCCAGCGTGAGTTCGGTGCTCGCCGCAAGGAGCTGCTGGCCGCGCGCGTCGAACGGGAGCGGCAGCTGGCCGCGGGCCGGTCCCTGGACTTCCTTCCCGCGACGGCGGGGATCCGAACGGACGAGAACTGGCGAGTCGCCGAGCCCGCACCGGGCCTCGCCGACCGGCGGGTCGAGATCACGGGTCCGACCGACCGGAAGATGACCATCAACGCGCTCAACTCCGGTGCGAAGGTGTGGCTGGCCGACCTCGAGGACGCCAACACGCCGCTGTGGGAGAACATGGTCGAGGGCCAGCTCAACCTCCGCGACGCCCTGGACCGCACCATCGACTTCACCTCCCCCGAGGGCAAGTCCTACGCGCTGAAGGCCGACGACGAGCTCCCCACCATCGTGGTGCGCCCCCGCGGCTGGCACCTGGAGGAGAAACACGTCCTCGTGGACGGCGCACGAATGTCGGGCTCCCTCTTCGACTTCGGCCTGTACTTGTTCCACTGCGCCCGCACGCAGCTGGACAAGGGCAAGGGGCCGTACTTCTACCTGCCCAAGATGGAGAGCCACCTCGAGGCTCGCCTGTGGAACGACGTCTTCAACCTGGCGCAGGACGAGCTGGAGATCCCCCGCGGGTCCATCCGGGCGACCGTGCTGATCGAGACCATCCCGGCCGCGTTCGAGATGGAAGAGATCCTGTACGAGCTGCGCGACCACTCCGCGGGCCTCAACGCGGGCCGCTGGGACTATCTCTTCTCGATCATCAAGAAGTTCCGGTCCCGCGGGTCCGACTTCGTGCTCCCCGAGCGCAACGCGATCACCATGACGGCGCCGTTCATGCGTGCCTACACCGATCTGCTGGTCCGCACCTGCCACAAGCGGGGAGCGCACGCGATCGGTGGCATGGCGGCGTTCATCCCCTCGCGGCGCGACGAGGAGATCAACCGGACCGCCTTCGAGAAGGTGCGGAGCGACAAGACCCGGGAGTCCGGTGACGGCTTCGACGGCTCCTGGGTGGCCCACCCCGACCTGGTGCCGATCTGCGCCGAGATCTTCGACGGTGTGCTCGGTGACAAGCCCAACCAGCGCGACCGGCTCCGCGAGGACGTGAAGGTCTCGGCCGCCGACCTGCTGTCGGTGAACCGGACCCCCGGCCAGATCACCGAGGCGGGCCTGCGCAACAACGTCGAGGTAGCCCTGCAGTACATCGCGGCCTGGCTGGGCGGCAACGGCGCGGTCGGGATCAACAACCTCATGGAGGACGCGGCCACCGCGGAGATCTCGCGCTCGCAGATCTGGCAGTGGATCCACAACGACGTCACGCTCGCCGAGGGCACACAGGTCACGGAGAAGCTCGTCGAGCAGATCATCGACGAGGAGCTCGCCAAGATCCGCGACGCCCAGGGAGACCGGTTCGACGAGCGGCGCTTCGCCGAGGCCGTGTCGCTGTTCAAGGAAGTCTCGCTGGCGGACGACTACGCCGACTTCCTCACGGTGCCCGCCTACGAGCGCATGGCCTGACCGGAGCCACTGCCGAGCAGGGCGACGGCTCCGCCGATCGCGAGATCACGTTCCCGGAACACCGCGCCGGGAACGTGATCCGATCGCGTCCGTGGCACGCCGCCGCCCTTGAACTGATTTTTCGGGGTACGTGACCATTGCGTGATGGCGGGACAGGGCGTGTTCTGGAGGAGTGACGGCGATGGACGTTGCGGCGATGGCGGAACGGTTCACCGAGCTGCTCGGTGCGGACGGGGTCATCACCGATCCCGTCCGGCTGCGCACCTATGAATGCGATGGGCTGACCTATCACAAGGCCACACCGGGCATCGTGGTGCTGCCCGACACCGCCGAGCAGATCGCCGCGATGGTACGGGAATGCTCCGCCGCAGGCGTGCCCTATGTAGCCCGCGGGTCGGGCACAGGTCTGTCCGGCGGTGCTCTGCCGCGTACGGACGGGGTCCTGATCGTCACCTCGCGGATGCGCCGCATCCTGGAGATCGACATCGAGAACCAGCGGGCGGTCGTCGAGCCGGGAGTCATCAACCTCGACGTCACCAAGGCGGTACGCCCGCACGGTTACTACTACGCGCCGGACCCGTCCAGTCAGCAGATCTGCTCCATCGGCGGCAACGTCGCCGAGAACTCCGGCGGCGCGCACTGCCTGAAATACGGCTTCACCGCCCACCACGTGCTCGCCTGCGAGATCGTCACTCCGGAGGGCGAGATCGTCACCATCGGCGAGGGGCCCGGCTATGACCTGCTCGGCGTCTTCATCGGCGCCGAGGGCACGCTGGGCATCACCACCAAGATCACCGTCCGGCTGACCCGCCTGCCGGAGACGGTGCAGACGCTGCTGGCCGCCTTCGAGTCCATGGAGGCGGGCGGCGAGGCCGTCTCCGCGATCATCAGCGCGGGCGTCGTCCCCGCGGCGATCGAGATGATGGACGCGCTGTCGATCGAGGCGGCCGAGGCCGCCGTCCAGTGCTCCTACCCCGCCGGAGCCGGCGCGGTGCTCATCGTGGAGCTCGACGGCCCCGAGTCCGAGGTGCGCCGGCAGTTCGCCGACGTGGAGCGGCTCTGCCGGGCTTCGGGCGCGTTCGAGATCCGGATCGCCGCCGACGACGCCGAGCGCGGCCTGATCTGGGCCGGCCGCAAATCCGCCTTCGCCGCGGTCGGACGGATCAGCCCGGCCTACATCGTGCAGGACGGGGTCATTCCGCGTACCGCGCTGTCCGGTGTGCTGGCCCGGATCGACGAACTCTCGCGCGGCAGCGGCATCCGGGTGGCCAACGTCTTCCACGCGGGCGACGGCAACCTGCACCCGCTGGTGCTGTTCGACGACGCCGAGCCCGGAGCCGGCGAGCGGGCCGAAAAGGTCTCGGGCCAGATCCTCGATCTGTGCATCGAGCACGGCGGATCCATCACCGGTGAGCATGGGGTCGGTGTCGACAAGGCCCGCCACATGCCACGGATGTTCACCGCCGGCGACCTGGACACCATGCAGATGGTGAGGTGCGGCTTCGACCCCGCCGGGCTGTGCAACCCCGGCAAGATCTTCCCGACTCCCCGGCTGTGCGGCGAGGTCCCCGGCGTCCACAAGGGCGTCCACCCCCTCGTCGCCTCAGGACGGGCGGAACAGTTCTGATGCTGGACGGAGGCATATGAGCACGCCCCTGGAGGCCCTCGCCGAGGTGTGCGGCGACACCCGGCCCGGCACCGCGGAGGACGCCGTGCAGGGCGTCGTACCCGCGCAGGTCGCCGCGCCCGCGTCGGTCGCCGAGGCCGGCGAGGTGATGCGCGTCGCGGCGGAGCACCGCCTGGCCGTCGTGCCACGCGGCGCCGGAACGCGCCTGCACTGGGGCGTGCCGCCGGACCGATGTGACCTGCTCGTCGACACCCGGAGGCTCAACCGGATCGTCGAGCACGCCGCCGGAGACCTGGTGGTGAAGGTGGAGGCCGGAGTCTCGATGGATCGGCTGGCCGAGGTGCTCCGGGCGAGCGGCCAGCGGCTGGCCCTCGACGCTCCCCTCACCGGGGCCACCGTCGGAGGCACCCTCGCCACCGCGGCCGCCGGGCCCCTGCGGCTCCGCTACGGCCCACCGCGGGACCTCGTCATCGGGGTCACGATGATCCGGGCCGACGGCGTCATCGCCAAGGCGGGTGGCAAGGTCGTCAAGAACGTCGCCGGCTACGACCTGGCCAAGCTCCTCACCGGGTCCTACGGCACGCTGGGACTGATCGTCGAGGCCGCCTTCCGGCTGCACCCGGTCCCGGAGGCCCAGGCGTACGTCACCGTGGAGGTCGCCGACGCCGGCCGGGCGTCCGAGGCGGTCAGGGCGGTACAGCACTCGATGCTCGTGCCGAGCGCCATCGAGCTGGACTCGCCCCCGGACGGACCGATCACCGTCGCGGTCCTTGTGGAGGGCGTCGCCGACGGCGTGACGGCCCGCGCGGACGAGGCGGCGCGGCTCCTCGGCTCCGGAGCCCGGATCGGCGGCACCGCACCGGGCTGGTGGGGCCGTCATCCCGGCGGCGAGACGCTCATCGAGCTCACCGCCGAATCAGCCGACCTGCCGAGGGTGCTCAAGGCCCTCGCCGGCAGGCGGGTACGGGGATCGGCCGGCGCCGGCGTGTGGCAGGTCGGCCTGCCTGCCGGCACTCCGCCGGACGAGGCCGGCGGCACCCTGGACTGCGCCCGTGCCCTCGGCCACGCGGTGGTCCGTACCGCGCCCGATCCGGTGCGGGAGCAGCTCGACGTGTGGGGGCCGGTCCAGGCGCTCGGACTCATGCGACGCGTCAAGGACCAGTTCGACCCCGACCACCGCCTGTCCCCCGGTCGCTACGCAGGAGGCATCTGATGAGCGCGGACGTCAACAAGCTGATCGACGATTGCGTGCACTGCGGCTTCTGCCTGCCGACGTGTCCCACGTACGTGCTGTGGGGTGAGGAGATGGACTCCCCCCGCGGTCGCATCCACCTTATGAAGCAGCACGCCGAGGGCGCGCCGCTCAGCGCCCCGATGATCGAGCACTTCGACAGGTGCCTCGGCTGCATGGCCTGCGTGACCGCCTGCCCGTCCGGGGTGCAGTACGACCGGCTCATCGAGGCGACCCGCGCGGAGGTGGAGCAGGAGCACCCACGAACCCGCCGTGATCGCGCGCTGCGAGAGGCCATCTTCGCGCTGTTCCCGTACCCTCGGCGACTCAGGGCCCTGCGCGGTCCGCTGCGCGCCTACCAGCGCAGCGGGCTCGACCGGCTGATCCGGCGCAGCGGCCTACTCGAGCGGATCTCCCCCACCCTGGCCGCGATGGAGCGGCTGGCGCCGCCGCTCGGCCCGGCACAGCGGTTGCCGGAGCGCGTCCCCGCGCGGGGAGAGCGGCGGGCGACCGTCGGCATGCTGACCGGCTGCGTGCAGCGGGAGTTCTTCCCCGGGGTCAACGCCGCCACAGCCCGGGTCCTGGCGATGGAAGGTTGCGACATCGTGATCTCCAAGAGCCAGGGCTGCTGCGGCGCCCTGTCCCTGCACTCCGGCCGGGACGAGGAGGCCCGCGCCTTCGCCCGCAAGGCCATCGCGGAATTCGAGGAGCTCGACGCGATCGTGGTCAACGCGGCCGGCTGCGGCTCGGCGATGAAGGACTACCAGACCCTGCTGGCCGACGACCCGGAGTGGGCGGAGCGCGCCTCGGCCCTGAGCGCCAAGACCCGTGACCTGGCCGAGTTCCTCGCCGAGATCGGGCCGCGCGCCGTACGGCATCCGCTGCCGATCACCGTGGCCTACCACGACGCGTGCCATCTCTCCCACGCCCAGGGCATCCGGGCCCAGCCTCGGGAGCTGCTGCGCGGAATCCCCGAGCTGACGGTCATGGAGGTCCCGGAGTCCGACATCTGCTGTGGCTCGGCGGGCACCTACAACCTGCTGCAGCCGGAGGCCGCGCGGGAGCTCGGTGACCGCAAGGCGGGCAACGTCCAGACGACCGGTGCCGAGCTCCTGGTGGCGGCCAACCCCGGCTGCACCATGCAGATCGCGACGGCGCTGGGCCGCCGCGGCGAGGAGATCGCGGTGGCGCACACGGCGGAGGTGCTCGACGCCTCCCTGCGTGGCCTCGGCCGCCACGGGCTCCTCCCGGACGGGGCCGTGTCTACACCGTGAAGCCGATGTCCTCGTAGGCCGGATCGTAGAACCCGCGGGCACCGAGGTTGGCGAGCACGGACCGGGCCGCCACGAGCTGGGGTCTCTGGTAGAGCGGAAGCACTCTCGCCTGCTGCCAGACCAGCCGGTCGGCGTCATTGGTCAGGCGTCGTGCCTTCACGGGATCGAGTTCGCACAGCGCACGGTCCATCGCCTGACCGATCGCCGCCGAGCCGGCGGTCGTGCCCGTACGCCCGCCCCGGCCCCCGTGCGGCTGCGCCAGCAGCGGCCACAGCCGCGACAGCGGGAACGGCGTCCCCGGCGAGGAGAAGGCCGCGAGGTCGACGTCGCCGGGGGGCACGTCAGCGCTGGAGGTGTCCCGGCCCCGCGTCGCCTGGATCACCGACCGGACGCCCAGCGGCCGTAGCATGCCCTGGATCAGCTCGGCCTCGTGCCTGGCCTGCGGGTCCGCGGACACGCCGAGCCGCAGCTGCAGAATCTCGCCGTTCTTGACGCGATGGTCTCCGCTCTCCCGCCAGCCCGCCTCGTCGAGCAGCCGCCTGGCTCGATCCGGGATATACATCCCTAATTCGCCGGAATTGTCCTGATAGCCGGCCTGCGTGTTGACGAAGAAGTGGTTGTCGAGCGTCGGCCTCGGCCAGTTGAGGTCCCCGAACCCGGAAGCCGTCAGGGCCGGGCGGTCGAGGCCGAAGGCCAGGGCCTGCCGGAGCCGCACGTCGGACAGGGGTGGCCTCGTGGCGTTGAGGAGCAGGGCGCGCCAGCCGGGATCCCCGGCCGTCCGGATCACGGCGCCCTTGACCTCGGCGGCGCGCCGGTAGGCGGCGGCGTCGGGCGGCAGGTCCATGAGGTCGACCTGGCCGGCGGCGAAGGCCCTGGTGACCTCGGCCCCGTCCATGGCCCGGTAGACGATCCTGTCCAGGACGGCGCGCCGGCCCCACCAGCGGGGATTCCTCGCCACCGTGATCGTCTTGGCCCTACGGTCGTAGCTCTCGACCGCGAACGGGCCGGCGGTGGCGCCGATCCTGTCGAGCCAGCCGGTGTCGAAGGCCGCGGGATCGGAGTTGGTGGCCGCCGGATAGAGCGGGCTGAAGAGCTCCGGCCAGTCCGCCAGCGGCCGGGCGAAGGAGACGATGACCTGATGGTCGTCCGATCCGCGTTCGGCCTTGGCGACGTGGTCATAACCGGCGACGGACCCGAGGCGAAGGCGCTTGCCGCGTCCCGAGAGGGCGCGGGCCTGCGCTGCATAGTCGCGGTAGGTTATCGGGCTGCCGTCCGACCACACGGCCCTGCGGTTGAGCGTGTAGGTCACGACCTGCCGGCCGGCTCTCCTGCTCAGCCGTACGTCGGTGACGTAGTCCGGGTCCGGATGCGGCACCCCCTTCTCGTCGCACCGCATGACGTAGGGCATGAGGCCGGGCAGGACCTCACCCGCCGCACCGCCCGCGGCCGGCCGGCCCGTCGCGACGTCGGCATGCGCCAGGTTCCACTGCCGGGGTAACTCGGGGATCGGCCACCGCAGGGTCCCGCCGGTACGGAGTTGTTCGCGCGGCACCGCGTTGACGTCGAATGTGGGCAGCTGGGCGGCCGGCTCCCACGCACTCCTGCGCCCGGGACCCGGCGCCCCGCAGCCCGCGGCGACCAGCGCCATCGCGAGCGCTCCGGCCATCGGTCCGCGCATCGTCATCCGAGCATCCCGCCCCATGCCAGGCTCCTTGCACTTCGCAGCGTCGCGACTGAGTGCAACCGCTCTATCACAGCGTGACGCCACATCCGGCGCAACGACGGATGCACCACGCCGGACAGGTCCACGGCGAGCCGGCCCGGCGGTGGACGTCAGTCGCCGAGGGCCGGGGGCCGCTAGCCGAAGGCCAGCCTGGACATCTTCCCGAGCAGCGCGATGAGCTCACTGGCCTCGTCGTCGCGCAGGCCCGCGAACGCGGGGGCCATCAGGCCGTCGGTCAGCTGCTCGGCGATGGTGCGGCGCCGGCGTACGTCCGCGGACGGCTTGGTGTAGGGCTCGGGCCAGCCGAAGAACCGCGCGTTGTCCTCACCGCTCGGGACGAGCGCCGACCTGCTGGTGAGGACGGACTGCAGCGGGGTGAGCCCGGAGGAGAGCACCGCGACCAGGTGCAGGCCGCCGCGAAGCTCCCGGAGGACGTGGGCGAGCTGGACCACCCTGGCCGGGGCGTCCGAGGGCAGCGGCATGGCGCGCCAGCCGGCCGCCAGCGGCGTCCCGATCACGTCCGCCCTCACGACGATGGCCTCGAGCAGCTCGGCCAGCCGGCCCATGCCGGCCTCCTCGCCGCCGGCGAGCTTGCGCCGGCCGAACTCCTGGCAGACGGTCGCGTACCGGTGTGCCGCCTTCTCGGCCGGCAGGCCACGGCCCGCCTCCCACCCCTCCCGTACCACCGATGGCGGGAAGAAGCCGACCGCTGCCGCCACGACGTCGGCGTCGACCTCGCCGAGCACGCCGCACCGGCCGCGCAGATACGGGCTCCAGCCGTCGAGTCCCGTCTCGCGGCCGTACTCCTTCGCCTCTCTGGAGATCATGAAGGCCCCGCCGATGCCACCGATCGGGTCCTGCACCGCCGCCGCGATCGCGCGTGTGTCGCTCATCCGCACCGCCCTAGAAACAGAATCTGATTCGGCTAAACACTAGAGCACCGCACAGCGCACAGACCCCAGGGCGACCGACGTACGGACGCCGGACCCGGTCAGCGGACCTTCACGCCTGCCGCGGCCAGCGTCGTGAGGTTGTGCTGGTTGAGGCGGTCGAAGGCCACGGTCTCGTCGGTGAACTCCACCCGGTCGATCTCGGCCCGTCCCGCTACCAGATCGGCGGGGAGGAGGTCGGCCTGGAGGACATTGGTGGCGTTGCCCTCGAGCAGGGGCAGCCACGCGTCGCCCTCGACCCGGATGGACGAGGCCGCCACGCCCCCGATATTGCGTACGGTCACGCGAGCCTCCGGCGGGACATCGGTCAGCACGGAGTAGACCGAACGCGAGGCCACGACCCCGGAGCCGCACGACGGGGTGAGGCCCGCGCCGCGCTCGAAGGTCCGCACGAAGACCTCGCCCCCGGGGAGCGGCTGGAGGAAGGAGACGTTGGCGCCTGCCGGCAGTACTCCCGCGCCGCGCTCCCGTTCCACCCGGCCGCCGATGTCGACGAGCCGGTCCTCGTCATAGTCGTCCACGATCGCGACGATGTGCGGATTGGGCACCGCGATGGCGGTGAACCGGAGCTCGGAGTCGAGCCCGGGAATGACCCGCTCGACGAAGGTCCGGCCGGGGGTGACGATCGGGACCCGCGCGGCCTCGGTGCTGACCACCGGAAGGTCTATCGCCACAGAGGTCACGCCGGGCGCGGGGCTCGGCGCGGAGCGGATCCGGAACAGGTTCTCGCCGATCCGGACCGTCAGCTCCGCGCGGTCATGCCGTTCCAGCAGCAGCCGGCCGAGGACCCGCAGGCCGTTACCGCACAAGGCCGCCGGGGTGCCGTCAGGGTTGAAGAAGTGTGCCTCCGGGACCTCCCCGTCCTCGAAGAAGTAGATCCCGTCTCCGCCGAGCGGCCCCGACCGGTCGTTGAGGGCACGCACGAACGCCGTGGCCTGCTCCGGACCGTCGAAAAGACGCCGCGGGTCCCCCTCCACGAGGAAGATCTCGTTTCCGGATCCGTGCGCCAGCAGGATCCGCAGCGGCGAGTTCGAGCGCGTCAACGTCGGCCTTCCTCAGCTCTGCGGTGGGTGTGCTCGCGAAGATCCACTATCGCTCGCGGGCGACCCGAGCAGTCTACTGTCGCAAGGGTCGCCGGTCGGCCGCGGCCGCGATCCGCTCCTGGGCGCGGCCGGCGAGGTCGGGGATGTCATGTGGCAGCCAGTGCACCCGCGGATCCCGCCGGAACCACGACTCCTGCCGGCGGGCGAACCGGCGCGTGGCCCGCGCGGTCTCCGCCTTGGCCTCCTCCTCGGACCACTCCCCCGCGAGAAAACGCAGGACCTGCGCGTAGCCCAGCGCGCGGCCGGCGGTCACCCCCTCCCGCAGACCCGCTCGCTCCAGCGCCCGGACCTCGTCCACGAAGCCGGCCTCCCACATGCGCTCCACCCGTACGGCGATGCGCTGGTCGAGCTCGGGCCGGGGCACGGTGAGCCCTATCTGCACGGCGTCGTAGAGGTAGCGGTACTCGGGGAGGGTGGCGGTGAACGGACGTCCGGTGATCTCGATCACCTCGAGCGCGCGGACGATGCGCCTGCCGTTGCTCGGGAGGATGGCGCAGGCGGCCTCGGGATCCTGGTCCCGCAGCCGCGCGTAGAGGATCTCGGTGCCGCGGGTGGCCAGCTCGGCCTCGAGCCGCGCCCGTACGGCCGGATCCGTGCCGGGGAACTCCAGATCGTCCAGGGCCGCGCGCACATAGAGTCCCGACCCGCCGACGAGCACGGGCACGTGACCGCGCCCGCTCACCTCCGCGATGGCCTCCCGGCTCAGGCGCTGGTACTCGGCCACGCTGGCGGTCTCGGTCACGTCCCAGAGATCGAGCAGGTGGTGCGGCACGCCCCGGCGCTCCGGCGTTGCGAGCTTCGCCGTGCCGATGTCCATGCCCCGATAGAGCTGCATGGAGTCGGTATTGAGGGCCTCGCCACCGGTACGCAGCGCCAGCTCGACCGCGAGATCCGATTTGCCGGCGGCGGTAGGGCCTACCACAGCGATGATCACATTGCTACGGGTCACGCACCTCATTGTGGTCCCTCAGCCGAGCGCGCCGGGCACAGCGGATTTCCAGGACGCCGATTGAGGCCAACTGGAAAATGGGTATACACGCGGTGACCGGGCGTGACGGATTCGGCCGGCATGACCATTCGGGAGAACAGATGTCGATCGTTGACAAGGTCAAGAACGCGCTCGGACAGCACAGCGAAAAGGTGCACCGGGGCGTCGACAAGATCGGTGACAAGATCGATGAGAAGACCGGCGGAAAGCACTCCCAGAAAATCAACAGGGTGCAGCAGAAGGTCAAGGACATGACCGACCGAAGGAGCGATCAGCCCGGGGACCGACCCGCCTGACTCCTGCGGCTCCCCACGAGATGACCGGGTTCAGGAGCGGGTGGAGCAACCGGAGGCGGCGGGCGCCGGCGGACGGCCGATGGTCGGCATGCCCAGAGAGACACCGGAGACGCCCTTCGGCTCGCCCTGAAGAGCGGCCCAGGCGTCGCCGGCCCGGGTCCGGCGCACCTCTCGCGCCGGGCCCTCGGCGACCAGGTGGTGCGGCGCGGCGTAGGTCACCTCGACCGTCACCACGTCACCTGGCCGGGGCACGTCCGCGCCCAGGCCGAAGTGCACGAGCCGGTTGTCGGGCGCGCGGCCGGACATGCGGTGCCGGGCCTCGTCCTTGCGGCCCTCACCCTCGGCCACGAGCACGTCCAGCGTGCGTGCGAGTTGCTTGCGGTTCTCGGCCCAGGAGATCTCCTCCTGCAGCGCGACGAGCCGCTCGTAGCGCTCCTGCACGACCGCCTTGGGGACCTGGTCGTCCATCGTCGCGGCCGGCGTGCCCGGGCGCTTGGAGTACTGGAACGTGAAGGCGCCGGAGAACCGTGCCTCCCGTACGACATGCAGGGTCTGCTCGAAGTCGGCGTCGGTCTCACCGGGGAACCCGACGATGATGTCGGTGGTGATGGCCGCGTCCGGGATGGCCGCCCGCACCCGGTCGATGATCCCGAGGTAACGGTCCTGACGGTAGGACCGTCGCATCGCCCTGAGGACGTCGTCGGAACCGGACTGCAGCGGCATGTGCAGCGACGGCATGACGTTCGGTGTCTCGGCCATCGCGGCGATCACGTCGTCGGTGAAGTCCCGCGGATGGGGCGAGGTGAACCGCACGCGCTCCAGGCCCGGGACGTCCCCGCAGGCGCGCAGGAGCTTGGCGAACGCGGCGCGGTCCCCGAACTCGCTCCCGTAGGCGTTGACGTTCTGGCCGAGCAGGGTGACCTCGAGGACGCCCTCCGCGACCAGCGCCTCGATCTCGCGCAGGATCTCACCGGGACGGCGGTCCTTCTCCTTGCCGCGCAACGCCGGCACGATGCAGAACGTGCAGGTGTTGTTGCAGCCCACGGAGACCGACACCCACGCGGCGTAGGGCGACTCGCGGCGGGTCGGCAGCGTCGAGGGGAAGACCGAGAGGGACTCCTCGATCTCGACCTGCGCCTCCTGCTGGACCCGGGCCCGCTCCAGCAGCACGGGCAGCGAGCCCATGTTGTGGGTGCCGAAGACGACGTCGACCCACGGCGCGCGCCGGACGATCGTGTCGCGGTCCTTCTGCGCCAGGCAACCGCCGACGGCGATCTGCATGCCCGGGTGGCCGTCCTTGACCGGGCGCAGGTGACCGAGGTTGCCGTAGAGCCGGTTGTCGGCGTTCTCGCGTACGGCACAGGTGTTGAAGACGACGACGTCGGCCTCGCCGACGTCGTCCTTCACATAACCGGCGGTCTCGAGGAGCCCGGCCAGCCGCTCGGAGTCGTGGACGTTCATCTGGCAGCCGTACGTGCGGATCTCATACGTACGGGGCTGCGAAGTCGTGGGAGCAGTCATGACAAAACACAAGGGTACGCGGCACCGGACGCTGATGTGCGGCATGCGGCCGGACGCGAGCTCCGCCACCGGCGCCACACCCGCCGCAATAACGGCTGGTCAAGCGGGGAGGTTGGATCAGCAGCACTGCGGATCCGTGATCGGATCGGTACCCGTCGGATAAGTGGCGGAGAGTCTGGATGACGTAATGTTCCAGCTCATGACGGACAGTGGCAACGTGGCCAGTGATACGCCAGGCGGCGGCCCCCTCGTCGTGCTCGAGAAGGTTAACAAGTACTTCGGCGAGCTGCATGTCCTCAAGGACATCGACCTGACGATCCACCGTGGCGAGGTCGTGGTCGTGATCGGGCCCTCCGGCGGCGGAAAATCCACGCTGTGCCGGTCGATCAACCGCCTTGAGCCGATAGACGACGGCACCATCCTGCTGGACGGGAAGACCCTCCCCGCCGAGGGCAAGCAGCTGGCCGGGCTCCGCGCGGACGTGGGCATGGTGTTCCAGTCCTTCAACCTCTTCGCGCACAAGACGATCCTGCAGAACGTCACACTCGGACCGATCAAGGTCCGCAAGACGGCGAAGGCGGCGGCCGAGCAGGAGGCCCTCGAGCTCCTCGACCGCGTCGGCATCGCCAACCAGGCACAGAAATACCCCGCTCAGCTCTCCGGCGGCCAGCAGCAGCGCGCTGCGATCGCCCGGGCGCTGGCGATGAAGCCCAAGGTCATGCTGTTCGACGAGCCCACCTCCGCGCTGGACCCGGAGATGGTCAAGGAAGTGCTGGACGTGATGACCAGCCTCGCGAGCGAAGGCATGACCATGATCGTGGTCACCCACGAGATGGGCTTCGCGCGCAGGGCGGCCAACAAGGTGATCTTCATGGCCGACGGTCAGATCATCGAGGAGAACAGCCCCGAGGATTTCTTCACCAACGCGCGGACCGAACGCGCCAAGGACTTCCTCTCCAAGATCCTTACCCACTGAGCCGCGAAGACGCGGTTCCGGCACGAACAACAGAGGGAAGAGAGCATGCGAGTACGTCGAATCGGCGTGGCGATGGCCGGAGTGGCGGCCCTCGGCATGGTGCTGACCGGCTGTGGCGCGAAGAAGGCGTCGTCGGTCGCCGACAAGAACAAGCTCATCATCGGGGTCAAGTACGACCAGCCGTCGATGGGCCTGAAGACCACCAGCGGTGTCGAGGGACTCGACATCGATGTCGCGAAGTACGTCGCCAAGAAGCTCGGGGTCGCGGAGAAGGACATCACCTTCAAGGAGGCGCGCTCGGCCAACCGTGAGACGTTCCTGCAGAACGGCACGGTGGACATGGTCATCGCGACCTACTCGATCACCGAGGCACGCAAACCCAAGGTGACGTTCGCCGGTCCCTGGGTCGTCACCCACCAGGACGTCATGGTCCGTGCCGACGACAACTCGATCAAGGACCTGAACTCCCTCAAGGGCAAGAAGCTCTGCCAGGTCTCGGGCTCCAACTCCTGGAAGAACATCACGGAGGGCACCAACAAGTCCAAGCTGAAGGTCGGTGCCGAACTGGTCCCGGCGCAGGGCTACGACGAGTGCATCACCAAGCTCAAGGGCAAGTCGATCGACGCGGTCTCGACCGACGCGACCATCCTCGCCGGTTACGTGAACCGGGAGGGCTCGAGCTTCAAGGTGGTCAACGCCCCGTTCACCGATGAGAAGTACGGCGTCGGACTGAAGAAGGGCGACACCAAGGGCTGCGAGGCGGTCAACAAGGCCATCACCGCGATGTACCAGGACGGCACCGCCAAGCAGCTCTGGGACAAGTGGATGGGTAAGGCCAACCTGCCCTTCGAGGCCACTGCCCCCGCCCCCGAGGGCTGCAGCTGATCCCTCCGGACGGCGACCACCGCGCCGGTGAGCCCGTGCCGGGCTCACCGGCGCCGGTTCTAGGAGCATCGTGAACTGGGACGTTCTCTTCGACTTCAGCCCGCTGGTCAAGGACTTCGACAAGCTCGTCGGCGCTTTCTGGGCGACCATCCGGCTCTCGCTCGTCACCGGCCTGCTGGCGCTCATCCTGGGTACGGTGCTCACGGCCATGCGGGTCTCCCCGACCCCCATGCTCCGCGCGGCGGGCACGCTGTACATCAACACACTTCGCAACACGCCGCTCACCCTCGTCCTGCTGTTCTGCAGCCTCGGGCTCAGCGACACACTCAAGATCCAGGTGTCCAGTTCCAGCACGATGAACTTCTACTGGCTGGCGGTGTTCGGGCTGTCGGCCTACACCGCTTCGTTCGTGTGCGAGGCGCTGCGGTCCGGCATCAACACGGTGCCACTCGGGCAGGCGGAGGCGGCCCGGGCGATCGGGCTCACCTTCACCCAGTCGCTCCGCATGGTGATCCTGCCCCAGGCCTTCCGGGCCGTCATCGCCCCGCTGGGCAGCATCACCATCGCGATGATCAAGAACACCACGGTGGTGCTGGTGGCCAGCTATCTCGAGGCGGCCTCGCTGATGAAGGACATGTTCGAGCAGTACGGCGCGACCCTGCCGATCTTCCTCGGCTTCGCGGTGGGCTTCATGATCCTGACCCTGCCCACCGGCTTCCTGTTCGGCTGGGCGGCCAAGCGATGGGCGGTGGCCAGATGACGTTCCCGACCCGGGCGATCCAGCGGGTGTGGCCTGCGCGGAAGAAGCGGCCGAAGGTCTCCATCCTCTTCGACGCTCCCGGCCCCAAGGCGCGGGTGCGCAACAACCTGATCACGCTGGTCGCCGTGGTGGTCTTCCTGGCCGTCGCCTACGCGGTCGCGGCCCGCCTCGACAAGGCGGGACAGTTCCAGGGCAAGCTGTGGCGGCCCTTCCTCGAGGCGGACGTCTGGACCAACATCATCCTTCCTGGGCTCCTCGCGACCCTGGAGGTCACCCTTGTCGCCGCCGCGCTGGCCCTGCTGTTCGGGGTCGTCTTCGGGCTCGGCCGGCTGTCGGAGCACCGTTGGATCAGGGTGCCCGCGGCCGCCGTGGTCGAGTTCTTCCGGGCCATCCCGCTGCTGCTGCTCATCTTCTTCGTGTTCTCCGGGCCCCCGACCATCGCCAACGCACTGAACCGTGAGTTCCCCCAGATCAGCGCGTTCACAGCCGTGGTGGTCGGCCTCACCCTCTACAACGGCTCGGTCCTCGCCGAGGTCTTCCGGGCCGGCATCCACGCGGTGCCCCGGGGACAGTCGGAGGCGGCCTACGCGATCGGCCTGCGCAAGCACGGGGTCATGCGCCTCATCCTGGTGCCGCAGGCCACGACCGCCATGCTGCCGGCGATCGTCAGCCAGCTGGTCGTACTACTCAAGGACTCGGCGCTGGGCTGGATCGTGGCCTACGAGGACCTCCTCAACGCCGGATTCGTACAGATCAAGTCGAACTACGGCAACCTGATCCCGGCAGCCATCGTGATCACCGTGATCTATATCGCGATGAACCTCGGGCTCGGCTATCTCGCGAACTGGCTCGAAGGCCGCAGCCGCCGCAACCGCAGGTCCTCGGCCAGGACGCTGAGCGCGAATCCCATCGCACTGCCGGACGCGGGCACCGGCGGCGGCGCCTGACCGGCGCGTTTCTGCGGAGCTGTGCGAACGCAGCTCCCGGCGGGGCCGGTTGGAGAATCCTCCCACCGGCCCATTGCCCGCCCGGGATGCCCGATCCGGGGTGCGGCGACGACCTCGTATCTTTACGACCTCAACTGCCCTGTCATGGCCCCACCGACTATCCGTTTGCGGGACGATTCACCTATGACCGCTCGTGCAACCGCCCCCTTTGGCTCCTGGCCGTCCCCGATCTCCGCCGCCGACGTCGCCCGCGCCCAGCTGCGCCTGAGCTTCCCGACCATTCAGGGCGACGATGTGTGGTGGCAGGAGACCCGGCCGGAGGAGGCCGGGCGGACGACGGTCATGCGTCTGCGGGACGGATACCTGGAGGAGCTCCTGCCCGCGCCGTGGAACGCGCGGACCAGGGTGCACGAGTACGGCGGCCGGTCGTATCTCCCGATCCCGGTGGGGGACGATCACGGGATCGTCTTCGCCGACTACGAAGACCAGAGGATGCACCGGCTCGACCCCGGTGACGCCAAGCCTCATCCGCTGACGCCCGAGGCGGCCGTGCCGGCCGGCCTGCGCTACGCCGATTTCGTCCTGTCGCCCGACGGGACCGAGGTTTGGTGCGTCTGTGAGGGTCACACGCCCGACGGGGTGCGCCGCGCCATCGTGGCCGTGCCGCTCGACGGCAGCGCCGGGGACGACCCCGCGGCCGTCCGTGAGCTGGCCTCCGGCGCCGACTTCTACGCCTCCCCCACGCCCTCACCTGGCGGTGGCCACCTCGCCTGGGTGCAGTGGAGCCATCCGCGGATGCCGTGGGACGGCACCGAGCTGCGCGTCGCCACGATCGAGGAGGGCACGGTCGTCGCCCCTCGCACGGTGAAAGGCGGCCTCACCGAGTCGGCTCTCGCGCCGATGTGGCGCGACGACCACACGCTGTACGTCGTGTCCGACTGGTCCGGCTGGTGGAACATCTACGAGGTGGGCACGATGGGCGATTCCGCCCAGGCGCTCTATCCGGCCGAGGAGGAGTTCGCCGGGCCGCTGTGGCAGCTCGGTGGCATGCCCTACGCACTGCTCGGCGACGGCCGCCTGGCGGTGCTGCACGGGCACGGTGACCAGCGCCTCGCGGTCTACGACCCGGAGACCCTCGAGCTGGCCGATCTCGACACCCCGTACGACGACTGGCGGATCGCGCTGTCGGCCGATGGCACCACTGTCGTGGGCATCGCCGGCGGTCCCTCGGTGCCGACCTCGGTCGTACGGGTCGACACCGCGACGGGCCGGGTCGAAGTGCTGCGCCGGCAACTGGCACAGCCGCCGGACACGGCGTTCCTGCCCGCCCCACGAGTGGCACAGCTCGAGGGCCGGTTCGGCCGGCCGGTGCACGTCTACATCTACCGGCCGGCCAATCCCGACTTCGAGGCTCCGCAGGGCGAGCTAGCCCCGTACGTGATCTTCGTGCACGGGGGGCCGACCGGGCGCGCGTCGAGCTCACTGGACCTCGAGCGCGCCTACTTCACCAGCCGTGGCATCGGCGTCGTGGAGGTCAACTACGGCGGCTCGACCGGGTATGGGCGGGCCTACCGCGAGCGGTTGCGCCGGCAGTGGGGCATCGCGGACGTCGAGGACGCCGTCGCCGCGGCCGAGGCGCTGGTCAAGGAGGGGGCCGCAGACCCGCGCCGGCTGGCCATCCGTGGCGGCAGTGCGGGCGGGTGGACGACGCTGGCCGCGATCACCAAGACCGACGTCTTCAGCGCCGCGACGTCCTACTACGGCATCAGCGACCTCCGGTCCTTCGCCGCTGAGACGCACGACTTCGAATCGACGTACCTGTTCGGGCTCATCGGGCCGATGCCCGGCTTCGAGCGGGCCTACGAGGAGCGGTCACCGTTGAACCGGGCGGACCAGACCGCCTGTCCCGTGCTGCTGCTCCAGGGCCTGGACGACCCGATCGTGCCGCCCGCGCAGTCGGAGAAGTTCGCCACGGCCCTGGCGGCCAAGGACACGCCCTACGCCTATCTCACCTTCGAGGGCGAGGCACACGGCTTCCGGCGGGCCGCCACGACGATCACGTGCCTGGAGTCGGAGCTGGCGTTCTATGGCCAGACGCTCGGCTTCGAGGCCCGGGGGGTCGACCCGATCGAGCTCAACATCGGCACGCCGCCCACCCCGGCTCCGGTCGCGCAGGAGCCTGCCGCCCCGGTGCCCCCGGCGTGATCCCGCCTCCGCCTGTCGTCCTCAGCGGGCGAACTCTGTGGCGCGGGACTCGCGCACCACGGTGACGCGGATCTGCCCCGGGTAGGTCAGCTCGTCCTCGACCTGCTTGGCGATGTCGCGCGCGATGACCTGGGCCTGGATGTCGTCGACGGAGTCGGGCTTGACCATGACGCGGATCTCCCGGCCCGCCTGCATGGCATAGACCTTCTCGACACCCTCGTGGTTGTTCTTGGCGATCTGCTCCAAGCGCTCCAGCCGCTTGACGTAGGCCTCCAGCGACTCCCGGCGGGCACCCGGCCGGCTTCCGCTGATCGCGTCGGCGGCCTGGGTCAGCACGGCCTCGACAGTGCGGACCTCGACCTCGTTGTGATGGGCCTCGATGGCGTGGACCACGTCCTCGTCCTCGCCGTACCGGCGGGCGATCTCCGCGCCGATCACGGCGTGGCTGCCCTCGACCTCGTGCGTGAGAGCCTTGCCGATGTCGTGCAGCAGCGTGCAGCGCTTCAACAGAGGTGCCGGGAGCCGCAGTTCGGCCGCCATGATCCCCGCGATGTGCGCGGACTCGATCAGATGCTTGAGCACGTTCTGCCCGTAGGACGTCCGATAGCGCAGCTGCCCCAGGAGCGCGGTCAGCTCGGGATGCATGTCGGTGATGCCGAGCTCGACCAGGGCGTCCTCCCCCGCCCGTACGCACAGCTGTTCCACATCGGTCTTGCTCCGCTCGTAGATCTCCTCGATGCGCAGCGGGTGAATGCGGCCGTCGAGCACGAGCTTCTCGAGTGTGAGGCGGCCCACCTCCCTGCGCACCGGGTCGAAGCAGCTGAGCAGCACCGCCTCGGGAGTGTCGTCGATGATCAGGTTGACACCGGTGGTCGTCTCGAAGGCGCGGATGTTGCGGCCCTCGCGGCCGATGATCCGGCCCTTCATCTCATCGCTGGGCAGGTGCAGCACCGAGACCACCGACTCGGCGGTCTGCTCGCTGGCGACCCGCTGGATGGCCAAGGTGACGATCTTGCGGGCGCGCTTCTCACCCTCCTCGCGGGCGCTGCCCTCGATGTCACGAGTGATCAGCGCGGCCTCGCGCTTGGCCTGGTTCTCGATGGTGGCGACCAGCTCGCCCTTGGCCTGGTCGACGGTGAGACCGGCCGTGCGCTCCAGGACTTGGCGGCGTTCGTCATCGAGCCGGGCGAGCTCGGCCGCACGAGCCTCCAGGGAGCTCTTCAGCTCCGAAAGCTTGGCGGCACGTTCCTCCAGCCGGCGGATCTCGTCGTCAAGGCGCTGCTCGCGCTCGGCCAGCCGGGTCTCTCTGCGTTCGAGGTCGTCGCGCAGGGACTTGAGGTCTTCCTTCAGCGAGTCGCCCTCGGCCTCGAGCTTGGACCGGGTGGAGCTCGCGACCTCCTGAGCCTGCGCCTCGGCGCCGTGCAGGATCTCCTGAGCGTCGGCCTGGGCCTTGACACGGATGTCCTCGGCCTCGCTCCGCAGCGTGCTCAGTTCCTCCTCAGACGGTCCCTTGTCCGCATGCGGGCGGCGCAACAGGACTAGGAGAAGAGCGACGAGGGTGATCAGTAGCGCCACACCCAGCAGGACGCTCTCCATGGCGCGGACCCCTTTCCTCAGCGCCGGCTCCACAGGGGGATCGGGGAGCCTTGCAACGCGAGGGGTCACGCGCGCACCTTGACGGCCCGCCACACACCGGCACGGCAACACCGGCATGGCGACACCGGGCAAGCCCCAGCACCGGAGTCCGGCCGCACAGCGGACTCCGCAGGAACCTGCTCATCAGCCCCGTGAGGCCGAAGTCGTGTCTTGACAGCCCTTCAGCCGCTCGAACGTGCTTGGTCGTATGGCGATCCGCACTGCGCGGAGTAACTCCTCACTGCCGCAACGGTAAGCGCCCCGCAGGTAATGAGCAAGCAAAGCACCCGGCAATACGGACTAACCGCCCGATCGGGTCAGAGAATCCTTACTATCCGTCAAAGCCCCAGCATGGCGCCTACCGGCCACGTTCGTAGCCGACCCGGGCCCGGAGCGACGTCGCCCGCACGGTGAAATGGGTTTCACACCCGGGCGTGTCGGTGGTGGAGGGTCTTCAGTCGAGTGACCACGGCGCGTCATCGAGGTCGGCGCCCTCGGCCTCGAGCGCCTCCTTCACCACGTGGTAGGCGACCCCGGACGAGTAGCCCTTACGGGCGAGCATCCCGACGAGGCGGCGCAGCCGTTTGGCGGGATCCTGACCGCGCGTGGCAGCGAGCCGCCGCGCGACGAGCCTTCGGGCTGCGGCCTCCTCCTGCTCGGGGCCGACCGCCGCGACGGCATCCTTGACGGTCTCGTCGGCCACGCCGCGGTGCCGGAGCTCCGCGGCCAGGGCCCTGCGGGCGAGACCACGGCCGGCGTGCCTCGACTGGACCCAAGCCTGCGCGAAGGCCTCGTCGTCGATCAGTCCGACGTCGGTGAAACGGCTGAGCACCGCCGTGGCGACGTCGTCGGGCACGTCGCGGCGGCGTAGGGCGTCGGCGAGCTGCGCCCGGGTGCGGGGGGCCATGGTGAGCTGCCGTAGGCAGATCTCCCGGGCGACGGACTCCGGGTCGGCGGGAGCCTGGCGAGAGTCTTCGGCGGGCCCGTCGGACAGGTCCCCGCCGGACACACGGCCACGGCCTGATCGACTCCTGCGGGTGCGGGGCCGCTCGGCGGTCACCGTGAGGTCCCGGCAGAGGCGGCGGCACCGCCGGGGAAGGACTCCCACGTCGCAGCCCCGCCAGGCCGGCCATGATGGACCGGGCCGATGATGCTCCGGCGTGAGGTACGGCGCCGCCGCCTATCAGGACTGATCATCGCTCACACGTCGTCAATAGTCACCCCGGTTGCCGGAATTCTCGTCAGGAATCACCTGCGGGCTTCGTGGCCTTACCTCCGCGGCGTACCGGCGTAGCGGGGCCGGCGGGCGCACTCACCGCCGCAGCGGGCTCGGCGGGCTCGCCGGCCTCGGCGGGCTTGTCGATCCGCGGACCGACCCCGAGCTTCTCCTTGATCTTCTTTTCGATCTCATCGGCCATGTCGGGGTTGGCCTTCAGGAAGGTGCGGGCGTTCTCCTTGCCCTGACCGAGCTGATCGCCCTCGTAGGTGTACCAGGCACCGGACTTGCGGACGAAGCCCTGCTCGACGCCCAGGTCGATGATCCCGCCCTCCCTGCTGAAGCCGTGGCCGTAGATGAGGTCCATGTCGGCCACCCGGAACGGGGGCGCCATCTTGTTCTTCACGACCTTGACCCGCACCCGGTTGCCCACCGCCTCCGTGCCGTCCTTGAGCGTCTCGATCCGCCGGACGTCCAGTCGCACCGACGCGTAGAACTTCAGCGCCCGCCCACCGGTGGTCGTCTCGGGCGAGCCGAACATCACGCCGATCTTCTCGCGGAGCTGGTTGATGAAGATGCAGGTGGTCCTGGTCTGGCTGATGGCACCGGTGAGCTTGCGCAGCGCCTGGGACATCAGCCGGGCCTGCAGGCCGACGTGGGAGTCGCCCATCTCGCCCTCGATCTCGGCACGTGGCACGAGGGCGGCGACCGAGTCGATGACGACGATGTCGATCGCGCCCGAGCGGATCAGCATGTCGGTGATCTCGAGCGCTTGCTCGCCGGTGTCCGGCTGCGAGACCAGCAGGGCGTCGGTGTCCACTCCGAGGTTCTTGGCGTATTCCGGGTCGAGCGCGTGCTCGGCGTCGACGAAGGCGGCGATGCCGCCCTTCTTCTGCGCGTTGGCAACCGCGTGCAACGCGATCGAGGTCTTTCCTGAACCCTCCGGTCCGTACACCTCGATCACGCGGCCGCGCGGGAGGCCGCCGATGCCCAGGGCGACGTCAAGGGAGATCGAGCCAGTCGGGATCACCTCGACCGGGACACGCCCCTCATCGCCGAGGCGCATCACTGAGCCCTTGCCGAACTGACGCTCGATCTGGGCGAGCGCGGTCTCGAGAGCCTTCTCCCGGTCGTTTGCTGCCATGAGTTTCCCTGTCCCTTATCCCCTGGTCGGGGTCGTAGCCTGTCGTTTGTCGGAGGCGACGTTACGGTGCCCCACCGACAGTTTCGAACCCGATGCCACACCTGTGGATAACGTCGCGCGTTGGACCCAAGCGTACCGAACACAAGTTCGATCAATGCCCGACACGCCGGTTTGTCCCAGAATCCCAGTGCGCCGCACCACCGCGGCCCCGTACGCTGGCGCCCTCAGCCGATCGACCGGGGCTCCCATCATGACGCTGACCGTTCTCTTCTGCGCCGACCCCCTCAACCCCCGACGCACCGATCCGCATTTCGGCCGCGAGGCCGCGACCGTGAACACCGGCGGCGGCACGGTGGCCCTCATCGACCATGACGCGCTCCAGCGCGGCGACACGGCCGAGGCCGTACGGCGCGTACCGAAGGATCTCGGACCGGCGTGGTATCGCGGCTGGATGGCCACGAGCGAGCAGTACTCAGCGCTGGCCAAGGCCCTCAAGGATCGCGGCACGACGCTGCACACGCTGCCCGAGGACTACCAGCGCGCCCATGAGCTGCCGGGCTGGCACGACACCTTCGCCGGCCTCACGCCGAGCAGTGTCTGGCTGCCGCTCTCCCCCGGCTCGCCACCGGCGCCCGAAGTCCTCGCCGAGCTCGTACGACCGCTCGCCGACGGGCCCGCCGTCGTCAAGGACTACGCGAAATCCAGGAAGCGCGAGTGGGACGAGGCCTGCTTCGTCCCGGACATACGTGACGCGCGTGCGCTCCACCGGGTCGTCGCCAGGATGGTCGAGCTCCAGGACCGCTTTCTCACCGGCGGGGTAGTGGTCCGGGAGTACGAGCCGTACGAGGGAGAGGAGGCCCGGATCTGGTGGATCGACGGTGAGCCCGTCCTTGTGGGCCCGCATCCGGACACGCCCGACACCTATCCGCAGCCGGCCGTGGACGCGGTCCGGCCGGCGGTGCGCACGTTCGGCTGCCGGTTCATCACCACGGACCTGGCCCGGAGCGCCGGCGCCGGTTGGCGGGTCGTCGAGGTCGGTGATGGACAGGTCAGCGACCTGCCGGCGAGCGCGGATCCCGCGGACCTGTACGTCCACCTGCCCGATCCGGCGTGATGCGCCGTCAGCGGAGCCGGTCGGGGACGTCGAAGGTGGCACAGACGGCGTACCAGACCCTCTTGGCCGACTCGCCGTCGGCCAGCGCCTGGTCGACCGTTCTTCCGCCGAGCTCGGACAGAACGTAGTCCTTGGCGACACTCTGCGCGTAGGTGTCGCCGAACTGCTGGTTCATCCGGTCCCAGAACATTGTGAGCCGCACGCGTCCACGCTACCCGGACGGGGTGCCGGCCGACCGGCCGGGTGCTGGCGGGGATCTTTGTGTCATCCGCCACGGATTGTTCCCGCACGGCCTGCGACGCTCCGCTCAGGAGGTTGCCATGGCACGCACCGGACGGGACACCGGAGCGATTTCGGTGAAGGGCCTTCTGAAATTCTCGCTCATCGTCTTCTTGTTCTGCCTCATCTTCCTGGTCATGGACGTACGGCACCGCATGGCCGGATACCAGGCCGTACACGGACATGGAATCCAGGGCACCGCCACCGTGACGCGGTGCCAGTCACATCCGTTCGGCCGGTTCTGCACCGGGCACTTCACCTCGGCGGACGGCCGCGTGAACCGGTCCGGCATCCGGGTCAACGGCGCCATGGCGTCGCTCGGCCGGGAGCGGCACGGCGCCCGGCCGGCCACGCCCATGGACCACCCGGTGGACTACCCGGCGGTGCTCGCGAGCGCCAAGGCCGACGAGGTGTGGACCGTGGACGGCGACCCCTGGCTGCGGCCGTCCATGGCCCAGGTGTCCGCGCTGGTCCCCGTGAGCATCCCGGTCCTCGTGGCGTGGGGCCTGGTGCGCGGAGGCCCGCGGAGCCGACGGCAGCGTCTGGAGCGGGCGCGCCTGATCAGATCCCACCGCCACGAGGTGGCCCGCCTGCGTGAGATCCGCCGCGGCCGGATCAGCTGACCCCGGCGCCTCTCCCGCACCACGGTGTCGAGGCAGGGGCCGCCGGCGGTGCGCGTTATGTCGGTGCGGCAAGGCAGGATGGGAGCCGTGAGCGGTGACGTGCTCGAACGCTTCTCCCCGGCCACGCGGGCGTGGTTCGACGGGGCCTTCGCCGCGCCCACGGCGGCGCAGGATGGCGCCTGGGAGTCCATCGCACGGGGCGACAACACCCTCGTCGTGGCACCGACGGGATCCGGCAAGACCCTCGCCGCCTTCCTGTGGTCGCTGGACAAGCTGGCGGGCTCGCCCGCCGAGGACCCCAAGCGGCGGTGCCGTGTCCTCTACGTCTCGCCGCTGAAGGCCCTCGCGGTGGACGTGGAGCGCAACCTGCGGGCGCCCTTGACGGGCATCCGGCAGGCCTCCCGTCGCCTGGGGCTCGACGAGCCGGACATACAGGTCGGCATCCGCTCCGGCGACACCCCCGCCGACGAACGGCGGCGCCTCGCGACCAAGCCGCCGGACATCATGATCACCACGCCGGAGTCGCTGTTCCTCCTGCTGACCTCGCAGGCCCGCGAGGCGCTGCGCGGCGTCGAGACGGTCATCATCGACGAGGTCCACGCCGTCGCCGGCACCAAGCGCGGCTCCCACCTGGCGCTGTCGCTGGAGCGGCTCGACGCCCTGCTGGAGCGGCCGGCCCAGCGGATCGGCCTCTCCGCCACCGTACGGCCGGTGGAGGAGGTCGCGACTTTTCTGGGCGGCAGCCGGCCCGCGACTGTGGTGCAACCCCCTTCCGACAAGCGGTTGGACCTGCGGATCGTCGTCCCCCTCGAGGACATGTCCGAGGCCGGGCAGTTCGCCGACGACTCCGGAGCCATCGATCCGCGCAGCCGTTCGATCTGGCCGCATGTCGAGGATCGGCTGCTGGACCTGATCAACGAGCACCGCTCGACGATCGTGTTCGCCAACTCCCGGCGGCTCGCCGAGCGGCTCTGCGGCCGGCTCAACGAGCTGGCCTACGAGCGGGCGCAGGGTGCGGCCCTTCTCGAGGACCACTCGCCCGCCGACACCATGGCGCAGGCGGGCGCCGCCGCGGGCGCGCCACAGGAGGTCGCCCGGGCCCACCACGGCTCGGTGTCCAAGGAGGAGCGGGCCGGCATCGAGGACGCCCTGAAACAAGGCCGGCTGCCCGCCGTCGTGGCGACCTCCAGCCTGGAACTCGGCATCGACATGGGCGCGGTCGACCTGGTCGTACAGGTGGAGTCGCCGCCATCGGTCGCCGGCGGCCTGCAGCGGGTCGGCCGCGCGGGGCACCAGGTCGGCGCGGTCTCCAAGGGCGTGATCTTCCCTAAATACCGTGGCGACCTGGTGCAGACGGCGGTCGTCGCCGAGCGGATGCTGGCGGGGGCGATCGAGGAGCTGCACTACCCGCGCAATCCCCTCGACGTGCTGGCCCAGCAGATCATCGCGATGGTGGCGATGGACGAGTGGAGCGTCGACGAGCTGGAGACGCTGGTCCGGCGGGCCGCGCCCTTCTCCGCGCTGCCCAGATCGGTGCTGGAGGCCACCCTCGACATGCTGGCCGGCCGCTATCCGAGCGATGAGTTCGGAGAGCTTCGGCCCCGCGTTGTCTGGGACCGGGTCACGGGTGTCCTCCGTGACCGGCCGGGTGCGCAGCGGCTGGCGGTGACCAGCGGCGGCACGATCCCCGACCGCGGGCTGTTCGGGGTCTTCCTGGTCGGTGAGAAGAGCTCGCGCGTGGGCGAACTCGACGAGGAAATGGTCTACGAGTCGCGCATCGGCGATGTGTTCGTGCTCGGCGCCAGCTCATGGCGGATCGAGGACATCACCC
>JAOPYH010000106.1 GCA_025964715.1 Streptosporangiaceae bacterium | reverse complement strand
TGCTCGACGAACCAGTCCTGCCAGCCGCCGATGAGCAGGGTCGGGACCGTCGAGGAGTGCACGGCCGGGGTGGCGCGGTAGCGGTCCCAGTAGGGGTCGGAGAGGTCGGGGTGGGCCAGCCACTCGTTGAACCAGGGGGCCGGGTTGCCGCCGAAGCGCTCGGCCAGCCCCTGCAGCGGGAGTGCGCCGAGGTGCGGGGCCAGCCGTCGCTCCGCCGTCGCCAGCCGGACGAGCCCGCGCAGCCAGCCGACCCGCTCCTGGTGGGCGACGAGCTCGGTCCAGGTGGCCAGGTTGGTGAGCTGGAAGGCACCGTCGATCAGGCCGGCCTGCGCGAGGTCGTGCGGACCGATATGCAGCACCATCGCCTTCAGCTCGGGCGGCGGGTCGAGCGCCAGGGCCCACTGCGTGTAGCCGAGATAGCTGGGCCCGAGCGTGGCGAGCCGGCCGTCGAACCACTCCTTGCGTCGCAGCCAGGCGACGGTGTCCTGCCCGTCGTGCTCCTCGTTCACGACTGGGCTGAACTCACCGCCGGAGCCGAAGGTGCCGCGCACGCTCTGCAGCACCACCGCGTAGCCGCGCTCGGCGTACGGCACCGTCATGGCTACGGCGACCCCCGCGCCACGGCCGTACGGGGAGCGCAGCAGCACGGTGGGGTGGGGGCCGGCCGACGCCGGCAGGTAGACGTCGGCCCGCAGGACGGTACCGTCGCGCATCGGGACGTCGACGCCGCGCAGCACGCGGACCTCGTTCGTAGCCACGGGCAACTTCCAGCGCCGTCCCAGTGCGGCCACGGCGATCCGTGCGGGGCGCGACAGTGGGTCGCCCGGTGCCGGCGGACGGCGGTCGGACATGGGCACGTGCGCTCCTGGGCAGGTCGGGCCGGGGATCGGCCTGGACACTAGCTCGCCGATGAGTTCTGCTTCCGGCGGCGGTCGGACCCTCGACGACCACTTCCGGAGGAGCACCCGTGCCGCAACTGTTGAAGGTCCAGAACCTGTTCCTGTCGAGTGACGGCTTCGGTGCCGGCGAGGGTCAGAGCCTGGAGCGACCGTTCGGCTCCGCCGATCCCGCGCAGCTGGCGTCCTGGGCCGGCGCCACGTCGAGCTGGCCCAACCGCAGCGACCCCGGTGGGAGTCGCGGTCTGGACGACTACTTCACCCGCGACTTCTCGCACAACATCGGCGCCGAGATCATGGGCCGCAACAAGTTCAGTCCCCACCGCGGGCCGTGGCAGGACCTCGAGTGGCAGGGCTGGTGGGGCGCCGAGCCTCCGTTCCACACCCCCGTGTTCGTGCTGACCCACCACCCGCGGCCGTCTTTCACGCTGTCGGACACCACGTTCCACTTCGTCGAGGGCGATCCGGCCGCGGTGCTCGACCAGGCGCGGGAGGCCGCCGAGGGCAACGACGTCCGGCTCGGCGGCGGGGTGACGACCATCCGCGAGTTCCTCGACGCCGACCTCGTCGACACGATGCATGTGGCGGTCTCGCCGGGGGTGACGCTCGGATCGGGCGTGCGGCTGTGGGAGTCGCCCGACGAGCTGCGCGACCGCTTTCACCTCGAGGTCGTCCCCAGCCCGAGTGGCGTGACGCACCACGTGCTCTGGCGCAAGTGACAGCGGGCCATCGTCGCGACGAGGGCACCTAGGTCTGCCCAGAGGGGGCGGCCTGCTTCGCCGCCGTCGGGCAGTTGCGCGAGTCGGGCTGGCTCGACGGCAGTGAGGACGTCGTCGTACTGAACACATTCACCGGCCTGATGTACCCCGACACCGTGCCGGTCGACGTGCCGACGGTGGCGCGCGACTGCGTCGTCCCCAACCGCGCCTGACGTTCGCGGCGGGGCCGACGGATGACGGTCCGGCCGTCGCATGGCGTGCCGTACGCCCATGGCGTCTCAGTTGAGCAGGCACCCGTCACCTCCGCCTTGCCGTGTTCTCATCGTGCCGAACAGCTGGAGAAGCCTCGCGGCCTGCGCTCCGGCTGTCAGAAGAAGGACGATTCGGTGTCGTTCGCCCCGGTCCCTGCCGATGCACATCTGCGAACCGACCGTCCCTAGCTCCGGGAGACCCATGTCCAAGTCAGGCAGATTCCGCTTCGACGGCGGTGCCGCAACCTACGTCGGGACCGCCCTCCTTGGCGTTCTCATCACCGGTTGCACCCTCGGCATCTGCTACCCGTTTGCGCTGGTCCTGCGTGAGCGTTGGCGGGCCAAGCACAGCTTCATTGACGGCTACCCCCTCGTCTTCACGGGGTCGGCGACGGCGCTGTTTGGCAACTGGATCAAGTGGTTGGCGCTGAGCTTCGTTACGTTCGGCATCTACCTGCTCTGGGTTGGTCCACGGATCGCGCGTTGGAAGTGGGAGCACACGGACTTCGACCGAAGCCGGACGCCGCTGCCACTGACCGACGTCACCCAGGTCGTATCCGTAGCGCCGGTGTACGGATTGCCAATGCCCGGCATGCCTGCCCTGCCGCCACAGCCCTGAGCGCCCAACAGACGTGGGAGCACCCGGCTTGCCGGAAGCGAGGCGTGTGTCTGCGACGCCGCGTTCCTCGCGTACGTGAGAGTGACGACCTGTGTCCCTTCGTGACTCCGGCGCCCAGCAGGTCCTTGAGCGATTGGCTTCCCTCCGCCACCACCAGCACGATGGCCGCCGGTCACCGCACAAGCCGTTACTCGTCCTACTCGCGCTGGGGCGGTTAGCCGCGACTGGCACGAGCAGCCTCCCGTGGTCGGAGGCCGAACAGAAGCTGGCCGAGCTGATTGAAGAGTTCGGGCCAACGTCGAAGACCGGCCGAGCCCAAAGCGCCGCTTACCCTTTCACTCGACTCCGCACGGACGGGGTCTGGACGCTGGACCGCGACGTCCCCATGGACCACGTCCGACCGCTACGTGAGGGCGTGACAGGCCGGCTCGAAGCGGCTCTGGAGGCAGCCCTGCGAGACCGCCCCGAGCTCCTCGACGAGGCCGCTCGCGGGCTGGTCGAGAGCCACTTCCCGGGCACCGTGGCACCGGACGTGCTCGTGTCCGTCGGCCTGGACCCGGACCTGCTGGACGGCCGCGCGCTGGTCGACGCCGAAAGCGCTGCCCAGCGACGGCGAAGCAGCGCGTGGCCTTCAGCCATTATCGAAGCGTGGGACCGGCAGTGCGCCTTCTGCGGTTTCGACGGCGCCGCAGGTGGAGGCGTCGTCGGGATCGAAGCGGCGCATGTCCGATGGTTCAAGCTGGGCGGTCCGGACGACCTTGATAACGGTCTCCGCTCGGACGACGAACGGTCGAGCGGTTTACGACCTGCATGGCCGACACCTTGCACCCCGTCCCGGGACTAACCTGCCTGCTGCTGAGCACGTTCGGTGGCACACCGAGCAGGTCTTCCAAGGTCAGTCGCTGGGGAGCTGATGACGAGCAGCCTGGCCGCCGACGTCATGGCCTTCCTGTGGCCCGAGCGGCTGTGGTCCAGGAACGAGGTGCTGAGCCGCCCGTCACCCATCCCTGCCGTCCCCGGCGTGTACGGCTGGTGGTTCAACCGACTTCCGCCCCTGGTCGACGTCTCGGGTTGCCACCGGGCCGATCGATTCACGCTGCTGTATACCGGGATCAGCCCGAAACAGCCCCCGCGCAACGGGCGCTCAGCGAGCAAGGGGCAACTCCGCCAGAGGATCGTGACCCACTACGCCGGCAACGCTGAGGGGTCGACACTTCGCAAGACCCTCGGATGCCTGATGGCCAAAGAGCTCGGAATTCAGCTTCGGCGAGTGGGCTCTGGCTCGCGCAGGACGTTCGTCGATGGCGAGCAACAACTGTCGCAGTGGATAGGCGAGCATGCGTTCGTCAGCTTCACGCCGCATGAGCGCCCCTGGGAGCTGGAAGAGCGACTCATCGCGCTGCTGGACCTGCCGCTGAACCTGGACGGCAATAGTCGCAATGCCTTCCACCCGGAGCTGACACGCGTGCGCAGGGAGTCCGTCGCCGCGGCTAACTTGCTTCCCATCGTCCCGAATCCGGGGGTCGGCGGCCGATGAGCGCCTACCGGTCCGTCGAGTCGCCTCCGGCTCGCTCCGCGTCGGAGACAAGCGTTGCGTGAGCCTCCAGTTACTTTCGGTTCATGGCGGAACTCCGAACCGGGCTGTACGAGCATCTGGTCACTGATCGGTTGAGCAAGGATCTGGCCACGGTTCCGGACCTGGTGCAGCTAGGCGCGCTTGACCCGACGGACGCGCACGAAGCACTGACCCGCCACATCGCCGAGCTCGCCAGCCGCGCCCTACGGGCGACCGGCGGAAGTGACGCGGTCGCCATCAGCCGGCAGGTCGAGTTGGCCAACCGAATCGTTGCCGCCATCGGAGATTTGGCACCGGAAACGGGAACCTCCGCGGACGCCGTCGCAGAACCCGCCCGAACATTGCTCGCCGTCGCGGAGCCCCAGAGCGTCCCCGGCCCGCCGTCCTTTCCGGAGCGACCGGCCACTCCCCTGTCGACGAGCGCACTTCTCGTCAACGGCCGTGGCCAGCCGCGGATCGGCTACGAAGTGACCCGCGAGCTCGCGTCAGCCAACGACGTCGACCTGCTCTGCGCCTTCATCAAGTGGCAAGGCCTTCGCGTGCTCGAGAAGGCGCTCCTCGAGCTGCGCGAGCGCGGTGGTCGAGTGCGCGTCATCACGACGACGTATATGGGCGCTACCGACCAGCGAGCCCTCGACCGCCTCGCGGAGCTAGGGGCGGACGTCAAGGTCTCCTACGAGACACGAACGACTCGGCTGCACGCCAAGGCGTGGCTGTTTCACCGGGCGACCGGAATGTCGACGGCCTACGTCGGCTCGTCAAACATGTCTCGCACGGCGTTGACCGACGGCCTGGAGTGGAACGTTCGCCTCTCCAACGTCGAGCAAGCTCACCTCCTCCACACCTTCGCCGAGACGTTCGACAGCTACTGGGCCGATCCGTCCTTCGAGACGTACGAACCGGCTCGGGACGGTGATCGGCTTCGCGAGGCCCTCAGCGCGGCGCGCGGCGGTCCCACCGATCTACCCATCGAGATCACATCGCTCGACGTCCGCCCGTTCGGCTACCAGCGGGAGATTCTGGATGAACTCGAGGCACAGCGCACCATTCATGACCGCTGGCGCAATCTGGTCGTGATGGCGACGGGCACCGGAAAGACGGTGGTGTCGGCCCTCGACTACAAGCGGCTGCGAGCCGCAGGAACGGTTGACCGGGTTCTCTTTATCGCCCACCGCGAGGAGCTGCTGGTTCAGAGCCTGTCCACCTTCCGACACGTGCTCCGACAGGGCGACTTCGGCGAGCTGTATGTCGGCGGCCAGCGTCCGCGGGAGTGGCGCCACGTCTTCGGCTCCGTCCAGTCCCTGACTCAGCTCGACCTCGCCGAGCTAGACCCAGCGCACTTCGACCTGGTGGTCATCGACGAGTTCCACCATGCGATGGCCTCCACGTACCGCCAGCTGCTTGAGTACCTCACGCCCAAGGTGCTGGTGGGCCTGACCGCCACACCAGAGCGCACAGACGGCGCCGACGTCCGGGAGTGGTTCGACGGGCGCACGGCGGTGGAGCTGCGGCTCTGGGAAGCACTGGAACAGGGACTACTGGCACCGTTCCAATACTTCGGCCTTCACGACGACGTGGCCCTGGAGCAAGTGCGCTGGAAGCGCGGCCGCGGCTACGACGTCAACGAACTCACCAACGTCTACACCGGTGACGACCACCGCGTGCGGCTGATCCTGCAAGCGGTGCACGACAAGGTGGAAGACCCCGGCAGGATGCGGGCCCTCGGCTTCTGCGTGAGCATCCAGCATGCCGAGTTCATGGCACAGCGCTTCAGCGCCGCAGGCATCCCGAGCCGGGCCATCACCTCACAGACGTCACGAGAAGATCGAGCGGCTGCGCTCACCGCGCTCCGCGAGCGCGAGGTCAACGTCCTCTTCACCGTCGACCTGTTCAACGAGGGGCTCGACATCCCCTCTGTCGACACGGTGCTGTTCCTTCGGCCGACGGAGAGCGCCACCGTGTTCCTCCAGCAGCTCGGCCGAGGCCTGCGGCTGGCCGAGGACAAGGCATGCCTGACAGTCCTTGACTTCATCGGAGCGCAGCACCAGGAGTTCCGCTTCGACCTACGGTTCCGGGCGCTCACGGGTAGCTCGCGCCGCGGACTGCAGCGAGACGTTGAGCAGGGTTTCCCGACCTTGCCGGCTGGCTGCCACATCGAGCTGGACCGAGTCGCTCAGCAGATCGTGCTGGCCAACATCAAGCAATCCTTGAACGTGTCCTGGAAGGGACTCGTCGCTGAAGCTCGCAGCGTGAAGCGGCCAACCATGGCCGAGTTCCTCGACGAAGCCGGCATCGAGATTGAGGATCTCTACCGCGGCAACGGCCACAGCTGGCTGGATCTCAAGCGAGCTGCCGGCTGGGATAGCGACCCAGCCGGACCGGACGACGATGCGTTGGGGGCTGCGCTCGGCCGCATGCTGCACGTGGACGACCCGGAGCGTCTGCGGTTCTTCCAATCCGTCACGGAAGCCGCCACCCTCGAGGACACCGAGCGGGCGCGTCGACTCGCCGCGATGCTGCATTTTTCGCTCTTCGACGCTCGGACGCCCTTCAGCGGCATCGAGGCCAGCCTTGCGCGTCTTCTCGCGAGCCCGGGCCGCGCGCAAGAGCTGCGAGAGCTCAACGGGGTCCTCCACGACCGCATTCACCGCGTTGCCCCGGCATTGGAGATCGCCGGCCCACGTCCGCTGCACGTTCACGCTCGCTACAGCCGCAATGAAGCGCTGGCCGCCTTCGGTATGGAGAACCTCAACGGCGCGTTCGGCTCGGGGGTGCGCTGGGTGCCCGGAGACCAGGCCGATGTCTTCTTCGTGACCCTGGTGAAGTCAGAGGCGCACTTCTCCCCCACCACCATGTACGCCGACCATGCCATCTCCCCGACGGTGTTCCAGTGGGAGTCCCAGAGCACCACGGCTGAGAATTCTCCGACCGGTAAGCGCTACATCAACCACCGTGAGATGGGATCGTCGGTGCATCTCTTCATCCGAGAGACGAAGACGGCTGACGGCACGCTGGGCACGCTGCCGTACCTCTACGCCGGCCCCATGTCGTACATCTCGCACACGGGGGAACGGCCAATGCGAATCCTTTGGCACCTCGACCACGCGCTGCCCGCAGACGTATTCCATGCTGCGAAGGTTGCCTAGAGGCCTCCCTCGTGGGAGCGCGTGCGGCATGCTGAGCTTCTACGCACAACACATGGGGGACTGAATGAAGGCTGTCGACTCGCACCTGCTAACACTCTTGAAGGCGAGCAGTCAGTTCATCGTCCCGATCTACCAGCGGCTGTACTCCTGGCAGTCGCCGGAGTGCGAACAGCTCTGGTCCGACATCGTTCGGGCAGGATCCAACGACAAGCTCGGCGCGCACTTCACCGGATCGATCGTCTACGTGGCACGAGACCAGTCCACCAACACGTCGGCCGAGCCCGACCTCATCATCGACGGGCAACAGCGGGTCACCACCGTCACGCTGCTCCTGATCGCCCTGGCGTCCCGCCTCGAGGCGTCCCCAGAAGACCAACGAGAGCCGTGGGACGGCTTCTCTCCGAGGAAGATCCGCAATCGCTACCTGCTCAACGACGACGAGGAAGGCGATCGACAGTTCAAGTTGACCCTGTCTCAGGGTGACAAGGACGCGCTCTTCGCACTTCTCCAAGGCGCGCAACCGGCTAGCGACGCGACGACTCGCGTGTTGGACAACTACCACTTCTTCCAACGCAAGCTGGCTGACCCGAAGCTCGACCTTGCTGTCGTCTGCAAGGGCCTGGACAAACTCGTCGTCGTGGACGTCAAGCTGGAACGTGGGGTCGACAACCCTCAGCTGGTCTTCGAGGCCATGAACTCCACCGGCAAGAAGCTCTCCCAGGCTGACCTCATCCGCAACTACGTGTTGATGGATCTGCCCACTAAAGAGCAGACGAAGCTGTACACGGCCTACTGGCGACCCATGGAGCTCGAGTTCTCCAACGCCAGCGAAAGTCAATTCGATGAGTTCGTGCGCCACTTCCTAACCATCAAGACCAATGAGATTCCCCGTCTCGGTGATATCTATGAGGCCTTCAAGACGCACGCCACGCAGGTAGCCGCATCAGGCGAGGACATTCAGTCACTAGTCGTCGAGCTCAGGGAGTACGCACGGCGATACTGCGCCATGGCACTCGGAAGGGAGAGTGACCCTAAGCTTCAGAGGGCCTTCAAGGACCTCGATCAGATCAAGGCGGACGTCGTCTACCCGTTTCTGCTCGAGTGCTACAGCGACTACGAGCTCGGGACGATCACCAGAGACGAGCTTCACGAGATCGTGCAGCTTGTCACCTCTTACATTTTCCGGCGCGCTGTTTGCCGCATCCCGACGAACTCCCTGAACACGACGTTTGCGACCTTCCGCACGGCTCTGCGCAAGGACCGGTACGTGGACAGCGTCAAGGCCCACTTTCTGGCAATGAAGAGCTATCGCACCTTCCCGACGGACGCCGAGTTCCGCGATGCATTGACGACGAGTGACCTCTACAACTTCCGCCGCCGCTCGTACTTCCTTCGAGTACTCGAGAACTTCGGCCGCAAAGAGTACGTGACGGTCGAGGACTATACGATCGAGCACATCCTCCCCCAGAACGAGAACCTGTCGCCCGAGTGGCAGAAGGCCCTGGGCCACGATTGGCAGGAAGTTCAGCGGAAGTATCTGCACACCCTGGGCAACCTCACCTTGACCGGCTACAACTCCGAATACTCGGACCACCCCTTCACAATCAAGCGCGACATGGACGGCGGTTTCGCGAGCAGTCCGCTTCGGCTGAACAAGGGCCTGGGACAGCTCGGTGCTTGGACGGTCGACGAGATCGAGAAACGGGCCGCTCGCTTGGCAACGGAGGCCATCGCGATCTGGGCGCGTCCTACGCTCCCTGATGACGTTGTCGCGGAGTTTGCAGACCAGCCGACAGAGGCAGACTTCTCCATCGAGGACCACCCGAATCTTCTATCGCCCGCCCGCCGAGAGCTGTTCGAGCGACTCAGCATCGAGACTCTCGCTCTGGACCCGGGGATAACGCGGCACTTCCTGAAGTTGTACGTAGCCTTTAAGGCGGAGACCAACTTCATGGACGTGGTGCCTCAGAAGGCTCGACTGCGACTGAGCCTCAACATCCCCTACGAAGTTCTGCGAGACGAACGTGGTCTTGCCTGGGACGTCAACGGCCGCGGGCACTGGGGTAACGGCGACACAGAGGTCGGCCTCAACGAGGATTCGGACTTCACCTACGTGATGGGGCTCGTGCGCCAGGCGTTCGAGTATCAAATGGGCGGCGACTGACGCCTGGCCCCTGTTGCGAAGTCGGGGCCTGGGACGGTCAGACGCAAATGGTGGGCGCCCCGAGTGCGTGCTGCCCTACCGACCCCGTTGGGCGGCCTCTTACGCCTTGGTGTCTCCCATCCACAGGCGCGACCCCTTACGGGCTAGCTGGACCTTTCGCTCCTCGTAATCCGGCATGGCCCGAGCGAGGAGCTGCCAGAACGCTGGCCCGTGGTGCGGTTCCCGGAGGTGTGCCAGCTCGTGGACGAGGACGTAGTCCACCAGAGCCGGCGGGAGCTGGAAGGTGGCCCAGTGCAGCCGCACACGCCCGTGAGCGGAAGCGCTCCCCCACTTGTGTCCGAGATCGGCCACCGAGATGACCTCCGGCTCGACGCGGAGCCGTTCGGCCCACGACCGGGTGCGCGGCTTGAGCCAGGCCTCCCCTCGCCGGCGGTACCACTCGATGATCGGCTCAGCCCCCGCATCGGCTTTCGCTCGCGGAAGCACCAGGCGTCCGCGCTCCAGCCGGACGCCGGTCGCCTCGTCGGAGAGCTGCAGGCGGTGGCTGCGGCCCATGTAGAAGAAGCCCTCTCCGTCCACCATCTCCTTGGTAACCGGCTGGTGCTGGAGGGCTTCCTTCTCGGAGAGCTTGCGGTAGATCCAGGCCCGCTTGGAGACCAGGAACTGCTCGAGCTCGTCGGGGGCCACGTCGCTGGCGGCTCGCAGGCGGAGCGAGCCATCTGCCTCGATCGTGAGCCGGGCCTTGCGGCTGCTCCCGGCAGTCTCGACCGAGACACGGATGCCATCGAGGTCGAGGACGAGCGCGTTCACGACGCCGTCCCGCCGCCTACGCGCTCGGCGATCAAGGCCTGATTGGCCTTGGCCAGCTCCATGAGGCGGTCCGCGATGGCGGCTTGGTCCTCGAACGGGAACAAGTCGCGGTCGTCGAGGGTGTGGATGAGTTCCTTGCGCAGGTCGTCTTGCGCATGCGGGTTGTGCCAGAAGCGGACGATGCCGGCGTGGTCGACGATCTCGACCACGATCCGCTCGGAGAGGTAGGCGAGGTCGACCCGGACTTCGTCGGGTAGATCGGCGCCGGTCGCGAGCTCGGCCTCCAGCAGGCCGTAGAAGCGAGCCACGAGCGGGTCGTGGTGGACGGCGTCCTTATCGACCTCGTCAGCGGCGTCTTTGAGCAGCTCTTCCAGCGCGAGCGTGAGCTCATCCCACTTGCCCGTGAGCCCCTTGAGGATCTCGTCAAGCCGCTCGGAGAGCTTCGTGTAGCGGGCCGGGTCCTCGTCGAAGTTCTTCCTGATGTGGAACCGCAGCGCGTGTTCCATCTCCGACGCCTTGGCCTTGGCTGACGTGAGTCCCTTGACCTTGGCGAGGAAGTCCGGATCGGTCACCGACACCGGAGGGATCTTGGTGGCGATGTCCAGGGCGGTGACGTGCTCATCGATGAGCGCGCGCACTTTCTCGCCGTAGAGAGACGGGTCGAAGTCGCCGAGCCCGTCGTCGCGGTAGCGGCGGCGCGCCACCTTCTGGATGACCCCGAACCGCTTGGCGTCGGGCACGAAAGGCAGCGCCTCCGACCGCGGAAGCACGGTATCGAGGGTGCTGAGGAACTGCTTGAGCAGCACGCCGAAGCGGGCACGCAGAGCCTCATCGGCCAGCACCTCGACGCACGCTTCGATGTCCTCGTCCGCTTCGAAGGTCTCGATGCCCGCCTGGGCGAAGACGGCGACCACGCGGTGGTGCCGGTCCCGGAGTTTGGGCACTTCGTCCCTGATGGAGGCCAGTGCGCCGACCGCGTCTTCGGCGTCCTCCGGCGCGTATGCCTGCAGGGCGCGCTGGAGGTGGGCACCGACTCCGAAGTAGTCGACGAGTAGCCCTGCCTGCTTGCCGGGAGCCGTCCGGTTGACGCGGGCGATGGCTTGCAGCAGTTCGGCGTCCTGGATGAAGCGGTCGAGATAGAGCACCTGCTCGACTGGGGCGTCGAACCCGGTCAGCAGCATGGTCCGAACGATCAGGAAGGCAATCGGGCTGGTCTGCTCCCCCGCCGGCCCCAGCGGCTTCTTGAAGTCGGCGATGACGGCGTCCTGGCGTGCCTTGTCGGTCCACTGCGCCCACGTCGGGTCGTCGTTGTGGCTGCTGGAGATCACCGGGAGGAAGTCGAGGTCGCGGATGAGCTGGAGATGAGGCAGCGCCCGCACCAGCACCTGCGTGCGGCGGTTGAGCGCGTCGATATCCACGCTGCCGTCGGACGCTCCGGCCACGAGATGGTCGGGTAGCGCGCTGATCTGACCGACGAGATCGTCACGGGCCTCGAGCAGCGCGGTGCGGTACCGGACGGTCGCCAGGCGGCTGGTCGAGGCGAGCTGGGCCTTGAATCCGCCTGGCAGGACGGTGGAGACGTAGTGCCACATCATGGATCGGGCCTTGGCGGCGATCAACTTCGGCGCTTCCAGGACCGCGCCCGTCGTGGCGTACCGCGCCTTCAGCTTCTCCAGCTCGTCGGGTGTGTGCTCGTCGAACATGTCCTCGAAAAGCTCATCGAGGTCGCTGCCGCCGGCCACGGCTCCCTTCGCGGTGCGCCCCTCGTAGAAGATGGGGACGACGGCGCCATCGCTCTCGGCCTGACGGATCGTGTACTTGTCGATGAAGTCGCCGAAGATCGCCGTGGTGCGCTTCTTGCCCTCGCGCATGATGGGCGTGCCGGTGAAGCCGATCTTGGCGGCGTTGGGCAGCGCGGCCATCAGGTTGGCGTGCAGGGTCGAAGTCTGCGAGCGATGCGCCTCGTCGACCAGGATCACGATGGTCTCGTCGGTATTCAGGACGCCCAAGGACTCCTGCGACTCATCGTCGGCGAGCTGGACGTCCTTGTCTTCGGCCTGCTGCGCGTCGGTGTCCCGGTACTTCTGGATCATCGCGAACACCAGGGCCGGCCCCTTCTCGGCCAGCACCTTGCGGAGCTTGCTCGCCTTCCGGGCACGCTCCACACCTTCGCCCGAGAGCTTCGCAGTTTCCGCCAGCTGCTTCTCCAGGTCGGTGCGGTCGGTGACGACCACGACCTTGAAGGCCCGCAGCACCGGATCCGAGCGCATCGCCCGGACGAGAAAGACCATGGTGAGCGACTTCCCGGAGCCCTGGGTATGCCAGATCAGGCCTCCGCGGCGGTCGCTCTCGCCGTCCTGTTGCCGGGTCTTGCCCGTGCGCAGTCGCCGCAGCGCCCGGCCGACCGCGCGGTATTGCTGATACCGCGCCACGATCTTGACGCGCTTGCCGCCGGCCTCCGTGAACAGGGTGAAGTGTCGAACGATCTCCAGCAGGTTCGCGGGGCTGAGCATGCCGGCGACCAACAGCTCTTGGCCCGACAATTGCGACACGGACTTGCCAAGCGCCTGCCCAAGGTCGTCAGGCGACAACGGGGCGGGGTCTCGCCACTCCAGGTAGTGCTCGGCCCCGGCTGTGAAGGTGCCGACGCGCGCCCTGTCCCCGTACGTGGAGACGACGAACTGGTTGGTCCAGAAGAGCTGTTCGTTGCCTTCCGGCGCGCCCAGGCCACGCTGGTTGGCGTACCGGCGGAGCTGGTTGATCCCCTCGGCCATCGGGTCGGTGACGTAGGGGCTCTTGCACTCGATCACGACCAGCGGGATGCCGTTGACGAAGAGCACTACGTCCGGAACGACGTACTTCTTCGCCTGACCACCGGGCTCGTCCACCCTGAACTGGTTGATGGCCAGGAAGCCGTTGTTGGAGGGCTCGTCGAAGTCGATGAACCTGATCCGCTGCGTTCGCCCCTGGTCCCAGTCCGGAAGCCCCACGACAGACACGCCCTCAAGAAGGCGCTCAGTCATCCGCTCGTTGAGCTCGATGAGCTTGCCTACTTCAGACCGCGTCAGTGACGAGACGGCCTCCGAGAGCCGCGATTCATCGAGCCATGGGGAACCGTCGGGGCCTGGGTTGATCTTGAGCAGAGCCGCCCGCAACCGCTCCTCCAGCAGCGAGCCACGGAACGAGTCACGCTCGGTCACCGAGGGATCCGACTTCGAGCCCCCGATGGTCTGCCAGCCCAGCCCCTCCAACTGGTCCAGAAGCGGCTTCTCGACTCCTGTGTACTCGGAACCCTGGGTCATGCCCCGCCCCCATCTGGCACCCGTACGCGCCCGGATAGGAGGTCTGAAGCCAATCCCTGCTTGAGCAACTTGAGCGCGGCCAACTCATCGCGCGTGCGATCTAGATCGACATCGACTAGGCGCAGACGGTGGGCGATCTCTTCCTGCTCCTCAAGGGGTGGGACCGTTATGTGAAGCCTGCGGAAATAGGGCAGACCGATTGTCTGGATAGTACTGCCAAGAGCAATTCCTTCAAATGACCTTTTCATATACTGCAGCCAATAGTACAGGTAAACTTTGTTCAGTTCGCGCCCCACCTGCCAAGCCATGAAGTGCTGACTAACAGCCATGCTTTCCGCAAGAATCGCACTCTTCCCCACGCCGGCGTCACGGCTTAGGATAACAGTTCCGGCTGGGTGCAGAACCGCCGATGAGTTCGCGATTCCGGCTTGACTTATCTGCTTGTCGGTGTTTTCTATGAGGAATCGGTCAAGCTTGGAGGAGTCCGCGAGTGAGACCCACTTAATGCCACCGTTCCAATATGACGGAACATTCTTATTGGGCGTGTGACCGCTGCCCCTCTTGGCGAATTTGTCAAGCAAGCCAACGCGCCACGCCTTGGGCCGTAAGCCGTAGACGCCGTTAACATATAGCGCCGCGTCCTGCTTGGGCGACGGCCGCAGTCGTCCGGAGGACTCAACTCCGCGTGTCATCAGGTCCTCGAGAAGGCCTAGCCTGACAACAGACAGCTTCTCGGTAATGCTTTGCAATGCAGAGATCTGAGCGTCCAGCGCATTAAGTACGCGCGACACACGCCGCTGCTCTGCGAGCGCAGGCAGCGGAATCTTCAATGCCAAGAGGCCGCGCTTCGCGATGTTCTTCATACTGGCGCTTGTGCCGGTCGCAAGCGCTCTCACTGCAGAAGAGACGGCAGCGGACTGGAGGTTGTACGACAACCATCTCGCGTCGACGAGGCTAGGTTCGACTCTAATCTGCCATAGCCGGTCCGGCAAGAACAGGGACGGATGGTCAGATTCGACGTAGCAAGACTCGCCAACAAGGAGTGGCGTGTTCATTCGACTAAAGAGCACCGAGCCACCAAGGACAGGTTCCGCTACCCGCGGTCGATCTTTGGAGATCACGGCCTTGTGCTCGTGCGGTTTGAACAGGCCGCCACTGACAGCACTGGTCTTCAGAACGCCCACCTCTCCAGCGACGTGCGGACGATCCTCCGAGTTGACACTTACACCTGCGCCGACCGAGACAACGCATTCACCTAGTGAGATATCGGCCCATATGGGGCTATTCATAGCCGAGCTCCTTCAAGTACCCAGCCAGCTTCGCTGCGGCAATGTCTCGCTCTGCTTCAAGTGTCGAAAGCGGCGTCTGGTACTTGTCCCACCAGGCCTCGAAAATGGCGACCACAGCTTCTCGATGCCGGCCGACACGAGCTTCGGCCTCGCGCAGTAAATCGTGCTCCATCGCCGCTAGCACGATATGGCGAGCCGACGAGGCGTCGAGGGCCTCGCTGGCCTCAGCGAGACGGTGGGCGAACGCGGCCTTCTCGATCTTGAGCTTCCTCTTCGCGGTCGTCAGCTGGCTCTTGCGCTTCTTGAGCTCAGCCGGCGAGAAGGCCTCCTCATCCGGCTCCGCGTCATCATCGTCCGAAGCGGAGGCCGCCTTGATCGTTGTGTCGAGCTCGGCTACCTCGGCTTCTAGAGCGGCAAGCTGTTCGAGGTACTCAGGGAGCAGCGCCTTGGCCACCTTGTGGTCGAGTGGGTCAACCTTGGCCTTCTCTTCTCCCAAAGCATCAAGCACCGTCGCCACCCAGGCCTCGACGAGCCCCTTATAGCCGAGGGTCGCGAGGGCCTTGAGGTCTGGCAGGCTCTCCCCCCACCACGAGGCGACAATGCCGCTGATCGCGAAGTGGTCGAGCAGAGGCGCCGCTTGCAGGGCCGACCGGAATGTTCCGATGAGCTCCTTACGGAGCTCAACAAGATCCGCGGCCGTCTCTAGTTTGTCGAAGCGCGGCTCCTCGTACTTCCACCACCGCTCGATCGCCGCCTGCACAGACGCTTCGGCGGCGACGGCACCCGGGTCGCTTTCGACGAGACGGCGCAGGTCCCTTCGCTCGGCGACCACGTCGGCGTACTCCAGGTACCCCTCGGCCTTAGGGACGAGCAGGTGCTCAGGCTTCATGCCGTGCGCGGCGAAGAGGTCGGCCTTGGCCTCGACTTCCCGGATCTGGATGCCGCCGTGCAAATGGGCGCGGACGTCCTGCGGCTCAGGCTCGGGCGTCGTGTCGACGTAGCGCCGGATATTGAGGTTGTCGTCGTTCTCAGCCAGCTCCTGGCGGCTGACCACGCGAGCAAACGCGGGAACGTCTTCGAAGGCGCGGAAGGCCGAAACGATCTTCTCGACGTGCTCGGGCTCGAGGTAGTTCTGGGCCCGGCCTTCGCGGTAGTCGCGGTCGGCGTTGATGAAGAGCACCTTGTCCTTGCGCTCCGCAGGCTTGGACCCGACAGGACGCAGCACCAGGATGCAGGCCGGGATGCCTGTGCCGTAGAAGAGCTGAGGGCCGAGGCCGATCACGGCCTCGATCACGTCATGCTCGAGGAAGCCCGTGCGGATCTTGCCCTCGTCGCCGCCGCGGAAGAGCACACCGTGCGGCATGACGGTGGTGACCATGCCGCCAGGCCGCGTGACCGCCAGCATGTGCTGGACGAACATAAGGTCGGCCTTCTTGCCCTTCTCGGGCGTGTAGCCGTAGCGGAACCGCTCTGGGAACGGGATCCCGTCGGCGGAGTAGTTCATAGAGAACGGCGGGTTGGTGATCACCCGGTCGAAGCGCTGAAGCTCTCCCCCGGCGATGTGCGCCGGGTCCTCCAGGGTGCCGTCGTCGTTGTTGCGGAGGTCGGCGTCCGGGATGCCGTGCAGGAGCATGTTCATCTTGGAGATGGCCCAGACGCTGCCGTCGCGCTCCTGGCCGGAGAGGGCGAGGTTGCGCCCGTCGCCACCGCTCTCCTCGACGTACTCCTTGGAGAGGATCAGCATGCCGCCCGAGCCCGTGCAGGGGTCGTAGACGCTCATGCCCTCGTGGGGATCGGCGATCTGAACCATAAGTCGGACGACGTCGCGGGGCGTGTAGAACTCGCCGCCCTTCTTGCCTGCCGAGTCGGCGAAGTCGCGGATCAGGTACTCGTAGGCGGCACCGAGCAGGTCCGGGAACTCGAAGTCTCTCTGACGCAGCGGGACCTTGTTGAAGTGCATGATCAGTTCACGCAGTTTCTTGTCCGACATCGACGACTGCCCGACCTTGCGGGTGAAGTCGATGTGCTGCAGGACGCCGTCCAGCGACCGGTTTTCATGCTCCAGCGCTTGAAGCGCCTTGTTGAGCTCGCTGCCAACCCCGTGGTGTGCGTGATCGCGGATCTGCGCCCACCGCGCGGGCAGGCACGTAGAAGGTCTTGTAGAACGACGGCGATTCGGCGCGCTGTTCGGCCTCGGCCTGCGAGCGCCCGCGGGCCAGCTGCTCGGCGATCACCTGCTGCCGCTCGTCCTCGAACTGGTCCGAGGCGTACTTCAGGAACAGCATGCCGAAGATGTATTCCTTGTACGCGGAGGCCTCCATCGAGCCCCGCAGTACGTCGGCCGCGGCGAAGAGGTGCCGCTCCAGCTGCGGCAGCGTCAAGCGAGCCATCAGCTAGCACCGGCCCGGGACAGGAACTCCCCCTGAGGCGGCCAAGCGTAGTTATGCACGCCCGACGCGTCCTTGATGAACATGAAACTGCGAGTCCTCCCTGGTAGCCGATGGAGGCGCCGTCAGGCCTACGGACGGTCCCGGCGCGGCTACGCAAGCCGACTCTATGCATGGGCGGCAGCTGCCCGGGGCACGCAACGCGTTCACGATGCTTGTGAGGTGTTCGTGGCTGAGCGGCCCTGAACGGGCGGGTGGCGATCGACCTCATCACCCGCGACGAGAACGTCCGGTGGCTCTTCCCGGCCAGCATCGACAACGGTCAGGTGGGCGCGCTCGCCGCCGTGCTTGCCGAGTCGATGTCGATCCCGGACGTCGAGCGCGACGAGCTGCGCCGTCGGCACCTCACCGCCATCGACGCGGGCACGGACGCGGCGGCGAAGGCACTGACCGCATCGGAGTAAGTCTCGTACCGCGGGGCGGGGCGGGCCGTCCGCCAGGCCTGCCCGCCCCGTGGGATGCCGTTCCGTCGCCGAGCCGTTGAGCGTCGGTTTAGGCAGGCCCCGACGGGCTAGAGTCGTCGAGGTTTCTGACCGTTCCGTGTGCAACTACCTGTAGGCCGGCCTCGCCGGTGGATCAAGGCGGCACGCCCGATCCGCAGATGCACCGAGGTCATGACACTCCCCCGACTCACCGAGTCCCCGCTCGTCCGGCACGCCGGCTTCTCCTACTTCCCGATCGCCTTCATCGCGCGGCTGCCGTTCGCGATGATGGTCGTCGGGGTGCTCACGCTGGTCGTCGCCGAGCGCGACTCGGTGGCCCTCGGCGGGCTCAACGCCGCCGTCGCCGGCATCGGCACAGCGCTCGCCGGCCCGCTGCTGGGCGCCGCCGCCGACCGGTTCGGCCAGCGCCGGGTCCTCGTCCCGGTTGGCCTGCTCAACGCCGTCCTGCT
>JAOPYH010000082.1 GCA_025964715.1 Streptosporangiaceae bacterium | reverse complement strand
GTCCGGCGCAGACGACGCAGTCAGGGTTCGGTCGGTTGGCCGCGAGCGCCCGGGTGTGGGCGTCGAGCCGCTCGTACTTCTCGTCGATGGTGTGGCCGTCCCACGTCCCGGTGCCGACGGTGACGTGCTTGAACAGGTCGATGTCGCGGGGCGCGATATGCCACGACACCTGGCCTGTCGGCAGGTTGACGAACAGGACCGGCCAGTCCGGGGCGCCGGGGTCGGCGCCGTAGACGAGGATCGAGGGGTAAGCGGCGGCGAGGTGGGCCACGAGGTGGTGACGCTCGCGGTAGACGATGTCCAGCGGCTCGAGCACGGTCACCCCCCGTCAGTGGATGTGCTGTCCGGCGTGGATCAGGGCGGGGACGACGAAGGCGACGAACGCGGCCGACAGGAGCCGCACCCGGTCGAATGGCGGGGAGGACGTCGGGGCGATCGCCGCGAGCCCGGCGAGGACGACAGCGAGCAGGTAGCAGATGAGATCAAGCACGGTCACGCCTTTCGGTGAGCCGGACGCCGACGCTTCCGGTCGCGAACCCGTCGCCAGAGCAGCCCGATGCCGGTGAATAGCCAGTCGACGACCGTCCACCAGCCGACCACCATCAGCGCCGACCGCCAGCCGAACGCGGCGCCCAGCAGGTCGTGGCGGCCGGACAGCCCGATCGCGACGCGGGTGATCAGGGCGGCGAGGGCAGTCACGGCGACGAAGACGGCGACGCGGCGGGTGCGGGTGGCGCTGCGGGGGCCGGGGGTCGGGGCCACAGTCATGCCCCCCGTGCGTCGCCCTTGGCGATCCCAGCGAGGTTCGCGACCTTCGGTTCAGCCCTCAGCTTGCTCCGCGCATTCTGCACCGCATAGAAGGACCGGCCGATCATCAGAGCGACTTCCTTGGCCGTGAGGTCCGACCTGCCTGCAAGTTCCAGTTCGGGGCCGGTCCACTGGTAGCCGGATCGTGTCGCCTTCTCAAGGGTGGCACCCTGGGTGCGACGGACGAAGCGATCCGCCGCTGGCTGACAATGAGCCGTCCAAGCCTTCGTGCAGGTCTCGCACCGGCAGGCCCAGTTCGCGTAGCCGCTGGCGCCGTGCGTGATCTCGATGCCATTGAGTCGCTTCTTCACCTTCTGGCGGCCCATCCCTGCGATGCGTTCCTTCGCGTAGCGCGCGTTGGCCGCCTTGCATGTGTCACACCGGCAGCCGTGGGTGTATGAAGCCCTGTTGTGTTTCATCCGATCTCCAGGGGTTACGGAAGCCCCGGCGCCTGGACCGCCGGGGCTGCCTACCCGCCGCGATCAACGGCGGGCGATGGGGGGGTTGATCGGGTGTCGCCCTCCGGGTTCTAACCGGGGCTGGCCAGCACGGGGCCGCCTTCTGGCGGGCTCCGGGCGACACCCGCGTCTTGTGGCCCGCTGCCCGGGCCGGTGGAGGTGCGGGCAGCGGGAGCGTGGGGGCAGGGTTGTCAGTCTCGCCAGACGACGTCGCTCACGGTGCGCCCCTCTCGTGGCCGGACGGGGTCCCTCGCGGGTGGGAGCCACCCGCCATGGCGCTAGACCAGCCCGCGAGGAGTCTGAGGGTCAGGCGGCGGTGAACCTTCGACGTGCGCGCCGACGCGTGGATCGTTCAACCCTGGCGACATCGAGAACTCGGTACACCGGTTCCCCGGAATCGCCGGGATTGACCGGAGCAAGCATCCCGCTCGCGATCCAACGCCGCGCAGTCACTTCGATCACTCCGACGGACTGCACAATTTCCGCCAGCGTCCAGACAGCAGAGGCGACATCGTCGGGCAGCGTCGGAGCCACGACGACGCGTTCCCCGCTTCCGCGCGAGCGCTTCTCTGTGGCCAACTTCGCTATATCCGTGGCCCAAAAGAGCATGCGCCGCTCGTCGTCATAAAGCGCGACACCATTCGGATCGGCGGCCTGCCGTAGATGCTTTCGGTAGATCCACACGTCGATCGCGTTACGGCTGACGCCAGCACCCTGTGCCGCCTGTTCGGCCGTCCACAGGACGAGCCCGCCGGAGAGAATCACAGGGTCGCCGCCATGAGCATGAGAGCCCGGTGTTCAGTCTTGAGTTGCCGCGCATGGCCGATCAGCGGTTCGGCCAGGCGGAACCATTCGCCTCGCACTCGATGTTCGTCGAACTGCGCATGCCGGGCCCGCTCTAGCTGCATGCCTCCAGGTTCGAGGGCCAGGATCTCATCGTGCGGCAACGCGATGAGGCGGTGCTTCAGGTCCGCCGTAGTCCCGATCTTGATGCGGTCACGGAAGCGAAGGTAGTAGACGAGGCTCTGGCGCTCATCCGTCTCCGAGACGGGCTGCATCCCAGGGACCACGGTCGACTGGTTGACGCCCACCAGCTCTTCCTGGATGAAGCAGTACGCGCTGATGAGGTGGCTGCGGCAGAGGTCTACCGGGGAGCCCTTTGGTACGGTGCCGCCGCAAGCTATGCCGGTGTTGCCTAGGTGCGCGCAGCCGCTATTCTCGAACACGTCGATCTCCTACAAGGATCGGCCATGCCCCGGGAGCGGTTGCACGCTCGCCGGGGTCTCAACATCCCCAATTGTACCGGGAATTACGCCGCAATATATGACCGACGGGCGCGTTCGCGGGTCGCCTTTTCGGCTTTCACCACATCGATGGCCCGGTATTTCGGAGTCCGGAGCTTTTCGGAGTTCGCGCGCACCAGGTGTCCACGGTGCACCCACACGCGGATGGCGCTCTGCGTCACTCCAGCAGCCTCGGCGGCTTCGGCTGTCGTCCAGAGGGTCGACTGAAGGTCGAGGTCCCCGTCGATGGTGAGCACGGAAACCTCCCGGGTATGCGAAAAGCCCCGGAGCCGGTGAGGGCTGCGGGGCTCTGTCGATCAGGGGCACACTTGTACCCGTCGATCAAGTTACGCGTAACGCAGGGTCATGGTCAAGCCGCAGCTTTCCCGGCGTGTCCAGAGGCCAGGGCCTTGGTGTAGTCGTCGAACTCTCCGGGGGTCAGCAGTAGCCCGCAGGCGAGGTTCCGGCACTCGATGTAGTCGTCGCCATCCTCACGGAACAGGGTCAGCAACTCGCAGCGCGG
>JAOPYH010000073.1 GCA_025964715.1 Streptosporangiaceae bacterium | reverse complement strand
TGCCGTAGATCCGCTGCAGCTGCGGGTTCTTCTCACTCCCCCGCCAGTAGGCCCCACCGGACCGCATCAGCTTGAACGCCGGGATGTGCCGGGTGCCCGGCAGGTGTGGTCCGCGGCAAAGGTCCTTCCAGCGCAGGTCGCCCGTCTTGGCGTCGAGGTTGTCGTAGATGGTCAGCTCGACGCCGCCGACCTCGACGTTGGCCTCGTCCTGATCTCCCTGCCCGCCCTTGAGGCCGATCAGCTCGAGCTTGTACGGCTCGGCCGCGAGCTCCTCGCGGGCCTCCTCGTCGGACACCACCCGCCGGGAGAAGCGCTGTCCCTGCTTGACGATCTCGCGCATGCGCTTCTCTATGCGCTTGAGGTCGTCGGGGGTGAAGGGGGTCGCGACGTCGAAGTCGTAGTAGAAGCCGTTCTCGACCGGCGGGCCGATGCCGAGCCTGGCCTCCGGGAACAGCTGCTGTACGGCCTGCGCCATCACGTGGGCGGTGGAGTGCCGCAGGATCGCGCGGCCGTCTTCGGAGCCGATCTCCACAGGCTCCACGACATCGCCCTCACGGATCGCGTGGGCCAGATCGCGCAGCTCGCCGCCGACCCGCGCGGCGATCACCGACCTGCCGTCCGCCTCCAGCGCCTCCCCGGCGGTCGTGCCGGCCGCCACCACCCGCTCGCTGCCGTCGAGGGTGATGCGTAGCTCAGGCACGGTGGACACGGGAACTCCTCGGTCGGGAAGGGATGCGGGTTCGGTTGGCTCTGATGCTATCGATTCAAGGTCGTCATCGGACGTGACCGGCGTCATCGCCGCTCCTCTGTGGAAGGAGAGCGACCCGTGAAGCGGTGAGGCCCCAGGATCGCTCCCGGGGCCTCACCGCAGTGCTGTGGGTGTGTCAGCGCACGCGGCCGGTCCGCCGGGCCGGGCCCGGCGTCGTCGTCTCGAACAGCGCTGCCATGGTCCTCATGCTACCGGACCGGGCACGCCGATTTCCGGGGCCTTTCCGCGCCTGCGCAGCTCCGGCAGGACCCCCTCGCCGAACCAGTAGGCCTCCTCCAGATGCGGATAGCCGGAGAAGATGAACTCCTCGATGCCGAGCTCCGCGTACTCCTCGATGCGGTCGGCCACCTGCTCGTGGCTGCCGACCAGCGCGGTCCCCGCACCGCCGCGGACCAGGCCCACGCCCGCCCAGAGGTTCGGATAGATCTCCAGCTCGTGGGCCGATCCGCCGCCCCGGAAGTCGGCGTGGAGCTCGCGCATCCGCCGCTGGCCGACCGAGTCGCTGGCGGCCAGCGCGTTCTGCGCCTTGGCGACGTGGGCCGGATCGAGCTGGTCGAGGAGCCGCGCCGCGTGCGCCCAGGCGTCCTTTCCGCTGTCCCGGCTGATGGTGTGCAGCCGGATGCCGAAGCGGATCGTGCGGCCCTGCTGCTCGGCGAGCTCGCGGATCCAGGCGATCTTCTTTGCGACCAGGTCCGGCGGCTCGCCCCAGGTGAGGTACACGTCGACCTGCCGTGCGGCGACGGCCCCGGCGGGCTCCGAGGAGCCGCCGAAGTAGAGCTCGGGAAGCGGGTCCGGCGGCTGGGCGACCAGGGCGCCGTCGACCTGGTAGTACTTCCCGTCGAAGTCGTACGGCTCGCCGCTCCAGGCGCCCCGGACGATGGACAGGAACTCGTCGGTGCGCGCGTACCGCTCGTCGTGCGGCAGATGATCGCCGAAGCGGCGCTGCTCGACGGACTCGCCACCGGTGACGACGTTCAGCACCAGCCGGCCGCGGGACATCCGCTGGTAGGTCGCGGCCATCTGGGCGGCGAGCGTCGGCGAGACGAACCCGGGACGGAACGCCACCAGGAACTTCAGCCGGGAGGTCTCCCGGATCAGCGCCGCCGTGACGAGCCAGGCGTCCTCGCACCATGTCCCGGTCGGGGTCAGCACGGCCTCGAACCCGAGCTGTTCGGCCGACCGGGCGATCTGCGCGAGGTAGTCGATGTCCGGCGGGCGGAAGCGGCTCGCGCTCCCCTCCTCCTCGGCGGGACGCCCGATCCCCTTGGGGACGCTGTGGCCGCCGCCGACGAGGGTCCGGCCGTCACCGGTGGTCGGCAGGAACCAGTGGAATTTCAGGGTCATGGGGGTACAGCCCTTCAGGAGGTCGCGGCGAGGTCGTTGAACCGCCGGTCGAAGTAGCCGGCGATCTCGACCTTGCCGGGCAACAGGCGTGCGCCGGTGAAGGCGTCGGCGAGCTGCTGCTCGGAGGTGATCACGGTGTCGTCGATCTTGACGATCTTGGTCAGCCGGCGCCGGACCGCGGTCTCCGCGACCGGGAGCGGCATCCCGGTGTCCTTGGCCCAGACCGCCGCCCACTGCTTCTGATGGCCGTTGGTCCAGAGCACCGCACGCCGGTAGCGGGACAGGAAGTCCTTCAGCGCCGCGACCCGGCCCTTGTCACCGAGGGTCTTTCGCGAGGTGACCTGGAATCCGTAGCCGTTCACGTAGCCGTTGCCGTCGGCCAGGATGCGGGCGTTCGCCTCGGCCTCGGCCTGAGCGGTGTAGGGCTCCCACGTCGCCCAGGCGTCGACCTTGCCGGAGGCCAGTGCGGTGAGGGCGTCCGCGGGCTGCAGATACTGCGGCTGGACGTCGGTGAGACCGAGCCCGTTCTTCTTCAGGACGCCCAGCAGCTGGGCGTTCCCGGAGCTGCCCCTGGCCACGGCGATCTTCTTTCCGCGCAGCTCGGCCGGGGTCCGCAGCGGCGAGTTGTTCGGCACGACGATCGCCTGTCCGTCCAGCCGCACCTCGGTCGCCGCGACGATCGCGATGTTCGACCGCGCCGCGGCGGCGAAGACGGGTGGCGTGTTGCCGACCGAGCCGAAGTCCACGGCGCCGGCGTTGATCCCCTCCAGAATCGGCGGGCCGGACGGGAAGAGCGACCAACTGATCTTGTACTTGATGCCCTTCAGCAGACCGGCCGCAGCCAGCAGGGACTTGACGCTCGAGCCCTTCTGGTCTCCGACGCGGAGGGTGACCTTCGTCTGGTCCGGTGAGCCGCCCGGACCGACGGCGGCACCGTTCGCGCTCTCCGTGCCGCCGCAGCCGGCCGCGGCCACCGAGAGCAACGCGAGGGTCGCGCCGAGGGCGCGTAGTCGTCTGGTCATGCCGGTCCTTCGGGGGTCACACCGAGCTCGCCGAGCAGGGTTGAACGGAGATCTGTCAGAACGGGGTGGTCGCGCTTCCGCGGCCGCGGAAGCCGGACCCAGGACTCGTGCGCGATGCGGCCGCCGTCGAGCACGAGGACCCGATCGGCCAGCAGCAGCGCCTCGTCGACGTCGTGCGTCACGAGCAGGATCCCGGGGCGGTGCCTGGTCCACAGGTCGAGGACCAGACGATGGATGGTGATCCGGGTCAGTGCGTCCAGTGCGCTGAAAGGTTCGTCCAGCAGCAGCAGGCCGGGGTCTCTGACGAGGGCCCGCGCCAGGGACGCGCGCTGCGCCTCGCCTCCGGAGAGGGTGAGCGGCCAGGCCCCGCCCCGCTCTGCCAGTCCCACCTCGGCCAGGGCGACCTCCGCGGCCCGGCGGGGATCGGGCACGTCGAGCCCGAGCGCCACGTTGGCCCAGACTCGCTTCCATGGCAGCAGCCGGGGCTCCTGGAAGGCGACCGCGACAGGCCCCCCCACGGCCAGTTCGCCGCCGGTGTCGCCGTCCAGGCCGGCGAGGGCGCGCAGAAGCGTGGACTTCCCGGAGCCGCTGCGGCCGAGGAGGGCGACGAACTCCCCCCGCTGGATCTCCAGATCGACGCCGTCCAGCACGGTGCGCTGACCGAACCTCTTGGTCAGCGAGCTGGTCCGGGCGGCCGGCTCCGTCACCCCCTGAGATAGCCGTGTCGCCATGCGAGGGCCCTCCTCTCCAGCAGCCGTACGATCGCGTCCGTGGCCAGGCCGAGGGCGGCGTAGACCAGCAGGCCCAGAACCACGATGTCCGTGCGCAGGAACTCGCGGGCGTCATTGATCATGAATCCGAGGCCCGCCCCGGCGTTGATCTGTTCGGCCACGATCAGGGCCAGCCATGCGGTGCCGAGACTCTGTCGCAGCCCGACGAGCGCCTGGGGCAGCGCACCTGGCAGGATCACGTGCCGGATGAGCGCGAAGCGGCCGAGCCGCAGGACCTGCCCGACCTCGGCGAGCTTGCCGTCTACGCTCCGGATCCCGGAGAAGGTGTTGAGATAGAGCGGGAACGCGACGCCGAAGGCGACGAGGGCCACCTTGGGTGTCTCACCGATCCCGAACCACAGGATGAACAGCGGGATCAGGCCGAACAGCGGCAGCGCCCGGAGCATCTGCATCGGCGGGTCGACGCTGCTCTCTCCGATCCGGCTGAGTCCGGCGAGGAGCGCCAGCCCCACGCCGGCGACCGCGCCGATGAGGAAACCGATGGCGGCCCGTTGCAGGGAGACCCCGATGGCGCTGATCAGGGTGCCGTTCTCGACCAGGCCGACGGCCGTACCAGCGATCTTCGTCGGCGCGGCGAGAAGCCGCTCCGGCAGCAGGCCGGTACTGGCGGCGAGCTGCCACAGGACGAGGAGCGCGAGCGGGCTGGCGAGACGGCGCAGGCGCGACGCGGCGGCCCGGGACCTGCTCCCGGCCCGCGGCGTGGGTCGCGCCCGTTGCCGAGGGCGCGCGAGATCCAGGGAGGACGTGGACACGTGCGAGACCCCTTCGAGGGTAGTTTCCTACTGAATTTGTCGGCTATGAGTGGATTCGGCCGGGCCGATGGGACGAGGAGCGAGGACTCACCAGTCCTCCGCGCTCTCGGTCGCGAGCTGCACGAGCCGGCCGTCCTCGGCGAGGTCGAAACGCCTCATCGTGGTGAGCGGTGGCGAGTAGACGTGCACACTGACCGCGGGAGCCGTGGAGGTGTTGCGCACGTCGTGCACGTAGCGGGGCCCGAACTCGCGGGTCTGCCCACTCCCCAGGGAGCGGGTCGAGGCGAGCCCACGCTCCTCGAGCGTGCCGAGCACGACCGAGAAGGCGCCCGAGGCCTCGCCGTGGTCGTGAAAGCCCGTGGACTGGCCGGGTAGCCAGCTGATGAGCCACACCTCGACGTCCTCGTCCAGGTGGACGCGCTCGTACCAGCGTCCGTCAGCGCTCAGCCGTACCCGGTGCAGCCACTCATCAGGGTGGTCGGCGAGCTCCCGCGCTCGCGTCGCGAGGCCGGCCGGGCCGAGGTCCGGGCGAGGTCCGACCGGTGGCGCACTGACATCGGAGGAGCGGTTTTGGAGCGCGTTCAGGTGGGTGGTGGCGGTGGTCATGAGGTCTCTCCTCGGCGTGCTGCGTCAGCGGACGGTCAGGTGAACCGTGCCGGGACACAGCGCGCTGGCCTGCCGTCGAAGGTCGACGTGCAGACGCACATGGAGAAGCCTGCGGAAACGCACACCCCGAGCATGACCCGTATTACCTATTAAGTCAATAGGAATTATGGAGAACAAGGGTCATGGGCCTGGATCGCGGTGATCGCGACGGTGTCGACGATGTCCTGCACTGTCGCCCCGCGGGACAGGTCGTTCACCGGTTTGCGGAGTCCCTGCAGCACCGGTCCGACGGCGACCGCCCCCGCACTGCGCCGCACCGCCTTGCGGAGGTCCTCGCCGGTGCCGAGGTCGGGCACCACGAGAACGGTGGCCCGGCCGGCGACGCGGCTGCCGGGCATCTTCGCCGCGGCGACGTCGGGGTCGACGGCGGCGTCGTAGTCGATCGGCCCCTCCACCAGCAGGTCCGGGCGGCGTTCGGCGACGAGCCGGGCGGCGGTCGCCGCCTTGCCCGCCTCGTGGCCGTGCCCGCACTCCCCGGTGCCGCAGGCCAGCATGGCGATGCGCGGCTCGATGCCGAAGCGGGCAGCGGTGCCGGCCGAGGAGATGGCGATGTCGGCGAGCTGCGAGGCGTCCGGATCCGCGTTCAGCCCGCAGTCCCCGTACACGAGCACCCTGTCGGACAGGCACAGGAAGAGCACGCTGGACACGAGGCCGACGCCGGGCGCGGTCTTGATGATCTCGAAGGCCGGGCGGATCGTGTGAGAGGTGGTCTGGGTGACACCGCCCACCATGCCGTCGGCGAGGCCGAGATGCACCATGAGGGTGCCGAAGCAGGAAGCGTCCGTGACGGTGTCGCGGGCGATTTCCAGCCCGGCGCCCTTGCCCGCGCACAGGGCGGCGTACTCCTCGGCGAACCGCTGTCGCAGGTCCCGGTCGTAGGGGCTGATGATGGTGGCCGCGCCGACGTCCAGCCGGAGCTCGGCGGCCCGCGCCCGGATCTGCCGCTCTTCCCCCAGCAGGGTCAGGTCGGCCACCCCCCGGCGGAGCAGAAGGTCGGTGGCCCGGAGCACGCGTTCGTCGGAGCCCTCGGGGAGGACGATGTGGCGCCGGCGGGCGCGGGCTCGCTCCAGGAGCTCGTATTCGAACATCAGGGGGGTGACCGCGGCGGCCCGGGTCACCCGGAGGCGGGCGAGCAGGGCGTCGCCGTCCACGTGCTCGGCGAACAGGCCCAGGGCGGTCTCGATCTTCCCTTCGGCGTCCGGGGTGAAACGCCCCTCGACGACTGACAGCTTGGTCGCGGTGTCGAAGGTGTCGTCCTCGGTGATGATGACGGGGAGCCGTACGGACATGCCGTCGAACAGGCGGGCGACCGGGTCCGGCAGGTCCATCCCGCCGCTCAGGATCAAGCCCGAGAGCGCCGGGAAGGTGACGGCGCTGTGCGCGGCGGTGAGGCCGGGCAGCAGCTCCGCGGCACGGTCCGACGGAATGATCACCGCGGCGCCTTCGGTGAGCCGGTCCAGAATGTTGGGGAGGGACATGGCCCCGACCATGAGCCCCTCGACCTCCCGGCCGAGCTGCGGCTCATTGCCGAGCAGCAGGTATCCCTGGCAGGCCTTCATCAGGTCGCTCATCGTGGGAGTCGACAGCCGCGCGTCCTCGGGCATCACGAACAGCGGGGCCGCGGCGGGTGGTGCCGTCGCCGCCTCTCTGCGGGCATGGGCCGCCACGAGCCGCGTCAGCTCCGGGGCCACGCGGGTGACCACGGTGGCCAGCTCGGTGGCGTGCTCCTGGCACAGCTCCTTGCGGGCCAGCTCGACGGCCGCGGCGACCTCCTCGGGCGTACGGCCCAGTCCGTTGACGAGCAGCAGGACGGGGGCGGCGAGACGAGCGGCCAGGGCGGCGTTGAAGGTGAACGGTGCGGGCAGGCCCACGTCGGTGTAATCCGTACCGATGATCACCACGGCGTCGCAGTCATCGGCGAGCGCACGGTAGCTCGCGGCGATGCCGGCCATGGCCTGTCCGGGGTCGGCGTGCACGTCGTCATAGGAGACGCCCACCGCGGTGCGGTCGATCTTGAACCGGCTCCGCAGCGTCTCGACGATGTTGTCGGGCCGGTCCATCCGGACGACCGGGCGGAAGACCCCGACGGACTTCACCTGGCGGGCCAGCAGCTCGGTCATGCCGAGCGCGATGGCCGCCTTCCTGGTCGCGGCATCACTTGCCGTGATGTAGACCGCGCGCGTCATCGTGATCCTCCGTGACCATGCGTGACCGGGGCGGCGCGCCCCAGTGCCTCCTCACAACAACACCCTATGTGTGCCATGATCTTCCGCCGCGCCTCTCGGCGATCCCGGAAGACCTGCGAACAACCCCGCGATCACGCCGCTGAGCAGGCGTGATCTCGGAACCGTGCATGGTCGAGCGGCCGCCCGGTGCGTTACGGCTCCTGGGTACGCGGGCCGGGGACGCCGCGGAAGCGGAAGGGCTCCGGCGTCCGCCCTGGCACGACATGCCAGCACTGCCCGCTGTCACCGGAGGCCAGGATCGACATGAAGGCGTCCACGACCGCCCGGACGGTCAGGATGGGGAACCCGGTCTGCTGGAGGTGGGCCTTCAGCGGCGTGAGGATGTCGGTGTCGGCGAACGAAGGGCACAGCGCGTTGACCCGGACGCCGTCCGCTTCGGCCGACGGGCCGAGCGCCCGCACCAGCCCGACCACTGCCGCCTTGTTGGCGCCGTAGACGGGGTCGAACGGCGTGGCGGTGAGGCCGGCCATGCTGGCCGTGGCTATGACGTCGCCCCCGCCACGGGCCCGCAACGCCGGGAGTGCCGCCTGCACGCCGAATACCACGCCGTCCACGTTGATCGCCATCGCCCGGCGATAGGCCATGACGTCGAAGTCGTCACCGAATCCGCACCCTGTGCTGACCCCGGCGTTGAGGAAGGCCAGGTCCAGACCGCCGAACGCCTCGACCGCCGTGGCCACGGCCGCTCGGCTGTCGGCCGGCTCGCGGACGTCGCACCGCGCGAACACGCCGCCCAGCTCGGCGGCCAGGGCGGCGCCGCGGTCCTCGTCGACGTCGGCGATGACCATCCGTACGCCCAGGCCGGTGAGCCTGCGGGCCACGGCGGCGCCGATCCCGTTGGCACCGCCGGTGATGAGCGCGACCTTGCCCTGATAGGAGTCCACGCGGCTCCCCTCCCAAATGACTGACGGGTCAGTTACTGTACTCGGATGGACTTCGAGCTGAGCGCCCGAGCGCAGGATCACCTCTCCCGCCTCCGCGACTTCATGGACTCCCACGTCTATCCCGCCGAGCCTGTCTACGCCACCCAGCGCCGGGAACTCCGCGCGGCCGGTCACGAGCACGAGGTCCCCCCGATCGTCGAGGAGCTCAAGGTAGAGGCCCGCAAGCGGGGCCTGTGGAACCTGTTCCTTCCGGACGCCGACGATCCGGCCCACGGGCTCTCGGTCACCGACTACGCCTCACTGGCCGAGGTGACCGGCCGGTCACCGTCGATCGCGCCTGAGGCGACGAACTGCGGCGCCCCGGACACCGGGAACATGGAGGTCCTGCACCTCTTCGGCACCCCGGAGCAGAAGGAGCGCTGGCTCCGCCCGCTGCTCGACGGCGAGATCCGCAGCTGCTTCGGCATGACCGAGCCCGAGGTCGCCAGTTCGGACGCACGCAACATCGCGACCAGCATCGAGCGGGATGGCGACGACTACGTCATCAACGGCCACAAGTGGTGGATCAGCGGTTCCGCCGATCCACGCTGCAAGATCATGATCCTCATGGGCAAGACCGACCCGGAGGCGCATTCGTACCTGCAGCAGTCCATGGTGCTGGTGCCGCTGGACACGCCGGGCGTGGAGATCGTCCGGCCACTGCCCGTGTTCGGCTACTCCGACCAGCACGGCCACTGCGAGATCCGCCTGACCGACGTGCGCGTCCCAGTGAGCAACCTCGTCGGCGAGGAGGGCGGCGGCTTCGCCATCGCCCAGGCGCGCCTGGGCCCCGGCCGGATCCACCACTGCATGCGCGCCATCGGCATGGCCGAGCGCGCGCTCGAGCTCATGTGCGAGCGCGCTGTCTCGCGCGTCGCCTTCGGCAAGGAGCTGGCGCAGCAGGGGGTGATCCAGCAGTGGATCGCCGAGTCCCGCATGGCCATCGACCAGGTGCGGCTGCTGACCCTGAAGACCGCCTGGCTGATCGACCGGCACGGCCCCAAGGGCGCGCGCAAGGAGGTCGCCGCGATCAAGGTCATCGCCCCGCGGGTCGCGCTGGACGTCGTGGACAAGGCGATCCAGGTGTACGGGGGCGCCGGCGTCAGCGACGACACCCCGCTCGCGGGCATGTGGGCGGCTCTGCGCACGCTGCGGCTCGCCGACGGGCCCGACGAGGTGCACGTCCGGTCGGTGGCACGCGCGGAGCTCGCGCCGTACCTGGGCAGATGACCACCCGCCAGCGCCTGTCATTCGCGCTGCGCCGCGAGCAGCTCCTGGCGGTGGCGCTTGAGGAGTTCGCGAGCCGCGGGTTCCATCTCACCCAGATGGAGCACGTCGCCGCGGCCGCGGACGTGTCCAAGGCGCTGCTCTACCAGCACTTCGTCTCCAAGGAGGAGCTGTTCGCGGAGGTGACGGCCGCCGTCGTCGGTGAGGTCACGCGGCGGCTGAACGGGGCCGTGCTGCGCGAGGAGGAGTCGCTCGAGCGCATCCGCGCGATGGTCCGGGAGGTGTTCGACTATGCCACCGAGGAGCCGCACGGCTGGGTGCTCGTCGTACGCCACCTGGACAAGCCCGAGGTGGGCGCTCCGCTCCGCGAGCTCCGGGAGCGGCTCGGCACGGCGTTCGCCGACCTGCTCCTCGCCCACCGGCGGGCCGATCCGGCCATGACACCGGCCGCGCTGGCCGCGAACGAGCGCCGGGTGCGGCTGCTGGTGCCGATGATGTACGGATCGCTGCTCTCGCTGGTGTCCTGGTGGCTGGAGCACCGGGACACCCCGCGCACGCGGGTGGAGTCAATGGCCGTGGAGTTCATCTGGCTCGGCCTCGACCGCCTCCGCTCGGGGGATCGGCTGCCTCCGCCCCGGTGAGCGTCCGCCGGAGAACAAGGGGCGATCCGGGTGTTCTCCCCCTTGCGCCCGATGCCGCGTTCGTGTGCATGGTGTTGAACCGACGGGACTCCGCCGCCAAGGGCCCTACGGGACGGGGCGAAGATGAGCGAACCCACACTGCGCCGCTTCGGGCGGATGATGGGGATGCCGCTCGGCCTCGCGATCCACGACCCGCTGCCGAGCGCGACCCTGGACCGGCTGGCCGACGAGGCCTTCGGCTGGCTCGCGCAGGTCGACGAGCTCTTCGGCACCCAGCACCCGAGAAGCCAGATCAACCTGCTCGACCAGGGCCTGCTGCGTCCCGGCCGCGCGGACCCGCTGGTCCGTGAGGTCCTCAGCACGTGCGCGCGCCTGCACGAGCGCACCAACGGCTATTTCGACATGCACGCCACGGGGCGACTGGACCCGTCGGAATATGTCGAGGGCTGGGCCATCCAGCGAGCCTCCGCGATGTTGACCAGAGGCGGAGCTGGCAACCACAGCCTGCGTACCGGCGACGACGTCAGCACCTGCGGCCGTCCGGGTCCCGACCGGACCTGGCGGGTCAGGATCCAGGACCCGCACCGCCCGGAGACGCTGGCGTGGATCGTGTCCGCCAGCGACATGGCGGTCGCGACGGCCCACCACGCCCCCGGAGACCACATCCACAATCCGCGGACCCGCCGGCCCGCATCCGGGCTCGCCTCGGTGACCGTGGCCGGCCCTGACCTCGGGGTCGCCGCCGCCTACGCGACCGCGGCGGTCGCGATGGGGCCGGCCGCACTGGACTGGCTGCCAGGCCTCAAGGGCCACGCCCACGCCGTGATCGACGACGAGGGCCGGTGCTTCCACGGCGGCCGCGTCCCGGGCGTGCTCTTGCTCGCCTAGCCACCTCACCGGCAGCGCATCGCCGAATTCGACGCGTGGTGTTCCGGCGCGAAGAACGGGCCCGGCACTGACAACATGGGTCACATGAGCATCACCGACATCACCCTGAACGAGAACTCGGTGGGTTGAGGCACATGACGAGAGAAGAACTGTTGCGCCACCTGCTGCCCGGCGACATCACCGAGAGCGCCGAGTGGCGGGCGCTGTCCTCGCATCACACCGAGCTCGCCGGTCGTCACCTGCGTGAGTTGTTCGCCAGGGACGTCGGCCGGGCCGACCGGATGACCCTCAACGCGGCGGACCTCCACCTCAACTATTCCAAGCACCGGGCCACCGCGGACACGATGGAACTGCTGGTCGCCCTCGCGGAGCGGGCCCGCCTGCGGGAATGGATCGACGCGATGTTCCGCGGCGAGCACGTGAACATCACCGAGGACCGGCCGGCGCTGCATGTGGCGCTCCGCATGCCCCGGGACGCCAAGCTGATCCTGCACGGCAGGGACGTCGTCCAGGACGTGCACACCGTGCTGGACCGGATGGGCGACTTCTCCGACCGCGTACGGTCAGGCGAGTGGCAGGGCCACACCGGCCGGCCGATCCGTACGATCGTCGGCATCGGCATCGGCGGGTCCGACCTCGGCCCCGCGATGGCCTACCAGGCGCTGCTGGACTATGCCGACGCGGGGATCACCTGCCGGTTCGTGTCCAACATCGACCCGGCGGACATCACCACCGCGCTGGCCGGCCTGGACCCGGCCGAGACGCTCATCGTGGTGAGCTCCAAGACCTTCACGACGCTGGAGACGCTCACCAACGCGCGCGTGGCCCGCACGTGGGTCGTTGACGGGCTCGGCGGCGACGATGCCGCCGTCGCGCGGCACTTCGTGGCGGTGTCCACCAACATCGAGCGGGTCGCCGAGTTCGGCATCGATCCCGAGAACATGTTCGGGTTCTGGGACTGGGTGGGCGGCCGCTACTCGTTCGACGCGGCGATCGGGCTGTCGCTCATGATCGCCATCGGACGGCAGCGGTTCGGCGAGATGCTGTCCGGCTTCCACGCGATGGACCAGCACTTTCGCACGGCCCCGTTCGACCGGAACATGCCGGTGATCATGGGCCTCCTGGGGATCTGGTACAACGACTTCTTCGGCGCCGAGACCCGCGCCGTGCTGCCGTACAGCCAGCGGCTGGCCCGTTTCCCGGCCTACCTCCAGCAGCTCACCATGGAGAGCAACGGCAAGTCGGTGCGCGCCGACGGCGGCCCGGTGCGGGCCGCCACGGGCGAGATCTTCTGGGGTGAGCCCGGCACGAACGGCCAGCACGCCTTCTTCCAGCTGCTGCACCAGGGCACCCGGCTGGTCCCGGCGGACTTCATCGGGTTCGCCGAGCCGACGGTGGACGTGGCCGGCATGCACGACCTGCTGATGGCCAATTTCTTCGCCCAGACCTCGGCCCTCGCCTTCGGCCGCACCGCGGAAGAGATCGCCGCGGAGGGGACGCCGCCGGAGCTCGTGGCGCACAAGGTCATGCCCGGCAACCGGCCGACCTCCACGATCCTCGCGACCAAGCTCACCCCGTCCTCGCTGGGACAGCTCGTGGCCCTGTACGAGCACACCGTGTTCGTCGAGGCGGTCATCTGGGGCATCGACCCGTTCGACCAGTGGGGCGTGGAACTGGGCAAGAAGATGGCGAAGGACCTCGCCCCGGCCCTGACTGCGGAGAAACCGCCCACCACCGCCCCGGACCCGTCGACGGAGGCGCTGATCCGGCGCTATCGGCGGCTGCGCGGCAGGACCCCGTAGAGCGGGACCGAGCAGGAGCCCTGAAGAAGCACCGCGGCGAGCCGCCGCCCCGGCCCAGGGAGCACCCGATGACGACGCTGTTCCTCGTCCGCCACGGGCAGACGGTTTGGCATGCGGACAATCGCTATGCCGGCGTGACCGACGTCCCCCTCGACGGCGCGGGCCAGGAGCAGGCCAAGCGGATGGGGCTGTGGGCGGCCGAGATCGGCTTCGACGCGCTGTGGTGCTCCCCGCTCCGGCGGGCCCGTGCCACCGCGGCTCCGGCGGCGGCCACGCTGGGCCTGATGCCACGGATCGAGGGCGACCTGCGTGAGGTGGACTTCGGCATGGCCGAGGGCCACACGCTCGCCGAGCTGGACCCGGCCGTCGTGGCCGCGTTTCACGCCGACCCCGTCCTCGGTGCCTTTCCCGGAGCCGAGGACCCGCGGACCGCGGCCGCCCGGGCCGCGGGGGCGCTCCACCGGATCGCCGACCGGCATCCCGGGGAGCGCGTCCTGGTGGTGGCGCACAACACCCTCATGCGGCTGGCGCTCTGCTCAATGCTCGGGATCCCGCTGAGCAGTTACCGCAGGGTCTTCCCGCGGATCCGCAACTGCGCGCCGACCGAACTGCGGGTGGAGCAGGGGTCCGCGTCCCTGCTCGCCTACAACCTGCCCCTGCCGGGGTGACCGGCCTCACCCTGAAGCGTGTCCGGCCCCGCGCCGGCGAAGAGAACGGCGTCCCCGTCACGGCGCGTAGTGCATGACGTGATCGTGCAGCATCCGGGCGGCGCCCGCGTCCTGGCGCCGGAAGGCCTCGGTGATCCGGGCGTGCTCGGCGGACTTCTCATGGAGCTGCGTGTTGTGCAGCCGAATGGACAGTGTGGTCCAGATCTCGATCCTCAGGGACTCCCAGACCGAGACCAGCAGCCGGTTGCCGGAGGCCTTCACGATCTCGCGGTGAAACTCGATCCCATGCCGGATCTGGGCCACGGTGTCGCCGGTCCCGGACGCCTCCGCGAGGCGGTCGCTGTGCCGCTCGAGGCTCTCGACCCGGCCGGCCATCCGAGGTATGGCCAGTTCCGCGGCCGTCTGCTCCAGCCCCGCCCGGACCGGGAAGATCTCCCCCAGATCCTCTTCTGTGAACTCGCGCACCCGGGCCCCGCGGTTGGGGACGGTTTCGATGAGCCGGAGGGTCTCGAGCTGGCGCAGGGCCTCGCGTACAGGGCCCTGGCTGACCCCGAGCTCGGTCGCGATCCGCCGCTCCACGATCCGCTCGCCCGGCTCCCAGCGGCCGGAGGTGATGCCTTCCACGATGAACTCACGAATCTGGTCCGACAGTCCGGTGCGCAGCAGGGGGGCCGAATTAGCGTTCACGCTGGTCATCGTAGAGGGTGGCCATGTCACCACTCACTTATTGAACTATGATCGATCATCGGTCATCGGGTGCGTGCGGCAGGCGACCCCCGCGTCACGCGCCCCGTGTGAAAGGACAACCGTCGATGGGTGAGACCTCGAAGACGAGGACTGCACGGCCCAGGCGTACGACCGGGGCCAAAGCCCAGGCCGACACCCTGATCGCCTATTACCGGCAGATGCTCTTGGTACGCCGGTTCGAGGAGCGCGCTGCCCGCGCGTACACCGAGGCCAAGATCGGCGGCTACTGCCACCTGAATCTCGGTGAAGAGGCCACTGTCGTGGGGCTGATGGCCGCGCTGGAGCCGCGCGACTACCTCTTCACGAACTACCGCGAGCACGGCTACGCGCTATCGCGCGGGATCGAGTCCAGGCGGGTCATGGCCGAGCTGTACGGCCGGGCCACCGGGGTCTCCAAGGGCTGGGGCGGGTCGATGCACCTGTTCGACGCAGAGACCCGGCTGCTGGGCGGCTACGGCATCGTCGGCGGTCAACTGCCGCTGGCGACCGGTGCCGGACTGGCCATCTCCTACCGTGGCGGCGACGAGGTCGTCATGTGCCATATGGGCGACGGCACCACGAACATCGGCGCCTTCCACGAGTCTCTGAACCTCGCCGCGCTGTGGAACCTGCCGGTCGTCTTCGTCGTGGTCAACAACGGCCTGGGCATGGGGACGACTGTCGACAACGCCTCCGCCGAGCCGGAGCTCTACCGCCGGGCCGCCGCCTACCGCATGGAGGGCGCGCGGGTCGACGGCCACGACGTGGTCGCCGTACGTGACGCCGCCCGTATCGCCGTGGAGCGCGCCCGTAGGGAGAGCAAGCCCTTCCTGCTGGAGACGACGAGCCTGCGGCTGCGCGGGCACTCCGTCGTCGACCCGGCCCGCTACCGGTCGCGGGAGGAGAAGGAGGACCTCAAGGCGGCCGACCCGCTCGCCCGGTTCGCCCTGGATCTGGAGGAGAGCGGCGTCCTCGACGCCGAGGCCCGGGAGAAGATCGACGCCGAGGTGGTCGCGGAGGTCGAAGACGCGGCGGCCTTCGCCGACGAGAGCCCGTACCCGGACGTGTCGACGCTGTTCGACTACACCTATGCCACCCCCGTGGCCGGCGAGTCCCGCCGCCTGCCCGCCGACCCCGTATTTCCCGCCTGAGGAGGCGTGCGATGACAAACGTCACCTACCGTCAGGCCCTGAGGGACACGCTCCGCGCGGAAATGCTGCGCGACGAGGACGTCTTTCTCATGGGCGAGGAGATCGGTGTCTTCGAGGGGTCGTACAAGATCACCGAGGGGCTGCTCGGGGAGTTCGGCCCTCGCCGGGTCCGTGACACCCCCATCGCCGAGGAGGGCTTCGTCGGCGCCGCCATCGGCGCCGCCATGCTGGGCCTGCGCCCGGTCGTGGAGCTCATGACGATCAACTTCTCGCTTCTTGCCCTGGACCAGATCGTCAACCACGCGGCGAAGATCTATGGGATGTTCGGCGGTCAGTCGAGCGTCCCCCTGGTGATCCGCACGCCCGGCGGCGGCGGCCAGCAGCTGGGCGCCACGCACTCGCAGAATGTCGAGCTCTTCTACGCCTTCATCCCCGGGCTCAAGGTCCTCGCCCCGAGCACGCCGGCCGAAGCGGCCTCGATGCTCAAGGCGGCCATCCGCGACGACGACCCGGTGCTCTTCCTGGAGAACCTCGCCCTCTACAACACCAAGGGCGAGGTGCCCGACGACGTCGCCCCGGCCGAGATCGGCCGGGCCGCCGTCACCCGGGAGGGCACCGACATCACGCTGGTCGCGTACTCACGGATGGCGCGCGTCGCCACGGAGGTCGCCGAGCGCCTGGCCGGTGAGGGGATCTCGGCCGAGGTCGTCGACCTGCGCAGCCTGCGCCCGCTGGACCGCGAGACGATCGTGGCCTCCGTGCGCCGCACGGGCTGTGCGGTGGTCGCCGAAGACGACTGGCTGACCTACGGCATCGGCGCCGAGATCGCCGCCACCATCCAGGAGGGCGCCTTCGACTGGCTCGACGCCCCGGTGCGGCGCGTGGCGATGGCCGAGGTCCCGCTCCCCTATTCCAAGCCCCTGGAGCTCGCCGCGCTGCCGTCGGCCGACTCCCTCGTCACCGCGGTCCGCGAAACTCTCGCCGCGACCGCCCGACGGCGCTAGCAAGGAGACCCATGTCCGAGATCCTCATGCCCCGCCTCTCCGACACGATGGAAGAAGGCGTGGTCAGCTCCTGGCAGAAGAAGCCCGGAGACACCGTGGCGGTGGGCGATGTCCTCGTGGACATCGAGACCGACAAGGCGGTCATGGAGTACGAGGCCTACGAGGCCGGCGTGCTGGAGAAGATCCTGGTCGGTGAGGGCGAGACGGCGTCCATCGGCGCAACCATCGCAATCCTGGCCACCAACGGCGCCACGTCCGATGCGCCGGCCTCGTCCGCGCCGGAACAGAAGAGCGGGACCGAGGAGCCGGAGCCCGAGCGGACCGCCGAGGCCTCCGCGGCACCCGGCACCGAGGCCAAGGACGACGCGCCCGTCCCCGCGGCGGGCCGCGACGCGCCGAGGTCGCGGCCCCCGTCCTCACCGCTCGCCCGCAAGATCGCCAAGGAGAACGGCATCGACCTGGGCACGCTCGCCGGCTCCGGCCCCGGTGGCCGGGTCGTACGGGCCGACGTCGAGGCCGCGTTGCGCACGCCGGCCTCGACGGTGCCCGAGTCCGTACGGGCGGACGCCCTCCAAGGTCAGGGCGTACGGACGGACGCGGCGGCCGAAGACCCGGACACCGAGAAGGTGCCGCTCAACCGGTTCCGCAAGGTGACCGCGCGCCGGCTGGCCGAGAGCATGAGCACGGCGCCGCACATCTACCTCACGCGCCACATCGACATGGAGGAGTTGCTGGCCTTCCGGGCCACACTGAACACCGCGCTGGCTCCGGCCAAGGTCAGCGTCAATGACCTCGTCGTCAAGGCGTGCGCCACGGCCCTGCGGGAGCACCCCGCTCTGAACGTGTCGTTCACCGAGGACTACCTCCTCATGCACAAGCGGGTGCACGTGGGCGTGGCCGTCGCCATCGATGACGGCCTGTTGGTGCCGGTGATCCGAGACGCGGACCGCAAGAGCGTGTCGCAGATCGGCGCGGAGACCCGTGACCTGGCGGCGCGGGCCCGGGAGAAGCGGCTCACCGCCCAGGAGATGAGCGGCGGCACGTTCTCGGTGAGCAACATGGGCATGCTCGGTGTGGACGCCTTCACGGCCGTGATCAACCCGCCGGAGGCCGCGATCCTCGCGGTCGGGGCCATCCGGGAAGAGGCGGTGATCCGCGATGGCGCGGTCGTCCCGCGCCACCGGATGACCATCACCCTTTCCGTGGATCATCGCGCCTGTGACGGCGCGACGGGCGCCACCTTCCTCGGCCGCCTGGCCGAGCTCCTGGAGAACCCGCTGCGAATCGTCGCCTGACGGGGACTACGGCCGGCGCGAGCCGCCTCAGCGGCCCGCGGACGCGTCAACGGGACCCCGGCACCCACTATGGGGTCCCGTTGACGCGCGCCGCCGGCCGGGCACCCGGAGAACAGGCGCGCCGAAGTCAGGCGGAGATGAACGCGAGCGAGACATTGTGGCCGCCGAAGCCGAAGGAGTTGGCCACGGCGGCGCTCCATGAGCCCCGGGCCGGAGCACCGCGCACCACATCGATCTTGACCTGCGGGTCCAGCTCGTCGAGGTTCTGCGTGGCCGGAATGACCCCGTCGCGCAGCGACAGCATGGCACTGATGGCACCAAGGGCCCCGGAGGCGCCGATGAGGTGGCCGGTCATCGACTTGGTGGCGGTGACCAGCGGATGGGTGCCGATGCAGGAGGCGATGGCCTGGGCCTCCGCGACGTCGCCCTGCGGAGTCGAGGTGGCGTGGGCATGGATGTGATCGACGTCGAGGGGGCTGAGCCCCGCGGACCCGAGGGCCTTCGCCATGGCCCGTTCCTGGCCGCCGACCTCTGAAGCGGTGATGTGATGGGCGCTCGAGGTGATCCCGGCGCCGGCCAGCACGCCGTGCACACGGGCCGAACGGGCCGCGGCGAAATCCGCCCGCTCCAAGACGATGATCGCGGCGCCCTCCCCCATGACGAAGCCGTCCCGGCTCGTGTCGAAGGGCCGGGAGGCCGCCCGCGGATCGTCCTCGCGCTTGGAGAGCGCCCGCATCTGGGCGAAAGCGGCCAGGGTCAGCGGATGCAGGCAGGCTTCGGCGCCGCCCGCGACCACGACGTCGGCACGCCCGAGCCGGATCAGATCCAGCCCCATGGCGATGGCCTCGGCCCCCGAGGCGCAGGCGCTCACCGGTGTCTGCGCCCCGCCGAGCGCGCCGAGCTCCATGCTGACGTAGGCGGCGGGCCCGTTGGCCATGAGCATCGGGATCGTGTGCGGCGCCACGCGCCGGGGACCGCTCTGCTCGAGCACGTCGTCTTGGCCGAGCATGGTGAGCGAGCCGCCCGTGCCCGTGCCGATCACGACTGCGAGCCGCTGCGGGTCCACCTCAGGGCGCCCGGCGTCCCGCCAGGCCTCGCGTGCGCTGATCAGTGCGATCTGCTCGCACCGGTCGAGCCGGCGCGCCTCGACGCGGTTCATCACCTCGGCCGGCTCGACCCGCAACCGGGCCGCGAGCCGCACGGGCAGGCCCTCAGCCCAGTCCTCCTCCAGCAACCCGATCCCCGACTCGCCGGCCAGCATGGCTTCCCAGGTCGTAGGCAGGTCGCCGCCCAGGGGGGTCGTGGCACCGAGCCCGGTAACGACCACATCGCGCGATGTCACCGCAGAGTTCTCCCGTCAGTAGGACTCCCACAAATGCCTGCTGCGACGACCCGGTCCTCGGTCGCCCAGCCTGTCAAAGCCTGCCAGGGAAGCGGCCCTGCGGTGAGGGCCACCACGCACCGACTTATGGGCGCCGCCTTTGTGGGAACCTGACAAACCAGGTTCCGGCCCAGGCGGTCGTGAGGGTGAGCCGGCCCGCCGGGAACCGTCGGGCGCCAGCAGGTAGCCGGCCTTCATGGTCACGGTCCGCCCGGCCACCCCGGCACGGAGTCCCACGCGGGGTACGGCCGGAATGACCTCGGTCCAGCCCTCGCGCCGCCATGCCCCGCTCGCCGTGCCCTCGCAGAGGGAAGGGGAGGGAACGCGCCGGTCGGCGGTGGCGGGCGGGTGAGGCACCGCCTGCCCGCCCACCACGTGCCGATCCGGGTGAAGCGGCTAGCCGGCCTGTGCGGCCGAGAATCGGTAGGACCCGGAGCCGACGGTGAAGACGGCGTTGCCGTCCTGCGTCCGGACGAACCGGACACCGGTCGCCGTGGTGGCCTTGCGGCCGCCCTCGGTGACCGCTCCGGCGGACGCCGCGGGCACCCAGACCTCGGCGGTGGTGTTCACCGGCACGCTGACGTCGAGGGTGAACCGGCCGTCCCGGACTTCCCACCGAGTGGTGATCGGCCCGTAGACCGAGTCGTACCTGCCGGACGCCCGGTGCACGTCACCGCCCGGGCGGGGCCGGATGACGACGCGCCGGTAGCCCGGCTCGCCGGCGGAGATGCCGGTGATGTTCTGGTACATCCACTCGCCGACCGAACCGTAGGCGTAGTGGTTGAAGGAGTTCATGCCCTTGTCCTGGAAGCTCCCGTCGGGCTTGATCGAGTCCCAGCGCTCCCACATCGTCGTGGCGCCCTTGTCGATCTGGTAACCCCACGAGGGGAAGGTCCGCTGCTGGAGCAGCCGGTAGGCCACGTCGGTGTGCCCGGTCGCGGTGAGCACGGGCAGCAGCCGGGGGGTGCCGAGGAAGCCGGTGGACAGGTGCCAGTCCTTGGCCTGGATGAGCTGGACCAGGCGGTCGGCGGCGGGCCCCCGCGCGGAATCGGGCAGCAGGTCCATCGAGAGCGCGAGCACGTACGCGGTCTGCGTGTCACCCTTCACCCGGCCGTCACCGGAGACGTAGGCCCGGTCGAAGGCGTCGCGGATCTGGCCGAACAGCTCGTCATAGTGCCTGGCCTCGTCCTCCTTGCCGAGGGCCCTCGCCGTCTTGGCCACGAGGCCGGTGCTGTAGGCGAAGTAGGCGGTGGCGATGACGTCCTTCGGCGTCTCGTCGGCCACGTTGAGCCAGTCGCCGAAGCCGGCGGCCGGCCGGAGATGACCGGTGCTGTTCCGCTCCAGATAGGAGATCCACCTGGTCATGGCCGGATAGCTCTGCTCGAGCACCTGCCGGTCGCCGTACGCCTGGTACAGGCTCCACGGCACGGTGACCCCCGCGTCGCCCCAGCCGGCGCTGCCGCTGCCGAGCCGCTCTCCCAGCGGCGCCACGTCGGTGAACGCGCCGTCTGACGTCTGCACATCGCGCAGGTCCTGAAGCCACTTGGTCAGGAACCGCGCCGACTCCATGTTGTAGGCGGCGGTGGGGGCGAACACGTTGATGTCTCCGGTCCAGCCGAGCCGCTCGTCGCGCGCCGGGGTGTCGGTGGGGATGGACAGGAAGTTGCCGCGCTGGCCCCAGGTGATGTTGTGGTGCAACTGATTCATCATCGGCACGTCGGTGTCGAAGGACATCGTGAACGGCGCCGCCGTGTGCATCACCCGGCCGACGACCGCATCCTGCGGCGGCGTGCCCGGATACCCGGTGACCTCGACGTAGCGGAACCCGTGGAAGGTGAACTGGGGTTCGTAGGTCTCGGTCCCGCCGCCGCGCAGCGTGTAAGTGTCGGTCGCCCTGGCCGACCGCAGGTTGTCGGTGTAGATCGTGCCGTCCTTGTTCAGCACCTCGGCGTGCCGGAGCGTCACGGTCCGGCCGGCCTCGCCCGAGACGCGCAGCCTGACCGTGCCGACCATGTTCTGGCCGAGGTCGAAGACGTGCACGCCGGGCTTGGGCTCGGTGACCTTCACCGGCCGCAGCTCACGCTCCACCCGTACGGGCGCGTCCACCTGCGCCACCGGCCGGGCGGTGATGCCCTGGCCCTTGAGCACCGGCTGCCAGGACGCGTCATCGAAGCCGGGGGCGGTCCAGCCGGCCGGCTCGCGCCGCGCGTCGTACGACTCGCCCATCAGCAGGTCGGCGGCCACGACCGGACCGGTGGTGCTGCGCCAGGCGTCGTCGGTGACGACCCGGTCGGTGGTCCCGTCGGCGTACTCCACCTCGAGCTCTGCCTTCAGCCAGGGCCGGTCGCCGTACTGCTTCGGGCCGAACATCCCGACGTTGCCCGCGTACCAGCCGGGCGCCACCGTGACGCCGATCGCGTTGTTCCCGGCCCGCAGCATCCTGGTGACGTCGTAGGTCTGGTACTGCACGCGGGTGCGGTAATCCGTCCAGCCGGGCGCCAGCCGGTCGTCGCCGACCCGGCGGCCGTTGATCTGCGCCTCGTACAGCCCGAGCGCGGTGGAGTAGAGCCGGGCCCGCCTGACCGGTTTGGCGGCGAGACGGAAGCCGCGGCGCAGCAGCGGCGCCGGGGCGACGGGCGCCTCCGGCTGAACTCTGCCCCAGGGCGAGCCGCCCCAGGCGGTGAGCACTTTGGCCGCCGGCCAGGCGGCGTCGTCGTAGCCGGGCGACCGCCAGTCGCCGGCCGGTTCCCGGTCGAGCGAGCGCCAGTCGCCGGAGGTGTCGACGTTCCGCACCCCGGCCGAGGTGGTGAGCTCGAGCCTGCCCAGCAGGCCGGCCGGGCTCTCCTTGCCGTTGGTGGCCTGGACGGCGATGGTGTTGTGGCCCTGGCGCAGCTTGTCGGTGACGTCCACCAGGATCGGGTGGCGCCAGTTCTCCAGGGCAGGGTCTGAGTCCCGGGCGCCGACCTCGGTGCCGTTGACCCACGCGGTGAAGCCGTCGTCGGCGGTCAGCACGAGGCGGGCGCGGTCGGTGCCCGTGGAGAGGCCGGCCGCCAGGTCGAAGGAGCCGCGGAAGTATCGGGTCCCGACGGGGGCGTTCGAGGCCGGGTCCCCCTCGGGGAACCAGATCCAGGAAGTGCCGGTCAGGTCCGGCGGCTGCGTGGCCTGCGCAGACGGGCCGATCCAGCCGGCCTGCCAGTCCGCGCCGGCGGGCAGCCCCATCTCCCACCAGGAGGGGTTGCTCCACGGTGACGGTCGGCCGCGCGTGTCCCACACCCGTACGGCCCAGTGGTAGCGGGTCCGTGACTTCAGCGCGGGCCCGCCGTAGGGGACCAGGGTCGACTGGGCAGAAGTCACTTTGCCGCTCTCCCACACGTCGGGAGAGCCCAGCCGGCCGGATGCGGAGGCCACGCGGACCTCGTAGGCGCTCTGGCCTTGGCCGCGCCCGGCCGAGCCGAGCACCCAGCCGAGCCGGGGGTGGGCGGTGTCGAGGCCGAGCGGGTGCTCGGCGTATTCGGTAGTGGTCTCGAGGATCCGTACGCCACCGCCCGGGGAGGCCGACGCCGGGAAGGGCGCCAGGCCGGCCAGGGTGATCGCGGTGATCGCCGGGATGACAAGGGGTCGTTGGAACCGGACCAGCCGCATGGGGCTACCTCTGTTTTCGGTTTTTCCGGCGCGGCCGGGACGGCTCACGGCCTCGCGGCCGGGGCCGTCCGCACGGCGCCGGATGGTGGATCCCCCGATCCAGCACGCACAGGGACTAGAGCCTCACCTCGGTCTCACCTCACCGGCATCCGTTCAGTGATCCGCCGAGAGGGTGTGCCGCCCGGCGGCCACCCCTGCGACGTACACATAGGAGCCGTCACCGCTGACGTCCTTCGCGGTCGCCTTGCCGCCGGCCCACACCACGCGGCCGTCGAGCCTGACCCGGGTGGTGGACGCGGACACCGGCACGGCCAGCCGCGCCGTGGTGCCGCGGGGCGCGGTGACCCGCAGCTCGAAACCGGCCTTGCCGGACCGCCAGGAGGCCGCGATGTCGCCTCGCGGCGTCGGCACGGTCCCCTCGGCCCAGCTCAGGTCCCCCGGGTGGGGCAGCACCGTGAAGGCCGCGTATCCGGGGCCGGTCGGGGCGACGCCGAGCACGCGGCTCGTCAGCGTGACGGTGGGCTGAGCGGCCCAGCCGTGGGCCAGGCTGGAGAACTGCTCGAGGTTGGGGGTGCCGTCCGGCTGGACGTGCTCCCAGAAAGTGGAACCGGGGTCCTGGGCCAGCTGCCAGCCCCAGAAGGTGCGCATCAGCCGCAGCGCGCTCGCGTCGTCGACGCCGAAGCGGGCGTCGGCCTCCATGCCGCTGGGCAGCGGCGCGTAGAAGGAGGGCAGCGAGGCGTTGGGGGTCTTCGGGGAGACGGTGAGCGAGCCGAGCAGCCCCCAGTTGTGTCCGCGCAGGTGGTCGAGCGCGCGCTTGGTGCGGCCGGTGCCGGCGACACCGGTCAGCACGGCGGCGGCGTTGGCGTCCTGCGGGTAGGCGCCGGGGATCTCGCGGGACAGGCGGTAGGCGCCGGCCTGGTCGTCCCAGAGCTGAGCGTTGATGGCGGCCCGTACGGCGGCCGACCGGTCGCCGTAGGTCTTCGCCGCCGCGGCGTCGCCGCGCGCCGTGGCCAGCTCCGCCATCTGCGCCAGGTTGCGGGTGTAGAGCGCGTTGACGTAGGTCTCGTGACCGCAGTCGGAGTAGCCGTAGTGGCCGCAGGAGCCGACCTCGCCGAAGGCGATCAGGCCCTGGTCGTCTCGGGACCGGACCGACTCCAGCCAGGCCGTCGCCCGGGTGAGCGCGGGCCACCACTTGTCCGCGTAGGCGCGGTCGCCGGTGTAGAGCCAGTGGTCGTACATGTTGTTGACGAACCAGGTGACGTACTCGCCGTAGACGCGCAGCTCGTCCCGGTTGTGCGGGCCGACCTGGCTCTCGGCCGGCATGAACCCGTCCGGCAGCTGCTGGGCGGCGAGCGAGGACAGCGAGTTGTCGACCGCGTCGACGTCGCCGGTGGTCACGTAGGTCACCGGTGCCTGGACGGCGAGGTCGCCCTGCCAGACGATGCGGTCGCGCTTGCCGCCGTCGTAGATGACCTCTTTCTTCGGGTCCGCGAAGGGCACGGCGGCGTCGGCGTGGTCGTGCTCGCCCTTGGCGTAGGGCCAGCTCTTGGCCGTGTCCGGCATCCCGGTGTTGATCTGAACCGTGTACGCACCGGCGTACCAGATCTTGTTCAGCAGGTGGTCACTGGACAGGAAGTGGCCGCGGTAGGCGCTCGGACGCGGCTGCAGCGGTGCGGCGGTGAACTCGGCCGAGACCCCGTCGATGTCGACCGACCCGGGGCCGTCCAGGAACAGGGTGGCGTAGCGGAACCCGCCGCGGATCGCCGGGTCGGTCACAGTCCCGGGAAGCCCGGCGTCCCCGAGCGGCAGCTCGTGGCTGTCGGTGTCCTCGGTGTAGGCCACGCCGGGGAAGCCGTTCCAGATGTTGGCGGTGTCACAGCCCGGGGCGATCCGCCCCTGGCCGTCGTTGTCGCCCGGGGCCTCGGCGAGGTAGCGCCGGGACTCGCTGAAGCAGACGTGCAGCTTCGGCCGGGTCGCCGACGCGTCCTTGACCCGGACCTTGATCCGGCCGGCGACCTCCTTGCCGAAGTCCAGGACGAGCATCGGGGATCCGGCGCGGTCGGCGGCGCCCTCCAGCCGTACGGACCGGCCGTCGGAGTCGAGGGCGGCACGCGGATCACCCTGGATGCGGCCCTGGCGGGGCACCGCCTTGAGGACCGACACGGGTTCGACGGTGTGCCCGGAGGGTGCCAGGACGTAGGGCCGCCAGTCGCCCGGGCGTGGGGTGTAGGACGCGTCCTGCCAGGGGCCGGTGGCGCGGGCCGACGCGGGTGCGGCCGCCAGACCGGCGAGGGTGATCGCCGTGACGGCCGGGATGATAAGGGTTCGAAGCTTTTCGAGCCGCATGTGGGCTGCCTCTCATGGTTTCGGGCGCGCTGAAGAAAGCCCGCGGCCGGACGCGGCCCGGTCCTTGACGTCGTCGCCTGGGAGCGGATCCCCCGATCGCGCAAGCGAAGGGCTTAGGGCCTCACCTCGATGAGGTCGATGCCCATGAGGTCCGCGAGAGCCTTGAGGTCGGCCGCCCGGTGGCCGGTGCCGAGGGCCCAGTGGTGGGAGATCCCGGTGGCGCTCCAGGCGTCGGTCCACTCCCCCGGGTCGCAGCCGAAGTCGACCCGCGAGGTGGTGTTGCCGATCCGCAGATGCGGACCGTCGACGGTCTCGCCCTCGGAGACGATGAAGTCGAAACGGCCGTCCCGGGACTGCCTGATGCCGAACGCGGTCACCGGGCCGTGGGCGACGTCGAACTCCACCGACACGCCCCAGCCGCGCTTGCCGTGGTAGACGCCGAGCCCGCGCAGGATCGGCCTGCCGTCGCTGATGGCCAGGTGGGCGGGGCCGTCATGACCCATCTCGACGTGCCCGCGCCGGAAGTCGAGCGCCTGGAACTCGGTGAACGAACCGCCCGCGCCTAGCCGGTCCATGATCAGCATGGCGAGGGAGGTGCGCAGCTCGTACTCTCCCGCGGTCGGGACGCCGCGCGCGGTGAGCAGCGAGGATCCGAGGATCATGCCGGCGCCCAGCCGCTCGTGGATCTCGCCGTCCAGGCCGCGGTGGTAGTAGGCGAGGCTGTCCAGCTCGAAGTCCTCGACGAGCCGGTCCAGGCCCGCCGCGACCTTGGCGGCCCAGGTGAAGTCCTCGTCGTCGACCGTGGCGGCGAGCTCGAAGATCTCCCGGGTGACCGCCTTCTTGGCCTTCACCTGGGCGGCCGTGACCCTCTCCACCCGCACCCGCAGGTCGTCGAACTCCAGCACCTCCAGGTGGCCGCCGAAGTTGGCCGGCACCAGGGTCAGGTCGGTGGAGACGTCCAGCATGCCCGGGTAGAGGTGGCCCATGAGACCGTGCCGGCCGCGCCGCAGCGCCGCCCGCACACCCGCGGCGCGCACCCACCGCCCGATCCTGGCCCAGGCCCGCTCGTCCTCGAGGTGGCCCGAGACGGACCGGAACGGGATGCCGCACCGCTGGAAGGCGTTGGCCATCTCCGGCAGCGGGCAGGCGCCGCAGTAGGCGAGCCACTGCCCGGTGTCGAAGGTCTCGTGGTCCATCGTCTCGGTCGGCTGCAGGTTGATCAGCAGTACCGGCGCCCCGCTGCGCTGGGCTATCGGGACCAGCATGGTCGCGGTCATGTAGGTCGTGAGGAAGCCGACGATGATGTCGCAGCCGGCCACGCGGAGCCTCTCCGCGGCCGCCGCGCCCTCCTGCGCGTCCGAGATGAAGCCGACGTCGACGACCTCGGCGCCGAGGTCGCGCCTCCGCTCCGACACCCGCTCGGCCGAGCGCCGCAACTGCGGCAGCAGATCGGGAAACTGGGGCCAGTAGGCTCCGAGCCCGCCTGCCACGAGCCCGACCCGGACCCGCGGCGCGGTGACTCGCTGCAGAGACAGCCCGGCGGGTTCTGTCGTCGCCGTCATGAGGATCTCCTGTGCCTACGTCGTCCGGGTCGGGTTCGGGTGCCGGGGGCCTACCGCAGGAACGCGGCGGCCACGCCGGCGTCGACCGGCACGTGCAACCCCGTGGTGTGGGTGAGCTCGCCGCCGGTCAGCGCGAAGACGGCCGCGGCGACGTGCTCGGGCAGCACCTCGCGCTTGAGCAGGGTGCGCTGGGCGTAGAACTCACCGAGCTTCTCCTCCTCGACTCCGTAGACGGCGGCGCGCTTGGCGCCCCAGCCGCCCGCGAAGATGCCCGAGCCGCGCACCACCCCGTCCGGGTTGATGCCGTTGACCCGGATGCCGTGGCCGCCGAGCTCCGCGGCGAGCAGGCGCACCTGGTGCGCCTGGTCGGCCTTGGCCGCGCCGTAGGCCACGTTGTTGGGTCCGGCGAAGACCGCGTTCTTGGAGGAGATGTAGACGATGTCGCCGCCCATCCCCTGCTCGATCATCACTGCGGCGCTCTCGCGGGACACCAGGAACGAACCGCGCGCCATCACGTCGTGCTGCAGGTCCCAGTCCCCGGCCGTGGTCTCCAGCAGCGGCTTGGAGATGGAGAGCCCGGCGTTGTTGACGATCAGGTCGACACCGCCGAAGGCGAGCACGGCCGCGCGCAGCGCCGCGGCGATCTGCTCCTCGGAGGTGACGTCGACCGCGACCGCCGTCGCGACGTCGGAGGCCTTGAAGGCCTTCGCGCCGATCTCGGCGGCCACCTTCTCGGCGGCGGCTAGGTCCCGGTCGGCGACGACGACGCAGGCGCCCTCGGCCGCGAGCCGGCGCGCGGTCGCGGCTCCGATGCCGGATCCGCCCCCGGTGACGAAGGCGACCCGGGTGGCGAGGGGCTTCGGCTCGGGCATGCGCCGGAGCTTGGCCTCCTCGAGCTCCCAGTACTCGATGCGGAACTTCTCCGGCTCGGGGATCGGCGCGTAGGTGGACAGCGCCTCGGCGCCGCGCATCACGTTGATGGCGTTGACGTAGAACTCACCGGCGACGCGCGCGGTTTGCTTGTCCTTGCCGAAGCTGAACATACCGACACCGGGCACGAGGACGATGGCGGGGTCGGCTCCGCGCATCGCGGGCGAGCCGGCGTCGGCATTGCGGTCGTAGTAGGCCTGGTAGTCGGCGCGGTAGGCCTCGTGCAGCTCGCGAAGCCGGGACCGCAGGTCCTCCAGGGGCGCGTCCGGCGGCAGGTCGAGGACCATCGGCGCGACCTTGGTGCGCAGGAAGTGGTCCGGGCAGGACGTGCCGAGCGCGGCCAGCCGCGGGTGCTCGGCGCGGGACACGAAGTCGAGCACCGCCTCACCGTCGGTGTAGTGACCCACCTGCGGCCGGTCGGTCGAGGCGAGCCCGCGGATCAGCGGGAGCAGCGCGGCGGCGCGCTCCCGGCGCTCGGTCTCGGGCAGGGTCTCGTAGACCACGGGCCCGAAGGGGTCGGCCCTGCCATGCTCGGCGATGTGGCGCTCGGCGGCGTCGATGATCTCGAGTGCGTTGGCCTGGCACTCGACGCTGGTGTCGCCCCAGGCGGTGATGCCGTGCCCGCCGAGGATCACGCCGATGGCCTGCGGGCTCTCCGCCTTGATGGCGGCGATGTCGAGGCCGAGCTGGAAGCCCGGGCGGCGCCACGGAACCCACGCCACCCGGTCGCCGAAGATGCGCCGGGTGAGCTCCTCGCCGTCCGCCGCGGTCGCGACCGCGATGCCGGAGTCGGGGTGCAGGTGGTCGACGTGGGCGGCCTCGACGAGGCCGTGCATGGCCGTGTCGATGGACGGCGCGGCGCCTCCCCGGCCGTGCAGGCAGTAGTCGAAGGCGGCGACCATCTGGTCCTCTCGGTCGACACCCGGGTAGACGTCCACCAGCGAGCGGAGCCGGTCGAGCCGCAGGACCGCGAGGCCGGCCTGGGTCAGCGTGCCAAGGTCACCGCCCGAGCCCTTGACCCACATCAGTTCCACGTCCTGGGCCGTCACCGGGTCCTGGACCGTTCCCTTCGCGGACGCGTTGCCGCCCGCGTAGTTCGTGTTGCGGGGATCGGCGCCCAGAGTGTGGGACCGGTCGAGCAGTTGCTCCACTTCGGGAGGAGTGGAGGTCATCAGGCTTCTCCTTGTCGATTCGCGGTTGCGGGGTTCGAGGCCGGCGCTCATGCGCCCCATCCGGCGGCCTGTCCGCCCTTGCGCTCTTCACGGATCTTCTCGAAGTAGCCGGAGCGGTTGTAGGCCGCCATCGGATCCGGGTCCAGGCCCATGTCCTCGCGGAGTTCGGCGAGCAGCGGCCGGACGTCGGTGTTGTAGGCGTCCATGAAGACCGCGTTCGCGCCGAGCACGTCGCCGGAGCCCTGCGCGGCCCGCAGCGCCTCGATGTCGACGAGCAGCGCCTTGGCCGTCGCCTCCTGCACATTCATGACCGAGCGGATCTGGCCGGCGATCTTCGGCTCGATGTTGTGGCACTGGTCCAGCATGAACGCGACGTGCTCGCCGTACCCGCCGCCCTGGATGACCTCGTGCATGATCCGGAACAGCTGGAAGGGGTCGGCGGCGCCTACCATCAGGTCGTCGTCGGCGTAGAACCGCGAGTTGAAGTCGAAGCCCCCGAGCTTCCCCTCACGGAGCAGGAACGCGACGATGAACTCGATGTTCGTGCCGGGCGCATGGTGGCCGGTGTCGACGACCACCTGGGCCTTGTCGCCGAGCTTCAGGCAGTGCGCGTACGAGGTGCCCCAGTCCGGCAGGTCGGTGGCGTAGAAGGCCGGCTCGAAGAGCTTGTACTCCAGCAGGAACCGCTGGTCGTCGCCGAGCCTGTCGTAGACCGCGGCAAGAGCCTCCTCGAGGCGGTCCTGCCGCGCCCGGATGTCGTCCTGCCCGGGGTAGTTCGTGCCGTCGGAGAACCACAGCTTGAGGTCACGAGACCCGGTGAGGTCCATGATGTCGACGCACTCGAGCAGGTGGCCGAGGGCCTTGCGGCGCACCCCCGGGTCCGGGTTGGTGACGCTGCCGAGCATGTAGTCGTCGTCCTGGAAGACGTTGGAGTTGATCGCTCCGACCCGGACCCCCGCGTCGCGGGCGTACGCGGCCAGCGCCTCGTAGTCGCCGACCCTGTCCCACGGGATGTGCAGCGCCACGGTCGGCGCCGACCCGGTGAAGCGGTGCACCTGTGCCGCGTCGTCGATCTTCTCCTGCGGTGTGCGTGGCACGCCTTCCTGGGCGAACACCTTGAACCGGGTGCCGGAGTTGCCGTACGCCCACGAGGGCGTCTCGATGGCTTGGCTCCGCAGGGCCGTCTTCACCTGCGTGATGTCTGTCGTCATTGGCTTCCCGGTTCGGTCAGTCGAGATGGAAAACTTCGTCGAGGGTCAGCAGTCCTTCGTCGGGATGCCGCCCCTCGATGTCCTCGAAGAAGGGCGCCATCTCGGCCTGCCAGCGGGCGTTGACATCCGTGCGGGCCATGCCCTCGAGGGCGGCCTGGAGGTCGTCGGTCTCCAGATAGCCCACGAGCAGGCCGTCCGGACGGAGGAAGAGCGAGTAGTTCCGCCAGCCGTTCGCTCGCAGCGCGGAGAGCATGTCCGCCCAGACGTCCCGGTGCCGCTCTTGGTATTCCTCCAGCCGGTCCGGCCGGACCTTCAGCAGGAAACAGACCCGTCGCACGCGTCCCCTCCCGGGGGTCAGAACTTGTACTGGTCGATGTTCGTCTTGTCGAAGACGGTCGGCGGGCCGAGGATGACTTCGCCGTCTTTGCCGATGGTCCGCTCGCCCAGCTTGCCGGCCTTGAACTTCTGGCCCTCGGCGCCGCTGATCTGCCCGGACGACAGTGCGGCGGCGGCGTAGGAGGCCAGGTAGCCGAGGTTCTTGGGGTCCCACAGGGCGAACTTCTGGACCGTGCCGTCCTTGACGAACTGGCGCATCTGGTTGGGCGTGCCGAGCCCGGTCAGCACGACCTTGCCCTTGTACTTCGAGCCGGAGATGTAGCGGGCGCCCGCCGAGATGCCGACCGTGGTCG
>JAOPYH010000058.1 GCA_025964715.1 Streptosporangiaceae bacterium | reverse complement strand
GAGGACGCCGCCCGCCGCAACAGCGACCGGCCGGAGCAGGGCCGGTGGTGGGCGGAGACCGAGAAGCTGTTCGACGGCGGGGCCACGTTCCAGGAGAGCACCGACGTCGTCGTCGACGCGCAGGGGGACCTCGATCGGGCGGGGTTCGTCAAGGTGATGCAGGGCCGGACCAGTGACCCCGAACGGGCGAGGCAGCTGATGGCGCAGGACCCGGACGCGTGGGCCGCCTTCCGCCCGGACGTCCTCGGCAGCGTCGAGGCCCTGCATGACGGTGGCGCCTACACGTTAGTCATGTACTTCACCTCCGAGGCCGACGCGCGTGCGGGCGAGCGCAAGGAGATGCCGCTCGAGATGCGGGCAGCCATGGAGGAGATGGGGAAGCTCATGGTGGAGGAACCGCGGTTCTTCGACCTCAGGCGGCCGGTGATGCGCTCGCCGACAAGGAGCACATGAGGGGCCCGGTCGCCGGATGTCCTAGGGGCGCTTCCACCGCAGGCCGAGCAGGACGGTGTCGTCACGTCGTCCGTCCCCGATGAGCGCGCCGAGCAGGTGGTCGAGCATCTCGTCCAGAGGTCGGGCCGCGGCCGTGCCGGCAGCGGCGCGTAGCCGGTCCAGGCCGGCGTCGATGACCTCTCCGCGGCGTTCGACGAGACCGTCGGTGAAGGCCAGCAGCGTCGCCGGACCCGCCACGTCGACGGTCGCGGCGGCCGGCGCCGGCCCGGTGAGCTCCACACCCACGGGAGGGGCGACCGGGCAGTCGATCAGCCGGATCCCGGCGTCGGAGAGCAGCAGTGGCCCGAAGTGCCCGGCGCTGACCAGCCGCAGCCTGCCCGCCGTTGCGTCCAGTTCGCCGAGCAGCACGGTGGCGAACTGGTGGTCGGCGGTGACGTCGAGCAGTCCGCGAACCAGGCTCAGCACAGTGTCGATGTCGTGGCCTTCGTACAGGAAGCCCCGTATGGCGAAGCGGAGGGCGGCCATGGTGGTGGCTGCGGGGAGCCCGCGGCCCGAGACATCCCCGACGACGAAGACCACGCAGCCGGGGCGCCGCTCGATGACGTCGTACCAGTCGCCACCGACCTCCAGGTCCTCTGCGCCGGCGAGATAACGGGCCGCCACCTGCACGCAGCCGAGAGCCGGGACGGCCGGCAGGAGCGCCTGCTGCAGCGTGCGTGCGATCCCGCGCTGCTGGCGGTAGAGCTCCGCGTTCTCGGCGGCCAGCCGCTCGGCGAGCGCTCGGCGGCGCGACACGAACTCCAGCGTTGCGGCGCCGGCGATGGCCAGGGCGGTGCCGACGCCGAGCACGATCCACGGGAGTACGGCGGACAGCGCGCCGGTCAGACGGGTCGGAGAGTTGCCGACGATGGTGATCGAGTCCGCACCGAAGGGCACCGACAGGGTCTGGGTGCGCCCCCGGATCGGGAGGGGAGCGGTCGTTTCCAGCAGCTTCGCCGGGTCGGCGCTCTTGCCCAGGTACAGCGCGAGGTCGAGCCCGGCCAGCGGTGAGGTCGCGGTCACTTCGAGGCGGTGGTCGGAGGGCAGCGGGGACTCCGCGTAGATCACCAGGTCGGTGTTCGGAGCCGACGGCATGAGGGCGTACGAGAGCCGGTCGGGGCGGCCCGGAAGGATGCCCAGCATCTCCAGCTGCCCGGTCGGGCGCAGCCGGGTCAGCGCGGAGGGTCCGTCGGGCGGTAGCCGCGCGTCGACACCCTGAGCGGCGAGCTGCTGAGCGTGCCCGTCGGTGATCCGCCAGAGCGTCAGCGACTGACCGGTCTGCTTCAGCTCGCCGGCAGCGAACCGGGCGAACGCGTTGGGGTTCGCGTTGGTGTTCACGGCGACCTGGCCGATGTCGGCCATCTCGGTCCGGAGCACCGCGGCCTGGTTGGTGAGCAAGGTACCGACCTGGGCGAGCTGGCGGCCCAGCAGCCGCTGCTCGCTGCGGGCGTTGACCTGCCAGGAGAGCGCCGTGAGCGCCACCGTGACGAGCGACAGCACCAACGCGACGGCGACACTGGCCCGTCGCGGAGTGGTGCGGAGCGCGGCGATCGACCGGCGGTGGTCCGCGGCGCCGCCGACGTCTGACGGCGAGGCGCCGACGGGTCGGGGCGCGCCCTTCGGTCGGCCCTCGACGGGGGGCCTGACCGCCGTCGTGCCGTCAGCGGGAGTTGTCGTGGTCACGGCCCTCACCGCGGGGTCGGGGAATGGGGCCGCCGGTGCGGTTCGGGTCCACAAGGGGTGCGAAGTCGATGCGCGCCCACACCGTCTTGCGGCCGCCGGGTTCCACAGCCCAGCCGTGTGCGCCGGCGATCTGAGCCACCAGATACAGGCCGAGGCCGCCGAGTGCGGGGTCACGGTCGACGGGCGGCGACGGTGCGATCGCGCCGGCGGCGTCGCTGACCGCGAGCAGCCAGAACCGGTCGGTGGTGGTGACGCTGATCCGGATCGGCGGTCGGCCGTGGCGCAGCGCGTTGGATGCGAGCTCTTCGAAGGCCAGGGCCAACCGCTCACCGGCGTCCCCGTCGGAGGCGGTAGGCCGAACATCGCTGTGCAGGGCGGCGCCGAGCTCCAGACGCGCAGCGGTCAGGTCCGCCAACGTGGCCGGGGCCCAGAGCATCACGCGACCGGCGGCTGAGGCGTAGTCGGGCAGCGGTTGTCGTGGCCACAGCGGCTCGCGCATTCGTCCACCTCCACGAGCAATCCCAGACGCGTTGCTCTTTGTGACCGTACCGCCACGCAGGAGTACGGACACCGAACCGCTCAGGTTCAGCCCCGACCGACCCCGCTGGGGCGCGGGCACGGAGCCCACGTCCGCTGGGGCGCGCTGTCCCGACCCCGGCGGCCCTGGAGAAGAGGCTGGGTCAGGCGCTGAGCGCCTCGCGCCGCTCCAGGCGCACCCGGCGCCGCTCCCGCTCGGACAGGCCGCCCCAGATGCCGAAGCGTTCGTCGTTGACCAGCGCGAACTTCAGGCACTCGGCACGTACCGGGCAACCCGTGCAGACCCGCTTGGCGTCCCGGGTGGAGCCGCCCTTCTCCGGGAAGAACGCCTCTGGGTCGGTTTGCGCGCAGAGCGCCTTCGTCCGCCACGCCTCGGGGGAGGTGTTGGCGTCGGTCCACGCGGGTGTCTCGCCCCAGGCGGGTGTCTCGCCCCAGCCCGGCCCGTCCGGCCACTCCGGCGGGGCGAAGGGGTCCACCGTGATGAGAGCGGCGACTGGATCACCGAGCAGGCTCAGGGGCGGGCGGGAGAAGGAAGGCACGGGAAGCTCCTCGGCGGCGGCGCCGCAACGATGTGACGGACCGGTACGGCCCCACTGCTGTCCGTGACGTTACGGAGCCCGGACAGGGTTGGCACTGGCACAAACAGTCCGAAACCGTCTCGGTCTCTTGGTGGATTGTGTCCGGCCCGGACGCGCCATGGCCTCCGCGTGTCGGACGCACGGTGTCGGCCGCCCACCGGGAAACGGCTCGGTCTCCGATTCGGTGGGCGCGGTGCCCCAGGACGGGGTAAGAGGGTCCGGGTGGTGAGCAGCGAGGACTCGAAGGACACGACGCCCGGCACCGCGGCCGCGACGTTCCCGGCCGCTGATGCCGGGTCGCAGCGGGGAGGGTTGGACCAGCGCAGGATCCTGGTGGCCGCGGTGGAGTTCATCGACCGTCAGGGCCTGCACGCATTGACGATGCGCAGACTGGGGGCCTTCCTCCAGGTCGAGGCGATGGCGCTGTACCGGTATGTCCCGAGCCGAGAGGCGCTGTTGGACGGCGTCGTGGACACCGTGTTGGACGCCCTCCACGGCGATCCGGAGGTGCACCTGCACGCCGACCATGGCTGGCAGAACTATCTGCAGCGCCTGGCGCACGGGATCCGGCGGATAGCGCTGGATCATCCCGCGGTGTTCCCACTGGTCGCGACGCGACCTCCGGCCGCACCGTGGATCCGGCCGCCGCTGCGCAGTCTGCGCTGGTTGGAGTCCTTCTTCACGGTGATGGCCGACGCCGGCTTCAGCGACGAGGCCGCGGTGGCTGCCTACCGCG
>JAOPYH010000332.1 GCA_025964715.1 Streptosporangiaceae bacterium | reverse complement strand
CGGTCGCGCCGAACAGCCAGGTGGGCCGCAGCGCCTCGTCCAGCGGGATCATCGGCGCCTGCCCGGCGAGCTGGTACAGCAGGTACAGCAGCGTCTCGGACATGTTGTCCGGCTGGACCGGGCAGCCCGGGACGTTGACGATCGGCAGCCCGGCCTTGGACCGCCAGTCCCAGCCGAGGTAGTCCGCCACGCCCATCGCGCCGGTCGGGTTGCCCGCCATCGCGTGGATGCCGCCGTACGTCGCGCAGGTGCCCGCGCACACGATCGCGGTCGCCTTGGGTGAGAGCCGGTCGAGCCATTCGCTCGTGGTCATCGGCTGGCCGGTCGCCGGGTTGTTGCCGAAGCCGCACCAGTAGCCCTCGGTCTTGATCAACTCATTCGGAATGGAGCCCTCGACGACCAGCACGAAGGGATCCAGTTCGCCGCGGTCGGCCTTGTAGAACCACTCGATGAAGGGATCGCTCCCTTGCATCGGCCCGGACTCGTAGGCGACCAGCGGCCAGTGCACGGCGATCTTGGGTAATCCGGGCAGGGCCCCGAGGGCGATCTCCTCGATGCTCGGCTGCGTCGCCGCGGTCAGCGCCACCGAGTCGCCGTCGCAGCTCAGGCCGGCGTTGATCCACAGGATGTGGATGAGCGGCTCCTCCCGCTCCCGTGGTCCCGCCTCTGGTGACCCGGCTGGCGCTGTCATTCTGCCTCCCCTGTGCAGGCCGTAGGTCCGTGAACTCCCGGCGCGGCGCGCCATGGCGGCCTCGCCGGTCGCCGGTCATCTGACGGTGGGCGCCTCCACCGGGGGCAGCACCGCCGCGACGGCGTGCTCTGTGAGCTCCCACAGCAAGTGGCAGAGAGTCGTCTGCGCCTCGTGGATCCGCGGTACGGACCGTGAGGGGATCACGAACAGGTGGTCGAGGAAGCCCAGGCCCGCCAGCCTGCCGCCCTCGCAGCCGGCCAGCGCGATGGTAAGCATGCTCGCGCGTTCGGCCTCCTCGAGCGCACGGACCACGTTCGCCGAGCCCCCGCTGGTGGACAGCGCGATGGCGATGTCGCCCGGCCTCCCGTAGGCCGCTATCTGGGTGGAGAAGACCGCCTCGAAGCCCGCCTCATCGGACAGTGCGGTCACCACGGCGACGTCGCCGGCCAGGCACAGGGCCGGTAGCGCCCGGCCCCGGGGCGAGCACGAGAAAAGCGCCGCCAGTTCCTGTGCGTCGGTGCTGCTCGTGCCGTTGCCGAAGGTGAACAACCGGCCCCCCTCGGCGAACCGCTGGGCCATCGCCTCGGCGCACCGGGTGAGTCGCTCCGCGGATACGTCCATGAGCTCGCGGCGGAGCGCCGCCGTCTCGGTGAGCCGTTCGGCGACCTGCCTGGTGATCCGCTCCGGAATCTCCCCGGTCACCACCACGTCCATCGGCACGGTGTCCGGGAAGGCCGCGTCCGATCCGGGTCCGTCTTCGTCGACCGCTCTGTCCACCACCACCAAGGCCTCCTTCGCGTGCACGAGGACCGTGTCACCCACCATCGCGTCGACCAGTGCGACGCTGACCCGTTCCTGCCTGCCGCCCGTTTCCACGACAGCGAGGTCCCGGCCCAGCATGCGGACGACCGTGCCCGGCAGGGCCTCGTCGGCGCAGGTCACGCAGACGGCTCCCGAAATGGCGTCCGGCTCGGTCACGCGATCACCTCCTGGTGCCGTTCCCCGGGCCCGCTCTCGGCGTCGGGAGCCTCCTGGTCGTACGGCTCGTCCCCGGCCCGGCGGTGTTCCGCGGACCAGTGCCGGCGGGGCGGCCGCTGCTCGTCCTCGGACGGCCAGTGCTCGAGGAACAGGCGAACCAGGTCCGACAGCAGGTGGTAGACGGTCACGTGCACTTCTCTGATCACCACGGCGTCCGTCGAGCCGGCGATCAGCACGTGGTCTATCGAGCCACCGCGCGCGAGAGCGCCACCGTCTCCCCCGGTCAGAGCGATGGTCAGCAGGCCGAGCTCGCGGGCGACCTTCAGGCCATGCCGGACATCGGTGCGGTCTCCGTCGGGTGACAAGCCCAGCGCGATGTCCGGCGGGTCACCCCAGTGGCGCACCTGATGCGCGAACACCTCGGCGGTCCCGGCCCGGCTTCCGATCGCGTGCAGCGCGGTGGCGTCGCCGCTCATGGCGATCGCCGGCAGGGCGGGGGTCCCGGTGCCGGCCGGGTGCATGAATTCGACGGCCAGATGGGAGGCGTCCGCACTGGCGGCGCCATGACCATAGGTGATCAGCTTTCCGCCGCGCCGGAAGCGGGCGGCCATGTCCCGGCCGACTCGCGCGATCCGCTCGGCGTCCCTGGCCAGCATCCCCGCAGCGGATTCGCGCCTCGCGAACGATTGGGTTGCCGCTCCTTGTATGGTCAACTTCGCAGGCATCTGCACACTCCGTAATGGATTGTGCTCTTCACGCTATGTCGCCCGATCTAGGAGCCGACACCCGTCGGGACACAGACCCGGCAAAGGCTCATTCGGCCACGTAAGTTCTTGCCGAAGACACGCGCAGCGGGGCCTGAGTTGCGGTGTGTCATGTGTGGCTTCGGGCCGGTTCCCGCTCGTGCTCTGACGCGTGGTCGTGTCGGCGCAGCAGGAGCGGGGTCGTCAGGATGAGGAGACCGGCGATCGCGATCGCGACGCGGGGGCTCGTGATGCCGGCGAGCAGGCCCCACAGGGCGGTCAAGGCCGCGATGGTGGCGTTGCTGCTGACCGACCACGCGGACAGGGTGCGGGCGACTCGGTCCGTCCCGGTTCGGTGGAGCCGGTAGGTGGCGAACACCGGGTTGAACACGCCCATGCAGGTGACCAGGCCAAGCTGGACGGCGATGACGAGCACGATCCCGGCAGCGCCGGGGTGGATGAAGGCCAACCCCAGCGGCCAGCACGCGCGCAGTGTCCCGGCGGTCAGCATGACCTTGTGCTGCCCGAACCGCGCGACGAGTCGGCGGGCCAGCCGTGAGCCGATCAGGCCGCCGACGCAGGGCACTCCGAACGCGAGGCCGTACTGCCACGGTGCGAACCCGAGGCGGCCCAGCATGAGGACGGCGATCGGCGGCGAGGTCGCCATGATCAGGCCGTTGACCAGGATCGTGTTGAAGAACAGCGGGCGCAGGGCCGGGTGGGTCAGGATGTACCGCCAGCCTTCGAGCAGGTCGCCGGCTCGCAGCCGCGGTGCATCGGCTCGCACGGGGCGCGGCTCCCTCCCGCCGATCGCGCGGATCCCTACTGCCGACAGCAGGTAGCTGACCGCGTCGGCCAGCACGGTGATCACCGGGCCGAACAGCCCGATCGCTGCACCGCCGAGCGGCGGCCCGAGCGCGGTGGCCGTCCAGGTCGTGGACTCGAACCGCCCGTTGGCGACGAGCAGGTCCTCCGGCCGCACGAGCGCCTTCAGGCATGCCCCGCTGGCCGCCCTGAAGGTGATGTTGGCCACGCCCACGATGACCGACACGACCAGGAGCTGCGCGAAGCTCAGCCAGCCGAGCGCGAACGCGGCGGGGACGCTCATCAACGCCACGAACCGGGTGAGGTCCATCGCGACCATCACCGGCCGCTTGCGGCGGAACTCCACCCACGGGCCGAGCGGGACCGCCACCAGGGCCCCCACCGCCAGCCCCGCTGCGGCCAGCGCCGACACCTCGGCCGGCCCGGCGTGCAGCGCGAGGATCGCGATCAGCGGGAACGCGTCGAACGCGAGCCAGGTGCCCAGCGTGCTGACCGCATAGGCGTCCCACAGCCACTCGAACTGCGGCCCTAGCGACCGCCGAGTCACCATGCCCAGCGCACCTCTGCTGTCTCGCCCGAACAACCTCACCTGCAGCGTCAGGCGGCTTCGATCGCGGTGGTAACGTCGTCGTCGAGCGCTGCGGCGCG
>JAOPYH010000017.1 GCA_025964715.1 Streptosporangiaceae bacterium | reverse complement strand
ACGTGCAGGGCCTCGAGATAGTGGGCCAGCGGCGCGACGATCGCGCGGTAGGGGGAAACGATGATCTCTAAGGGCACGTGGTCGCCCCAGGTGTTCCACAGCTCGCGGAACCATTCGGCCTCCTCCTCGTCCGGGCTGATGTGTACCGCCAGTACGGGATGGCAGAGTGATGTGGCGTAGGCAAGGGCGCGCAGGGCGGCGCGATTGAGCCGGGCGACCGGCACGATGGTGAGAATACGGATCTCGTCCGGGCTCTCCTGCTCTTCCTCGCCGACTGCCGGGCGGGGGCCCGCGTCCCCGCCTGGCCGGGTGATATCGACCGGGGCCGGGGACCTGCCGACGGCCGGTTCAGGCGGAGGGCGCAGGGCAAGGGCGTTGCGCACCGTTTCGTAGTGATGATGGATCCGCAGCGAGGTAACGATCAGCAGCGGAATTCCGATGATCACGACCCAGGCGCCCTCCGTGAACTTTGTGATGCCCGCGGTGAACAGGACCAAGCCGGAGGCCAGTGCGCCGATCGAGTTGAAGGCAATGCTTTTCCGCCAGTGGGCACCCCGGTTGCGCCACCAGTGCACGACCATCCCCGTTTGCGACAGCGTGAAGGCCAGGAACACACCAACGGCATACAGCGGGATGAGTGATTCGGTCCGGCCATGGAAAGCGATGAAAATAACGGCGGCGCTGACGGCCAGCGCGATGATGCCGTTGCTGAACGCCAGCCTGTCTCCCATATGGAGGAATCTGCGGGGTGCGTAGCAATCGCGGGCCATAAAGAACAGCAGCCGCGGGAAGTCGTTGAAAGCGGTGTTCGCGGCCAGCACGAGGATCAGCATGGTGACGGCCTGGGTATAGGTGTACAACAGGCCGCGGCCGAATGTTTTGTGAGCCAGTTGGGAGAGCACGGTTTCGCCAGGCCGGGGCACGATTCCGTCCAAGTGGATGAGCAGGGCCAGTCCCGCGAGGATCACCACCAGCAGACCGACCATCCAGGTCAGCGTGGTGCGAGCGTTGCGCCATTCCACGGGCCGGAAGACGGGAACGGCGTTGGACACCGCTTCGATGCCGGTCATTGATGTGGCACCGGAGGTGAACGCACGAAGGATCAGGAGCAGGCCGAGGCTCTCAGTCGCTTTGATCGCCGGCGGGCGCGCGGCGACGAAGCCGTGAGCCGCGGCGCGTGCCATGCCCACCGCGATGAGGAGGAAGATCGCCAGAAGGAAGGCGTAGGTAGGGGTCGCGAATAGGTTCCCCGCCTGGCGCACGCCGCGAAGATTTCCGGCGAGCAGGATGGCCACCCCCGCCAGCCCGAGCCCCACAGCGTAAGGCCTGACCTCGGGAATCGCGGAAGTCATCGCATCGACCCCAGAGGCGATCGACACCGAAACCGTCAGGACATAGTCGGTCATCAGTCCGGCCGCCGCCGCCAATCCCCATCGGGGCCCGAGGTTGTCGCCGGCTACGATGTAGGACCCGGCTCCCTCTGGGTATGCGGCGATGGTCTGCCGGTATGAGAGGCCTACCACGATCGCTAGCAAGATCAGGGCCATGGTGAGCGGCAAGAATAAGCCCAGCGTCGCGCTGCCTGCCAGCACCAAGACGCGGAGCATCGCTTCCGGCCCATATGCGACCGATGACAAGAGATCGGAGGACAGCACCGGCAATGCGACCAGCTTGCGCATTCGCTCCTGTGCAACCGCCGTGCTCTCCAATGGCGCGCCTAGTATGAGCCGTTTTACTCGCGTTAACACCAGTCCAAGCCGAGATTCCGGGGCCACTCCCAACTCGGTGGCCACAAGCTTGTCCGGCGCCTCCGGCCGAAACATCTGAATAGGAGCGAAACGGCCGAATCGGGTCGGGGTCGGTGCCCTGCTGAAGGAGCCAAGCGTCGGATCGACCGGCAGCGTCCGCTTCGGGCCCCGCTGGGCGAGCACCGATGCCCAGTGCCGGCCCACCTCGCGGAGAACCCGCAGGTCATCCGCGCTCAGCGAGCGGTACTCCTCCGCCGGACCGAATGCCACGGTCGGCCGCTCCTCCGGTGGCCGCCGACTGCCATTCCGGTCAGACCTGTTCCGGTCACGCTCCCCGTGCGTGTGCTCCACTGGGAAAGTTTACGTCGAGGCCACCGGGATCAATGGGGGCCACGTGGCGAAGCCCGGCTGACGCGCTGAGCCGGCCCACGTTGCCGACCTCGGCGAACCGGACGTGAGGCGCTCGGCGTCTAACTTTCCGTCAGCCGGTTCTTGATCTCCGGTTTCAGTACCTTGCCGATCTTCGAGCGCGGAAGGTCAGGCCAGATCTCAATCTGTTTCGGAGCCTTTACGCTGCCGAGCCGTGCCTTCACGAAGGCGGTCAGCTCGTCCGCCGTCGTATGCTCCGTGGGACGCAGCTGGACCACCGCCGTCAGCCTTTCCCCCCATTTCTCGTCGGGGAGGCCGATCACAGCGCTGTCCTGCACCGCGGCATGTGCCATCAGAGCCTGCTCCACCTCGACCGAGTACACGTTGAACCCGCCGGTGATGATCAGGTCCTTGGCCCGGTCGACGATGTAGAGGTAGTTCTCCTCGTCGAGGTAACCGATGTCACCGGTGTGGTGCCAGCCGTACTTGCTCGCCT
>JAOPYH010000516.1 GCA_025964715.1 Streptosporangiaceae bacterium | reverse complement strand
GGGCCTCGCGCTGTTCGGCGCCTTCGCCTCCCGCGAGAAGACGCTGCACGCCAACCCCGGCCGCCACGCGGGCGTACCCGCGTTCGAGCTGGACAGCTCGGAGCGCTTCTTCACCCGTCATCTCGTGTAAGGCGACGCTTCGCCATGTGCTCCTTGGCAGGGCCTTGATCGTCTGGCCGTCGGAGCGGAGCGCCCCGCTCTACCACCGTGCTGGTTTCCTGCGGACCAGTGGAGCTTACGGCGACATACACCGCCTCGCCTGACCGGCGACTCGCCGGACGAGGTGCGATGTCAGACTGACTCATTTAGCCGTTGACTCTGACGCCATTATGACGTCATAGTGGCGTCATGAACCTCACGTCGTACGTCGACAACCTCCGCCGCGAACTCGCGGTCGCCGCCGAGGCCGGCGGCGAGGACGTCCGCGCACTTGCCGAGCGGCTCACGGCACCGCTTGAGTCGGCCGCCAGGCTCGCTCTCCTCGAGGCGCTGTCGGACGCCGCGGACGAGATCACCCGCGACCTCGCCCCGGGCTCGGTGGAGGTACGCCTGCGCGGGCGCGACCCGGACTTCGTCGTGACACCACCGCCGGCCGACCGTTCCTCCGAGGAGGCACCCGCGAGCGGCTTGCGGACCGCGCTGGCCGGCGCCGTGGAGGTCGCGATGGGCGTCCGGCCTCCCGCTCCACCGCCCCCGCCGGAGACCGACGAGGTCGGTGGCACCTCGCGGATCACGCTGCGCCTCCCCGAACATCTCAAGCCGCGCATCGACGAGGCGGCCGGCCGCATGGGGCTGTCGGTCAACGCCTGGCTGGTCCGCGCCGTGTCCGCCGCCCTCGAACCCGACGACCGAGGCCGCCGCTCCGGCCAGGGCGGGGCCCAGCAGTTCGGGCGGCACTACACCGGCTGGGTGCGCTAGCGACACCCGCCTACACAGCCATTCGCCACCCGTCCCGGGCCGGGACACCTGCTGAACGCATGAGAAGGGCATCGCCATGCCAACGTTCGACACCCCCGAACCGATCCTCGCCACCATTGATATCGCGGCAGGTCACGTCCGGATCCACGCGAGCGACCGCGCCGACACGGTCGTCCAGGTACGCCCGAACGACGAGTCCGAGGACGCCGACGTCCAGGCCGCCGAACAGACCCAGGTCCAGTACGCCAACGGCCGGCTGTTGGTGAAGACGCCCAAGAACAAGATCCGTTCGCTCTTCGGCCGGCCTGCGTCGATTGAGCTGACGGTCGAGCTACCGAGCGACTCCCGCGTTGACGCGAGGTGCTGGGCGGACTTCCGCAGTGAGGGCCGCATCGGCGAATCCACATTCGACACTGCCGCCGGCTCCATCCGCCTTGACCAGACGGGCAGGCTGAAGCTGCGCACCGCGGCAGGCGACGTCTCGGTCGGCCGGTCGGGCGGGCACACCGACGTGACCACCTCGTCCGGCAAGATCTGGATCGGCGAGATCGACGGCACGGCGGTGGTCAAGACCTCCAACGGCGACATCACCGTCGGCGAGGTGACCGGCGACGTACGGCTGAACACGGCGAACGGCGACATCACCGTCGACCGTGCCCTGGCCGCCGTTGGCGCCAAGACCGCGTACGGCAGCATCCGGATCGGCGAAGTGGTGCGCGGCTCGATTGTGCTCGAGACCGGCTTCGGAGAGTTGGAGCTCGGGGTCCGGGAGGGCACAGCCGCCTGGCTGGACGTCAGCTCGAAGAACGGCAGTGTGCGCAGTGATCTGGACGCCATCGACAGCCCCGAAAAGTCCGACGAGACCGTCGAGGTGCGCGCTCGCACCGGTTACGGCGACATCGTGATCCGTCGTCCCTGACCGCGCCCAGACGAACTCCATCTAGTCGCAAAAGAGGGAACATGACCAATCCCCCGTCGCAACCGGCGATCGCGGCAACCGGGCTGCGCAAGTCGTACGGCGACAAGATGGTGCTCGACGGCGTCGATCTGCAGGTCGCCGAGGGAACGATCTTCTCGCTGCTCGGGCCCAACGGCGCCGGCAAGACCACCATGGTCCAGATCCTGTCCACGTTGATCCGCGCAGACGCCGGCGAGATGCGAGTCGCAGGCCATGATCTGGCGCGGGATCCCGACGCGGTACGCGCCGCGATCGGTGTCACCGGGCAGTACTCCGCGGTGGACAAGTTCCTCACCGGCGAAGAGAACCTGATCTTGATGGCTGACCTGCACCACCTGGGTCGACGCGAGGGTCGGCGGCGCGCCGCCGAACTGCTCGAACAGTTCGACCTGGTGGAGGCGGCCAAGAAGACCGCCGCCACCTACTCCGGCGGCATGCGGCGCCGGCTCGACCTGGCGATGACCCTGGTCGGCGACCCGCGCGTCATCTTCCTCGACGAGCCGACCACCGGGCTCGACCCGCGCAGCCGGCGCACCATGTGGCAGATCATCCGCGACCTCGTGGCCGGCGGAGTCACGATCTTCCTCACCACGCAGTACCTGGAGGAGGCCGACGAACTCGCCGACCGGATCGCGCTCCTCGACCACGGAAAGCTCATCGCCGAGGGCACCGCGGACGAACTCAAACGCCTTATCCCCGGCGGTCACATCCGCCTGCGGTTCACCGACGCGAGCGGACTGCAATCGGCCCTCCGCGCCCTCGGTGAAGGAGTCCTCGGCGACGACGAACTCACCCTGAAGGTCACTAGTGACGGCAGCGTCCGGTCACTGCGGGCCCTGCTCGCCCGGCTGGACGACCAATCGATCGAGGTCGACGAGATGTCGGTCCACACCCCCGACCTCGACGACGTGTTCCTCACCCTCACCGGCCACCCGGACCGCGTCAGATGAGCACCCTGTCCTACGCCGTCAGCGATTCGGCGACGATGCTGCGCCGCAGCCTCCGGCACATGCTGCGCTACCCATCCATGACATTGATGCTCGTCGGCATGCCGGTGATCTTCCTGCTGCTGTTCGTCTACGTCTTTGGCGGCACCCTGGGCGCCGGACTCGGCGGCGCATCAGGCGGCCGCGCCGAATATGTCAACTACGTGACTCCCGGAATCGTCCTGATGACCGTGGCCGGCGCCGCCACGGGAACGGCGGTATCGGTGGCCATGGACATGACCGAAGGAATCGTCGCCCGGTTTCGCACCATGGCGATCTCCCGGGCCTCGGTGCTGACCGGGCACGTCCTCGGGAGCGTGATTCAGACGCTGCTCGGCATGGCGGTCGTCATCGGCGTCGCCCTGCTGATCGGATTCCGACCCACCGCTGGACCCGTGGAGTGGATAGCGGCCACCGGCGTTCTTACGCTGTTCGTCCTCGCGCTCACCTGGTTGTCGGTCGCGCTCGGCTTGGTGTCCAAGAGTGTCGAGAGCGCCAGCAACGCCCCCATGCCACTGATTCTGCTGCCCTTCCTCGGCAGCGGCTTCGTCCCCACCGAGTCGATGCCGGCCGGACTGCGCTGGTTCGCCGAGTACCAGCCCTTCACACCCGTCATCGAGACGCTACGGGGGCTGCTGCTCGGCACCCCGATCGGCAACAGCGCGATCCTCGCGATCGTCTGGTGCGCGGGCATCATTCTGGTCGGCTACCTCTGGGCGAAGAAACTATTCAATCGCGATCCTTCACGCTGACCTTCAAAGGCTGGGGCTACGGCGGCTGGTCGAGGCCGGTCTTGGTGATGAGTCCAGCGATGCACCACCGGCGGGATACCTCCGCAGCGGATCAACTGGACCGGCTCGGCGACTCATCCGTCAGTACTCGGACGTCGCATGACGTGACGGGTAGTACTGCGGTACCGCTCGCTCCTCGGAGTTCCCTCCGCGGTACCACGGATCATGCTGGTCTCGATCCTAGCCTTGCAGCTGAGGCCGGCCGGAAAGGCTGGCCGAGCGAGCTTAGGGATGACTGATGATCGAGGCACACCAGCTGACGAAGCGGTACGGGGATAAGACGGCGGTCGACCGCCTGGACTTCACCGTTCAGCCCGGCACCGTCACCGGGTTCCTGGGACCGAACGGCGCGGGCAAGTCCACCACGATGCGGATGATCGTCGGGCTGGACGCGCCGACCAGTGGCTCGGTGAGTGTCAATGGCCGCCGCTACGCCGAGCACAGCGCCCCCCTGCAGGAGGTCGGCACACTGCTGGAGGCCAAGTCGATCCACCCCGGCAGGTCCGCCTTCGACCACCTGATGGCGCAGGCCTACACCCACGGCATCCCGCGACGCAGGGTGGAGGAGGTGATCGAGCTGACCGGGCTGCAGTCTGTGGCGAAGAGGCGCGCCGGGGCGTTCTCCTTGGGAATGGGCCAGCGCCTTGGCATTGCCGCGGCACTGCTCGGCGACCCGCAGACCGTTATGCTCGACGAGCCGGTCAACGGGCTGGACCCCGAGGGCGTGCTGTGGATTCGCAACCTGCTCACCGGGCTGGCCGCCGACGGCCGCACGGTCTTCGTGTCCTCGCACCTGATGACCGAGATGGCGCTGGTCGCGGACCATCTCATCATCGTCGGCCGTGGCCGTCTGCTGGCCGACACCACGGTGCAGGACCTGGTTCGCCAGGCCGGCGGTGACACCGTGAAGGTGGCCACCAGCGATCCGGCCCGCCTGCGGGAGATCTTGGCGAAGCCGGGCATCGAGATCACCGGCCGGTCCGGCTCGGAGGAGCTTCTGGTGACCGGCGTCTCGCCGCGCTCCATCGGGCTCAGTGCCGCGGAGCATGGCATCCCGTTGTTCGAGCTCACCGCCATGACGGTCTCCCTGGAGGAGGCGTTCATGGAGCTGACCAGGGACGCCGTCGAATACCACGCCACCACCGGCATCCAGACCCCCGAGAAGGCCGCCTGATGAGCACCATCACCCCGATCGACACCTCCGCACCCGCCCCCCCGCGGTCCCGCCCGTCCTACAAGGTGACCGGACCGCGGGTGCTGCGCTCGGAGTGGGCCAAGCTGTGGTCCCTGCGCTCCACGTGGATCACCCTGGGTCTGGGCCTGCTGTTCCTGGTCGGCTTCGGCCTCATCGCCGCGGCCCGGTACAAGTCCATGATGAGCTCCGGCCAGAAGCTGGACCCGGACTTCGCCACCGCCACCACCGTCAGCCTCTCCGTGTTCGGCACGAATTTCGCGCAGCTGGCGCTGGGCGTCCTGGGCGTGCTGATCACCGCGGGCGAGTACTCCACCGGCATGATCCGCTCCACGCTTGCAGCGGTCCCGCGCCGCCTGCCGGTGCTGTGGTCCAAGTCCGCGGTTTTCGGCCTGGTCGCTCTCGTGGTCGGCACCGTGGGCGTATTCGCCACCTTCCTGTTCGCCGGCGTTATCGTCTCGGGCACCAAGGCGGCGATAACGTTCTCAGACGCCGGCGTGGTGCGCAGCCTGCTGGGTGCGGGACTCTACCTCGGCCTGGTCGCAGTGATCGGTACGGCTCTGGGTGCCCTGCTCCGCTCGGTGGCAGGCGGCATCTCGGTGCTGGTCGGCGCCCTGATGCTGATTCCCGGCCTGATCTCTCTGCTGCCCAGCACCTGGCAGGACAACATCGGCCCGTACCTGCCCAGCAACGCCGGCCAGTCAATGTTCGCGCTGCACCACGACGCCGCCACCTTGTCTCCCACGGCCGGGCTGCTGGTCTTCCTCGGCTGGACCGTGCTGGCGCTGGCCGGTGCCGCCTGGCGCCTGGTGCGCTCCGACGCCTGACACAGTTTTCCCGTACGGCGGCGCGGTGCCCGGCCTCGGTCTGGTGCCGCGCCGGCTTTCCTCGCCGACCATGGACAGGTGACACCTGTGAGCAGCGACGACACCGCCGGAGCGGAGGTGCCTGCCGGCCTGCCGCGTCCAGGGCCCAACCCCTTGCCGGCGCACCCGCTGATCACGCGGCTGGCCCAGGTCGGCCAGCGCATGCGGCAGGCCGACCGCGACCACCCGTGGGCGCTGGACGCGGCGGTGGTGGCCGGCGTCTTCTTGATGTTCTGCGTGCCGGACCTTGTGCACCGCGACGGTCCGCGTGAGCTGCCGCTCACGCGCTTGCCGGTCGCCGGAACGCTGGCAGTGCAGGCCGGCTTGCTGCTGCCCCTGCTGCGGCGGCGTAGGACGCCCTCCGTCGCATTCGCCGTGATCGCTGCGGTCTTCCTGCTGCAGTGGTCCCTGGGGGCCTTGCTGCGTGCAGATGTCGCTCTCCTCGTCGCCCTGTACAGCCTCGTGCTGCACGGACGCCTGCGCCATCTGCCCTGGGCCTGCGCGGCCACGGCCGGAGCGCTGGCCTTGGTCGCCGTCCGTGTCTCCACCGCGGTCTCGGTCTGGGACGCCCTGTTCTTTCTGTTCAGCACCGCGACCGCGGCCGTCGCCCTGGGACTTGCGGTGCGGATCCGACGGGCTCAGCTGGCCGGGCTGCGCGAGCGCGCGGCCCGCCTGGAGATCGAACGTGACCAGCGGAGCAGGCTGGCCACGGCCACCGAACGCACCCGCGTGGCCCGCGAGATGCACGACATCATCGGGCACAACCTGTCCGTCATCATCACCCTGGCCGACGCCGGGGCGTACGCGGCCGATGTCACGCCCGAACGGGGCAACCAGGCTCTCCGGCTCATCGGGGACACCGGCCGCCAGGCTCTGGGCGAGCTGCGGCGCATGCTCGGCGTGCTGCGCGAGCACACCGGGCCCCCCGAACTGAGCCCGCAGCCCGGAATCGCCGACCTGGACGGGCTGTGCGCCCGTATCCGGGCGGCCGGACCGCAGATCGTCTACCGCTCCGGCGGCGAGCTGGATGCCCTGGACCGCGGAGTGCAGCTGATGGTCTACCGCATCGTCCAGGAAGCCCTCACCAACACGCTCAAGCACGCCGGCCCCCGCACCCGGGCCCACGTAACGCTCACCGTCGAAGGCTCACGCCTACGCGTGCGCGTCCAGGACACCGGCCCTCCCGACGGCACCGCACAGCCCGGGCCGTCGTACGAGGAAGGGCACGGGCTCGCCGGCATGAAAGAACGCGCAGCACTGTACGGCGGCAACGTCACCGCGGGTCCCGCGCCCGGTGGAGGATGGACCGTGGAGGCCGGCCTCGACCTGACCCCGATTCCCGACCCATCAGGCGGCCTGACGTGACCACCGTCCTGATCGTGGACGACCAGTCCCTACAGCGCTTCGGCTTCCGAATGCTGCTGGAGACGGCGCCTGAGACCGAAGTGATCGGCGAGGCCGCGCATGGAGCCGAGGCCGTGCGCATGGCGGCCGAGCTACGGCCCGATGTCGTTCTCATGGACATCCGCATGCCCGGCATGGACGGCATCGAGGCCACCCGCCGCATCGTCGCCACCGGAGGACGCTCCCGCATCCTCGTCCTGACCACCTTCGATCTGGACGAATACGCCCACGCGGCGCTGCGTGCCGGGGCCAGCGGCTTCCTTCTCAAGGACGCCCGCCCGGAAGGACTCCTGGCCGGTATCCGTGCGGTCGCCGAGGGCGACGCCGTCATCGCCCCCGCTCTCACCCGACGGCTTCTCGACACCTACGCCCACCACCTGCCCGGAAGCCCACAGGGCCAGGACGGCAGCATGGATCCCCGCTGGCGAGCCCTGACCGAGCGCGAGCGGGAAATCCTGGTCGCCATCGGGCAGGGCTGGAGCAACGGCGAGATCGCCGAGCGCCTGGTGCTGTCGGAGTCCACGGTCAAGACACACGTCGGCCGGGTGCTGGCGAAGATCGGAGCCCGCGACCGCATCCAGGCCGTGATCTTCGCCTACGACCTGGGTCTGACCCACCCGAACACACCCGGCTGACCACGATCCCCGTTCCCTTCGAGCCCGCCGGTGCGAGCGAGGGCAGCAGCGACACCGCGGACGACACTGCGTGAACGGTCCGCCAGCAGCCCGCGACAGTGGGAGCGCCTGGTCACGGGTCCGGCGAGGGGGTACTCCAGCGGCGAGCCGCTTGGTTATCTCAAGGGGGCCACCCGGCGCGTGCCCTGTCAGGAGACCAGGTCCAACAGCCCAGGACCGGTGAAGGCCCGGGCGAAGTCCAGGCGAGGGCCTGCTCGATCCACTTCCGCTAGAACCCGGCAGCTCGCCGTGGAAGACTTTCGGCTGATGTCGTAGGGCACGACGTGCCCGCCGGTCGTATCAGCCGAGGGCGATCGCCTACGTACGCGCCGACTCGGTCAGCCGGCGGCCCCCGGGATTTCAGAGGCCGCTCTGCGTTGCCGGCCGGTTCAAAAGACCGATACGCCGTCCCGGACGAGCTTCCAGTTCTTCACATGGAAGGTGGAGGGGTCGATGGTCTTGGCCGCGGAGGCGTACGCGACGATCGCCTCCCGGATCGCGACCTGCGCGTTGTAGACGACCGGGGCGGTGGCGATGTGGGGGAAGCCGCCACCCCCGGACTGGCGGTAGTTGTTGACCGCGACCACGAACCGCTGGTCGTCGGTGACCGCCGTGCCGTCGTAGGCGAGGCCCCGGATCCTTGAGCCCTCGGCCTGGCCGATGTCGATGTCGTAGGTGATGCCGGAGAACTGGTCGTAGTTGTAGTCGGGACGGCGGTTGGCGTTGGTCCACGATCCAGGATCGACCGGGGCGTCCGCGGCGACCTGCTTGAAGTACTGCGCCGAGTACTCCAGGTACGCCTTGATCTGGGAGCCGGTCAGGATGCTGCCCAGGAGCGTGTTGTCGTAGATGTAGAGCCCCGCGATGTCCTTGATCGTCACCTCACCGGCCGGGAAGGTGGCGGCACGGCTGAACGGCGCGGCGATGGACAGCACCGGCAGGGACGCGTAGGCGGTGCCGGCGGTGGCCTC
>JAOPYH010000495.1 GCA_025964715.1 Streptosporangiaceae bacterium | reverse complement strand
AGCCCACCGAACGCGCAGGCGATCCGCAGTAGGTCTGCGACGGCGAGGACCGGGTTGCCGAACGGTGTGGACGGGCCGTCCGACGAGCACAGCAGCGGCACCAACGACGTGCACACGAACGACCCCCCGGTCAGTAGGTGGTGCCGGCGGCGCCCGGGTCGGGCCCCATGTCCGTGATCCACAACTCGATCGGGCGACCGGCCCCGCCGATCATGGTCTGGGTTCCTCCGCCGACAGCAGCGAAGTACGACAAGCCCACCGACACGGTGCCGTCGGCGGTCGGTTCGTAGGTGGCATCCATGCCGCCTGAGGCGGGGATGGAGCCCGCCGGGATCTGGTGGTCCGCGGTGTCCAGCGCGGCCGACGACGTCGTCGGCGTACTGCCGTCGGTGGTGTAGCGCAGCCACGCCTCCGCGGTCGAGGCGACGGTGTTGCGGATCGCGTACCGGGCGCTGATCACATAGACGTGACCGTTGCGGACCGGCGCCGAGGCGACGAGGACGGGCTGGGCGGTGGCCGCGGTGGTGGCCGCCGTTGCGGGCGGGCTCCCCGGGTGCACGTTGCGGCCGACGATCCCCGAGGGCAGCGCGGCCACCGACGCCGCCACGACGGTCGACTTGCGGTCGACCTCGCGCAGTCGGGCCTCGACGGCACCGGCGGTCTTGCCCGGCGTGGACACGAGCGCGTCGCGGGCCATCAGCTGGTCGCCATCCCGGCCGGCACGCCGGTCGTGACCAGCTGCACCGTCGTCGGGGTGTGGCTGGTCACGCCCACGATCCGCTGGAGGTACTCCCCGTCGCCGATCAGCGGGTGATCCCGGACGTCGAGCTTGACGACGTCGCCGATCGTCCACTCGTCGAGGTAGTAGGGATGGGCATCGACGAACACCGTGGCGGTCCAGGTCTGCACCGGCTTGCTGTAGGTGCTCACGAACGACACGGCCAGCGCGTTGACCTGGTCCTGATTGGCGTTGGACGCCGAGGTGCGGTCGGCCCGCTCGAACACCAGGGAGGCGCCGCTGGGCGCCTGCGCGGAGATCCCGAGGATCCGCGCGCCGCCCGCACTGGAGGTGTCGCCGGGGACGTAGCCGGTGGTGACCAGCTGGGTGTAGTCGTCCGTCCCGGCGAGCGTGTCGATCCCGGACTGGAGATCGAACGTGGCCACCGGCGCGCCGAACCCGAGCAGCGGGCGCCCGACGCGCGCGTTCCAGGTCACGGTGGACTGGTCGGTGGACAAGTTCGGCTGGAGGAACACGTCCGGGCCGCCGTCGGCGGAGACCACCTCGTTGACCCGGTCGTAGACGGTGCCCAGGTCGGCGGCCACGTAGTTGACGGTCGGGCCGCCCACGCCGGTCTCGGCGGGCAGCGTCAACGGGAGCGTGCGCCCGGCGCCGGTGGTGCCGCGGGTCAGGAGCTCGATGGCCAGATCAGGCGGGGTCAGGGACAGGTTGATATCCGGCGCGGTGGCCGGGGTGGCGTAGAACGGGTCCTGGATGACCATCCGGCCGTCGAACAGTTTGCCCAGCGACGTACAGCCGACCTGGGCGGTGGCCTCGTCGTAGGTCATGGTCGCGCACGGCCCGGCGAACAGTGCCCGGCCGTCGCGGACCAGGCAGAGGGAGTAGCCCTGCCCGACCTGGCGGATGGAGTTGAGCGCGCCGAGGGCCATCGGGCCGAGCTGGTCGCGGCCGAGCAACGGCACCGTGACGGTCAGGGATCCGGGGGCGGACCAGGCCAGCGTGTCGGTGAACGACCAGTCCGACCAGGGCAGCGCGTCGACCACCTGGCCGGTCGCGGTGGCGAACAGCAGGACGCTGTAATCCGGGGCCGCCGTGCCCGCTCGGGTCATCGGCTAGGACGCCAGTTCGATCGTGCCCGCGATGTGCAGGGAGCCGCCCTGGGCGTAGCCGTTGCCGACCTGCGGGTAGGACTGGCCGGGCGTGCCGATGGTCTGCTGGACGGTGTACGGGAACAGCCAGGAGAACCCGCCGTCGCGCGGGAAGTAGGGGCGGACCTGGTTCGACCCGGACTTGACCAGCGCCAGGCCGGCCATGTTGCCGGTGAAGCCGGACACCGAGTCGTTCACGAACAGTTGGCACGGCATCCACTGGTCGCGGCCGGTCGGGGTGACCCAGCCGTTCGGGAGCACCGTGTTGATCGCCCCGTTGCCCATGTTGTAGGGCGGGCCGCCCCAGAGCGCCTCATACGACAGCGCCAGGTCGTTCCCGGCGCGCTTGTAGCGGCACAGCGTCGACCCGGTGGTGCCGAGGTTGCACGTGCCGCCCGAGCCGCCCGCGTAGCTATACGGGAGGCTGACCTGGGTCCACACCGAGGGCGCCACGATCGTGATCCACGCCCACGTGCCGGTCGGGTTCAGCCAGCAGTCCACCTGCCCGGTCGCGAAGATCCGCAGGTCGGCCGGGTAGGACCCGGCGCGCGTGTCGCCGGCCTGGACGAACCGGACGCCACCGACCCCGCGCGTGAAGATCCGTGCGTCGGCGAACGTGAGCGCGCCCGCGTTGTTCACCGTGACGTTCCACAACGGCAGGAACCCGGCGGGCACCGAGGGCACCGTGGGGCTGGCCGCAGCCGTGCCGGTGACCGTGGACAGCGTGAGCGTGTTGGTCTGCGGCGGGGTGCCGCCGTCGGCCTCGCCGTCGACCACGCTGGCACAGACCACGTCGATCCGGGTCTGCCCCGAGGCCGGGAGCGGCGTGGTCAGGGTGATGTTGCCCGAGGCCACGGGCAGCGTGCACACGTAGGTGCCGCCGGTGGGGCGTTGGATCACGCACTGGCCCGGGGACAGGCTGACCGCGGGCGCCGAGGACGACCCGACGCTGGTCGGCGAGAACGACCCCTGGGAGTTGCCGCCGCTGGGCACCACCCCGGTCTCGGCCCCGATTCCGACCGGGCCGTCCGCCCAGATGGCGCCCATGGCCTGGCGCATCGCCGGGGCGTTGATCGTTTTGGCCGCAAAGAACGGGGCCATGGTCGAGACCACGCTACCCATGGAGCTCACCTCTGCTCATCATTCGTAGGCCCCGCGGGAGTAGGCGGTCAGGGACGCCCCGACGCCGTAGGTGCCGCCGAGCAGGTAGGACCGGACGGTGCTCGGGGACAGCCGCGGCCAGCCACCGAACACCGAGAGCGCGACCCGGGCGTTGCTGGTGCCCAGCAGTGCGCCGCGCCCGGGGACCGGCCCAGACGCGCCGGGCACGTCATACTGGGGCTGCGAGTCGGTGTTGATCAGGACCGTGTCGGCCGGGCCGAGCTGGCCGGCGTAGGACAGCACGCGGCCGGTCTCGACCTCGGTCACGATGAACCCCGACGCCGGGCCGGTGACGGCCAGCACGACCGGGTTAGTGGCGGTGCCGGTCGCGACGGCCTGCGCGATCGGCACGGTGCCGCTGGTGCCCGAGTCGATGCCGACGCCGGTGGAGTCGATGCCCGCGCCGGTGGAGTCGATGCCGCCGCTGGCCGCGACGACGGTCGGCGCCGCCGAGGCGGTCCACGCCGGGCTGAACCGGCGCGGGTCCGACGCGGCCAGCGGGATCGACCAGACCGCGGACCAGTCCATCCCGTCGCGCAGGGTGGGCAGGATCTCCCCGTCCAGTTCGACGTAGGCCAGGAGCTTGCCCAGGTGGTCCTCGACCACCAGCGGGTAGAGCAGGGCCGAGTCCCGGCACAGCGCGGCCACCGCCCGCTCGGCCGTGCGCATGGGCGCGGACTGCTGGTTGGTCACGGTGGCCGTGATGCCCAGCACGATGGTCCGGGCCCCCTTATAGGCCGCCGCGCGGTGCATGCCCGGCGCGGTGGGCCGGGCGGTGCGCTTGGTGGCCGGGGCTGGCGTGCCAAACCACCCGGTCAGCCCGGTCAGGGTCCACTCGACCCCGGCCGCGTCGACGTAGCCGGACCCGCCGCCGGGGTCGAACTGGCCACCGGCGGTCAGGGTGTCCAGGGTGACGATCACGAGGTGCCCCCGATGCGGTGCGCGAACTCGGTGCGCCGCTCGACCTCGACGGCCAGCCGGGCCGGATCCATGTCCTGGGCGTAGACCGTCCAGTTATGGGTGGCGCCGCGGCCGTTCCCGCCGAGCCGGCCGCTGGCTGCGGCCCGGGCGACGTGCCGGAACGCTGCGCTGTCGGTGGGGTTCAGCACGGCCTCTGGGGTGCCGGTGTAATTCGCGGCAGCTGTCATACCGGGCATCAGCCAGCCGCCCTGGTCGTAGCCCCCGGCCCGGTCGTAGCCCGCGGGCAACGACCCGTAGCGGCCCAGGGTGTAGTGCATCGACGCCAGGATGTTCGACAGCGAGTCGACCGAGGTGCCGTAGAGGTAGGGCCCGACGTCGTGGCGCTTGTCGGCGTTGGCCCGGTAGGTCGGGCCGATCACCTGCATCAGGCCGACCGACGGGGTGCCCTTGAGCCAGTTGCTGTCCCACCTGTTGACGATCGTCGGATTGCCGCCGGACTCCTGATTCATCCGGCGCAACGTGTCGTCGGCCAGCGTGGCGGGCTGGCCGAGCATCCCGAGCGCGGCCAGCACCGCGGGACGCCACTGGGCCACCCCGGCGCCGCCGTTGCCGCTCCCGCCGAAGGACATCAGCCCCTTGACCGCATCGGCCACCTTGGTGGTGATCACGTCGGTCACCTTGCCGGGGAACGCGATCGCGTCGCGGCCGATGCCACTGGACGCGAACTGACCCAACTGGGCGCCCACCCCGTTGAACAGCCCGTGCACCGCATCCGACGCGTTCGCGATCGCGTCGGTGACGAACGAGGAGATGGCCCCGGCCTTGCTGGCCACCCAGCTCCCAACGGCGTGGGCGCCGTCGGTGACGTCGCCCCAGATGTCGCTGACGATGCCGCCGAGCCCGTAGGCGGGGACCCCCGAGGTCATCGGCCGCGGGCCGGTGCCGACGACGGACCGGCGGATGGCCTCGAGCGCGCCGTACCCGCCCAGGGCCGGGACCATCGCCCTCGGCACCACGTACTCGTCGGGCTCCAGCATGGCGCGCACCGAGTCGCGGCCGGGCGTCGCGCCGGGGATGTTGCTCGGGACCGGGCCGCCCTCGGCGAAGTGGATGGGGTCGCCGGGCGGCGGGAGGTGCCCGAGGCCGACGAGGTCGGCCACCGCGTTCCACGCCGTGGTGATGCCCTTGCCGTAGACCGTCTGGACCAGGAAGTTCACCGGGACGGCGGCGGCCGCCTTGATCCCGGCCCACGCCCGGGTCGCGTACGACACGATGCCGTCCCAGGCCTTGCCCAGGTCGACGCCCAGCCGCCCGACCCAGCCTGTCACACCGTGCCAGAGATCCGAGGCGGCACCGGTGACGTCGTCGCGCATCCGGCCGAACCACCCCGTCGCGGATGACCAGGCGTCCGACGCGGACTTGCCGACGTCGCCGGTGGTCCGGCTCCACCAGCCGGAGACGCTCGACCAGGCGTCCGAGGCCGACTTGCCGACATCGGTGGTCGTGCGCCCCCACCAGCCCGACACGCTCGACCAGGCATCCGAGGCGGACTTGCCGACGTCGGCGGTGGTGCGGCCGAACCACCCCGACACGCTCGACCAGGTGTCCTGCGCGGACTTGCCGACGTCGGCGGCCGTCCGGGACGCCCAGCCCGAGACCGTGGACCAGATCTTCCCGGCCGGGGAGTTCGGCAGGTTCGCCACGTCGGTGTTCCACTCGTCGCGGATGCTTCCGAGCGCCTTGCCGATCGGGGAGTTCGGGAGGTTCGCGACGTCCTTGTTCCACTGATCCTTAGTGCTGGTGATGAACTTTCCGGCCGGGGAGTTCGGGATGTTCGCGACGTCTTTGTTCCACTGCTCGCCGATGTCGCGGAAAGCGTGCGCGACCGGGGAGTTCGCGAAGTCGAACGTTTCGTGGGAGGAGAAGTCGCCCTTGCTGATCGCGTCGACGACCTGGGTGCCCTCGTCGCCGTTCACGGCCGAGTGCAGCGACGTCACCGCCGCGTTGGTGAACCCCTGGCCGGTGGTCTTCTGCGCGGCGGTGGTCGGCTTGCCGTCCGGGCCCTTCTGCCAGTCGGCGTTGAGCTGGTCCAGCTTGCTGGAGAGGATCTCCAGCCCGGCGATGGCGGCGGCCACCCCGAGCACGCCGACCAGGCCGCCGAGGCCGCCGATCCCCGACAGCCGCCCGTTGATGTCCTGGAGCTTGCTGGTGACGTCGGACCAGCGGATACCCTTGATCGAGTCCCACATGTCCTTGGCGCTGTCGAACGACTCTTTGGCCGACTTGACCGTGTCGATCGCACCCTTGGCGCCCTCGATCGCGGACTGGGCGACCTTCCACGCGGCGAACACGTCGAGCAGGGTGGCCAGCGTGCTGGGCGAGAGTCGGCCGAGCGCGTCCATGGCGCCGGTCAGCAACGACAGCGTGCCGCCGCCCTGGTCGGCCAGGCCCTCGACCATGTGCCCGAGGATCGTGGCCACGTCGCCCAGCAGCTTCGCGACGATGGGTCCGTTGTCCTTGACGTACTGCAGGAAGGCGTTGAACGAGCTGTTCGTCCCGCCTGCTGCTGAAGCGCCGAAGCTGGCTGCCTTCGCCGACAGCTTCACGATCCAGTCCATGATCGGCACGAAGACGGGCTGATAGAGGGCCTGCATGATCCCGGCCGCGCCCTGCAGGAAGCCACCGAGGGCGTGCGCGACCTTGTCGATCGACGGCCCCGCCGTCGTGTTCATGAAGTCGAAGAAGCTGTGCCAGAACGGGCTGGTCAGGGCGTGCCCGGCCTCGTCGGCCAGGTGCCCCAGCTCGCTGGAGATGTTGCCGACGAAGGTCTTGAGCTGGTCCAGCGCCGGGGTGGCCGCCTTGACGCCGGACTCGAGGCCGGGAAGCAGCCCGCTCTGGGCGGTCTTGCCCAGGTCGTCGAGGCGCGGCTTCAGATCGGACTCGTAGAACTTGACGAAGTCCTGTCCCGCCGGGGACAGCTTCTTCATCGCATCCGCGTAGGCGTTAGTGGCCGTCGACGCGGACGACGTCGACGATGCGGCCGACAGCTGAGCCTGTTGCAGCCCTCGCTCGGCGGCGACGACGCCCTGCTGGGCCTGGGCGACCGATCTGGCGCCATCGACCTGAGCCTTCGTCACGGCGTCACTGGCCTGCTGCAGGGCGCGCTGCGCGTCGCCAGTGCGCTGCACCGCCTGCGTGACGGCCTGCTGGGCCTGCACGACCTGCGAGTTGCCGTCGATCCCAGCCTTGTCCGCCGCCGCCTTCTGGCTCGTCAGGTCCTTGCCCTGGGCCTGGAGCTCGACGATCTGCTGGCGGGCCTGATCGACGGCGAGCTGGGCCTGGTCGCGCTGCAGCTGGGTGCCGCCCGTGGTCCCGAGCGACGCCTGGTTCTGCTGGGCCTGTTCGAGCGCGAGCTGGGCACCGCGCTGCGACAGCGCGTTGTCCTGCACGCTGAAGGTCAGCTGCTGGAGCTGCTGGGCGGCGGCCTGACGGGCGGAGATCAGGTCGAGCTGTGCCTGCTTCTGTGACTGCTGGGCGTTGGTCAGCGCCTCCTCGGCGCTGACCTGGCTGTTGAGCGCCGACTTGATCGACGAGGCCGCATTCTCCTGCGCGGTGGCCACGCCGGTGACGGCGTTCTTCACTGCGTCCTGGGCGGAGGCGATCGACAGTGCGGACTGCTGCTGCTGGGTGGCCGACTTCCCTGCGGTGTCGGCGCTCTTGGTCTGCTGCTGGTCGTAGGCCTGGATGGCGGACATCGGGCCCTTGAACGCCAGCCCGATCGCGGCGATCGCGCCCGCGCCGGCGAGCGCGGCGGGCCCGATGGAGAGCAGCGCGGCGGCGACAGATGCGCCGATCGGGATCAGCGCTGGGCCGAGCGCGAGGCCTACGGACATGAGCAGCCCGAGGTCGCGCTGGCCCTGACTCGTGTCGACCTTGGGGTTGGCGACGGATCCGTCGAGGCGATCCAGCTCGGCCTTCAGCGCGGCGAGCTCGGCGGCCGCGGCGCCGGCGTCGACGCGCACGCGGACGTCCGGGGATTTGCGTGCGAGCTCGTCGAGGCTGGCCTTGATGCGGTCGAGCTCGGCCTTGGCGTCGGCCGCGGAGATATCGACGCCGATCGTCTTGCCGTTGAGCTCCTCGAGCCGGGTCCGCAAGTCGGCCAGCTTGCGGTCGGCGTCGCTGGAGTCGGCGTTGATCTCGGCCTTGGGCAGGTCGCGCAGCGCAGTGGCCATCCGGGCCTTGAGCGCATCGGCGAACTTGCCGGCGTACTGCGCCCCGGAACTGGCCGGGTCGTCGTCGGGCCGGATCCGGACGCGGATCTCGGGCGGGATGGACTGCTCGATCTGGCGCCGAAGGTCGGTCCCGAAACCCTCCAGGGAGGGCTTGACCGACACCCACAATGTGCCACCACCGGGGGCCATCGCTCACCCCCAGGGCTTCACGTCGCCGGAGTGCGGCCCAGAAAGAGGTCAGTCAGTGCCTGCCGCGCCTGGGAACGGACGCGCGCGCGAGCGCGGTCCAGTTCTGTCTCCGGGCGCGGCAGCGGGTCGAAGGTCGGCGGGTCAGCGCCAGCGGCCGCGATGGTGGCCGCGGTGTTGACGTTGATCGCGTCCACGAGCTGGGTGAGCAGCGCGCGGATCGGGTCGAACCCGGCGAGCGACATCGGGCGCTGCTGCGCGGGCGCCGCCTGCGCCAGGCCCTCGGCCACTTCGGGGTCGTCGAGCAGGGCTGCGACGTAGCGGGAGTGGGGTGGCAGCCCGTCGATGATGCGCTCGAGCTGCGCCCACGGGCGGCGTCCGCGGAACCAGTCGAGGAGGTCCGCTCCACGGTCGAACAGGTCGAGCTCGATCGCCCCGCCGTACTTGTCGATCAGGCCGACGAGGCGTCCGAATTTCCCGGGATCTCGAACTCTTCGAATACGCGGCGCACGAGGCGGCCGGGCAAGTCGGCGGGCGCGGTCTTGAAGACGGCGTTGAGCCGCTCGCCCTGCTCGAGGCCGAACAGGGCGAGGATCAGGCCTGGTTCGTCGGTGGTCATGCGCGCCTTCTCGATGTCGGCGCTGCGTTCCCCGTCGGGAAACTCGATCACGATGGGCGGCCCGCCGTCGCCGATGTCGAACTCCAGCGGGGGGCGTTGTGCCTCAGCCAGAAGCTGCGAGAAATCGAGCTTGATGTTCGTCACTTGCTCTCCTGGGTCGGTGCGGCAGCGGCCGGCGCCGCTGGCTCCGCGCTGGCGGCGGCAGCGGGCGACGGGGACGGCTCGGGCGCGGCTTCGGCGTGGGGGGTGACCCGACCGGTGCCCTTGAACCGGTATCCCTGTGCGCGCAGGTCGTTGACCTCCTGCGCGGAGCCGGCGGTCCACTCGCAGCCGTTCGGGTCGACCAGGGTGACGGCGATAGACATGGCCTGGTCCTCAGGAGCCGGTGCCGACGGTGAAGCCCATGGCCTCGGCGCGGGACTTGATCCCCGGGCCGCCGAGGAAGTTCCGCCGGGCGTAGCCGAGGGTGTGGTCGGGGTAGCTCGTGAAGGTCACTCCGCGGGCCATGGCGTTGATGCCTGGGTCCATCTTCATGTCGGCGAGAGCAGTGACCGACACCCGCGGGAAGGAGATCCCACCGTAGATGGTGTCGGTGCCCGACTGGTCCACCCACAGGATGAACAGCCGGTAGTTGATGGTCGTGGGCCGTACGGGGTCGGAGTAGGCGATCTCCCCGGTGATGGGGTCGGCCTCGATGGCGCTCATGTCGACCTGCGAGTAGAGGCCCATCGTGATGGCGTTGGTCTCCTGGCAGGTGGCCGCGATCGTCTGGCTCATCTTGGTGATGTCGGACCGGGTCGGGTACAGCGACCCGAAGCTGTCGACGGGGCTCGCGGTGACGCCGGTGGCCAGGTTGATGGCGTTGGAGGCGTCCATCCACCCGACGTCGTGCCAGCCCTGCGGGGGTGTCTGCAGGGCGCTGGAGGCGCCCGCGGTCAGTGCCGTGATCGCCGGTGTGTCCATCGGCGCGACGAACAGAATCGCGTCGAGGGACTTGCGGATCAGGTCCTCGTTGCGCGTGCTGAGCGCAGCGAACGTGGTGTCAGTCACGGGTTCCACCTTTCGAGAGTGCGCCAGGCAGCGCGGGACGGGGCGGTGCGGGGTGAGGCGGAGCCGGTCAGGCGGGGATTGACCGGGTGACGATCAGGTGTGTGCCCTGGACGACCCGGACGTCGGGGTTGACCCAGGGCACCTCGGTGGGTGACAGGAGGGACTCGGTCCGGTCGACGGTCACCCGGGTGCCGTCCTCGAGTTCGAAGCCCTTCGCGTAGGCGAACTCCAGGCGCTGCCAGCACGCCTCGGCCAGCGCCTTCGCGTCCTGCAGGGTGGCGCCGAACGCCATGTACTCCAGGTGCGCGGGGTCTTCGAAGTGGGAGCGGGCCTCACCGGGGACGCGACGCAGTCGCACCAGGGGTGCGGTGAGCAGGGTCGAGGTCGACTGCACGACCTGGGCGCCGACGTCGGCCAGGATGGCCATTCCGAGCATCTCGGCGTCGGCGAACTTCAGCGCGGCGGTCACAGGCCCGAGCCGCCGTGGGGGTCGCTGAACGTGGCCACGGTCCGCGCAAGGACCTGGTGGGCGTGTTCGACGTCGGCGGCGTAGCCGGCGTCGGAGCCCAGCTGGTGGCCGGCCCGGTCGGAGAACGCGACCGGGCCGTGCACCTGGAGCGAGTCGCGGTAGTGGCCGGGGTGGTGGTCGCCCTCTTCGGGTGTGCCGACGGGGGCGATGGACTGTGCGAACGCCAGCGCGACCTCGGCGCGGCGGCGCACGCCGGCCGCGAGGTCGGGGTCGGTGCGCATGAACTCGCCGACGCCGGCGTAGCTGTAGTCGAACCTGCTCATCAGCCATCCACCTTCTGCAGGGTCACAGTCATGCCGGGGTTCCATCCGGTGAGGGGCTGGGTGAAGTCAGCGGGGTGCCCGACGACCGACCAGCGGCTGCCGTCGGGCAGCAGGACCCGGTCGGGGGCGCGGATGTCGCTGCCGGGTGGGGTGTAGAGGGTGGCGAGCCGGGTGACGGTGTCGCGCTGCTCGGTCTGCTCGGTGGAGCTGGTGTAGTCGATGCCGCACGGCCCGATGGGGAACTCGACCGTGGTGGTGAAGTTGCCCCACTTGTCCTCGGTCTGGCGCTGCACGGTGACGGTGATACCGGCGGGGAACCCGAAGGCCGTCACGACCGGTACTCCACCGTGCTCGCGGAGCGCCGGAACCGGTTGAGGATCGCCTTGTCGTCGTCGGACAGCGACAACGGGCCGCCGCGGGCCCACGGCGACAGCGAGTAGGAGAACGGGCCGGCGGTCTGCTGCTGCACCACTCCCCCGCCGGGCGTGTTCACGGCGCGCTGCGCGAGCCCGGCCACGACGGTGACGACGTCGTCGGGCACGTCGTCGTAGCCGGCGGTGTAGGTGACGTCGGCGACGGCGGGCGCGTACCGGGCGGCCTCGTACACCGCCTCGGGCAGGTTGATGATCAGCCCGAGGGAGCCGATGTCGACGACGTCGAGGCCGTCCCACAGCCAGCCCGTCACCGCGGTGGGCTCGCCGTAGACGAGGATCTTGACCTCGTCGACGGATATCACCGGGAGCTGAGGGATCCGGAGCCGGCCGCCGCGGGCTCGGATCCGGGAGGTGGTCTGGGTCTTGATGAATCCCTGCGGGCGGCGGCAGTAGGCGCGCACGGCGACCGACGCGCGGTTGAGCGCTGCGGTCGCGGCGACGGACTGCTCGGGGGTGAACCCGTCGGATCCGGGGATGTCCTCGAGCGTGGCCAGGGCGGGGGCGCTCACGACCGCTTCACCGGCCGCTGAAGCGCCTCGACGCTCTTCACCCACCGCACGAGGTCAGCGGCAGTGTCGAGCGTGGCTGCCTGGGCCTTGGCGCGCTTCGACGCCGCGGCCCAGGTCCGCGGGTTCAGCAGCTTCCGCAGGGCCGCCTCGTACCCGTCGTGGTCATCGGGGTCGAGGAACGTGCCGGCCGAGCCGAGGGCTTCGATCAGGCCCGGCGACGTTGACGCCAGCGCTGGGATACCCATGCAGGCCGCTTCCACGGCGACCATGCCGTAGGTCTCGTACCGGCTGGGGTGCAGCAGGATCCGGGTCCGCGCGTACACGCGCTCGGCCATCTCGTCGGGCCGCACATGCGGGATGATCTCCACGTTGGGCAGGTCAATGATGAGCTGGTCCGAGTAGCCGCCCTGCACGCCCAGGAACTTCTGGTCGGGGAAGCGGCGGGCCATCTCGTAGAACACCGACGGGTTCTTCACCTCGGCCAGGTTCACGTGCGTGATGCAGTCGCCGGGCGCGGCGGTGTACCGGTCGCGGTCGATCGGCGGGTGGATCACCTCGCTGCGGGCCGGCAGGGGCGCGCCGTGGCGCAGCAGGAACGCCTCCAGCGACTCGCGGACATAGTCGGTGTTGTAGACGACGAGGTCGGCGGGGCCGCGGCGGATCGCGTGGCCGGTGAACTCCTGCTCGTTGTGGCACAGGTGCACCAGCGGGATGCGGTAGGTCCGGCACAGCGAGGCGGCGCGGGTCATCGAGTGCAGGTAGCTGACGACGGCGTCGGGGGTGTTGCTGGGCTTGCCGAACCAGCTGAACACGGTCTTCGGGCCGCCGTCGTGGTGCACGGCGATGCCGTCGATCTCGTAGGAGCGCCGGACCGGGGCGGGCTCGGTGACGCACACCTCGACGCGGTGCCCGGTGTCGACGAGGGCCTTCGCCAGGGCGTGCGAGCACGTCTCGGCGCCTGCGCCGGTCTCGGGCACCCAGGTGTGCGCCATGAACAGGACGTGCACGGCCACCTCCAACTTGGGTTACATGGCCACCGCCGCGCCGCGTCGGTAGCGCCAGACGGACAGGAGTTGCGCCTGCTTGCGCGCATTACAGGGCGGGCAGGCTGGCAGAACGTTGCCAATCGCGTGGCGGCCACCTCGTGCGATCGGGACGACGTGGTCGAGGTCCGGCTTCTCGACCGGCGCCGAGCAGTAGGCACAGCGTCCTCCGTACCTGCGCACCAACCGCTGCCAGTCGCGAAGGGACACTCCGACGCTGTCGGGGTGGTTGCGCGCCATCTCGCGGCGGTTGTGGTTGTTGAGTAGCACCCGGGCGTAGTTCTCAGGCTTTGCTCGCCATGCGCGAAAGTAGGCGCGGTACTGCTCGGTGTTGCGTTCACGCGCGGCGCGAGCCCACTGCCGTCGCCTCTCAGCGTTGGTCTGGCGATACTCCCGCGCGTGCTCCTGAAGCGCCGGCCTCTCGGCCCATCGCTCCCGTCTTTGAGCGTTGAGCTTTCCTCGGGACCGATCTACAAGTGCGGTCTGGCTACACTCCCGGCCGCAGTACTCGGCGTTAGCTCGCCGGTGGCCGATCGAAACCCCGCACCACGCACAGTGCCGGAGCTTGGTCGACGGATGGGGCGTTCCCGGGTGTCGCGCGTTCCACGCGTGACACCGGCGCGCCGTGCACAAAGTCGCGTTCGCCTGCTGCCCCGCCAGGGAGACTCCGCACGAACTGCACGAGTGCGTGTTCTCGACGACCTTCCCCGTGCGGCGTCGCGCAGCGCGCGACCGGCACGCCGACGAGCAGAACCGCGGCGACACTCCTCGCGCGCCTGCTGGCCGCACGAACGCCGTCCCGCAGTGCTCGCACCACAACTTCTGAGCAACGGAACGACGCCCACGAGCTCGGCGCGCCTCCATCCGACATGCCTCAGAGCAGAACTCCGGACGCCGACCCGGGGTTCCTGCAGGCACCGGTGGAACGGGCTGGGTGCAGGTGCGGCAGGCGATCACACGGTGGCCATCGCGTATATCGTTCGGATTGCTACACATTCGGCGAGTCCGGGCGCTGAGCCGCCGTACGTGGGCGGTACTGCGCCCAACGCCCGGATCGCCATCGATCAGCTAGCCGCCGAGCCTGGAGTGAGCACGGCAAACGGCGAGCGTGAAGCCCGGTCGGCGTTCAGCTCGGTGACCGGGTTTGCGATTGCATACGCAACGCGCATGACCACGCGCCAGGCCACCGAATCCTGCTGAAGCAAGTTGAGGATAACCTTTCCGGTGTCGTCGGAGATGACGCCCTGGTCGAACATCTTGAAGCTGATGTCGGACCTGATCCCGATGACCGCGTTGTCCCAGGCGCCGCCAATGAGGGTGGCCGCCGAGGCGTCCCACGCTCCGTTGTCGACCTCGCTGACCGGGCGCCCGTAGAGGACGCCGGCCTGCGGGTCGCCGGTCTGCAGGTTGCCCTGGTAGATCGGCAGGCCCTGCTCCGTGCGGATGTTGGTCAGGTCCCAGGAGAACCCGGGCGCGGACATGAACCCATTGAGGGCGAACCCGTCCAGCCGCAGCGTCTTCCCCAGGTGACCGACGTCCTGGGCGAGGTCGACGCCCGAGCCGGCGGCCACGACGTTCCCGGCATTGACCGCCGAGTGGTAGATGTCGGTCGGCCACGTGCTGGGCTTGTTCACACCGAAGATGCCAGCCTGGTCGATCATCATTCCGCAGGCCGCGGCCAGTCGGGGCTTGACCTCGCCCCACAGGTCCACCTGCGCGTCAGCGAGGTACGCCTCGGGGATGGGGACGATGGCGGCGAGCTCCTCCACGACGAGCTCAATGCCGGTCCACATCTGCCGGGTCGTCTGCTTGAGTCCCGTGTCCCCACCGACCCAATAGGCCATGGGGAGGACGTCGAGGACGGGCATGCGGTAGGTGTTGCTCGACATCGGCACGCTGCGGGCGCGCTGCAGCAGCGCCGACTGCTTCGGCAGCTCCTGGATGATCTCCGCCGCTACCGGGTTCGGCACCAGGTAGTCGGCACCAGCCTCGTATCCAGTACGGGCGATGCCCTGGTTGTACGTCCCTGCCACTGTCACTCCTCATGAATTGGGCAGCGCGAAACCCGGCCGTGGCAGGTCGGTGTGCTGCGGTGTCAGCCGCTGTTGCGGCTGGCCATGCTTCGGATCCAGTCGTTCGCGCTCTGCCCGGCGGGTGCCGGGGTGCGGGCGCCTTGTCGCATATCGGCGCGAGCAGGCTCGGGCGGCTCGGGAGGCGCGGTGCGCTTCGCGAGCCGCTTCGCCTGTTCGAGCGCGGCGTCGGGGTCGGACTCGGTGATGAACTCCCACAGCTCGGGGTCGAGCTTCGCGTCGCGTCCGGCCTGCTGGCGGATCTTCTCCACCCGCAGGGTCTG
>JAOPYH010000484.1 GCA_025964715.1 Streptosporangiaceae bacterium | reverse complement strand
GTGTCCGGAGGTTCCCGGGGGATCGGGCGGGCGATCGTCGAGCGACTGTGCAATGACGGCGCATCGATCGTGTTCAGCTTCAGCGACAATGAGGCCGCCGCCGAGGAGGTGATGACGGCCGTGCGACACGCGGGAGGCCACGCCTACGCGGTACGTCCTGGCGGGCCCCGACTCGCAGTGGATCACAGGTCAGAACCTGCGGGCCACCGGAGGCCTCATGGTCTGACCCGCGTCAGCATCCGAAGAGTCAGCGTCCGGAGATGAGGCCGGCCAGCTTGGCGTAACCCGAGGTGTGGTCCAGGCCGTCGTTCTCGCGTCGGTCGGCGGCGCGGTAGAGCGTGTAGATCAGCTGCACGCCGATCCAGCGCAGGGGTTCGGGCTCCCATTGCCGGACCTGGCGTCCCACCCAGGGCAGCCGGGTCAGGTCGGTCTGCCGCCGCAGCACCAGGTCGCGCAGCGTACGGCCGGCCACATTAGTGGTCGTCACGCCGTTGCCGACGTAGCCGCCGGCCCAGCCGAGCCCGCTGGTGTGGTCCAGGTGCACCGTGGAGCACCAGTCACGCGGCACCCCTAGGACACCGCACCACGCGTGGTCGATCCGGGCGTCCGCGGCCGCCGGGAACAGCCGGCCGAGCATCCGCCGCAACGCGGCCACGGTCCGCGGCTGGGTCGCGCCGCGCCGATCCCAGGCGGACCCGAAGCGGTACGGCACGCCGCGGCCGCCGATCGCGATCCGGCCGTCAGCGGTCCGCTGGGCGTAGATATAGGCGTGCGCATGGTCGCCGAGCAGTTCCCGGCCCTCCCAGCCGATGCGCCTCCACACGTCCTCGTCCAGCGGCTCGGTGGCGATCATGGAGCTGTTCATCGGCAACCACTGCCGGCGCTGTCCGGTGATCCCCGCGGTGAAGCCCTCGGTGGCCCGGAGGACGTACTCCGCCCGGACCGTGCCACGGTCGGTGACCGCCGCGGCCTTCCCGTTCTCGCGCGGCCGGATCTCGGTGACGGTCGTCCGCTCGAAGATGTCGACGCCCAGCGCCTGGACCACGCCGGCCAGCCCGCGGACGAGCTTCGCCGGCTGGACGCGCGCGCAGTGCGGGCTGTAGGAGGTGTCGAGCGCTCCGGCGACCCGCAGCCGGTTTTCGCGTTCATCGCGGGTCAGCAGCCGCAGGTCGTCCTCGCCGAAGCCCCAGTGACGCGACTCGGCCAGCTCGGCGTGGAGCCTGCGCCGCTGTGCCGGGTTCGTCGCCACGCCGAGCACCCCGCCCTTGTGGATGTCGGCCTCGATGCCCTCATCTGCGGTGACGCGGATCACCTCGTCGACGCCGGCGAACATGGCCCGCTGCAGCGCCGTGACGGCGTCGCGGCCGTGGGCCGAGGCATAGCGTGCGCGCGAACCCGCCATGTCGGCCGACAGCCAGCCTCCGTTACGCCCTGAGGCGCCGAAGCCGGAGAACTCCCTCTCGAGGATCGCGATGCGCAGGCCCGGCTGGGCCTTTTTCAGGTAGTACGCGGTCCAGAGCCCGGTGAAGCCGGCGCCCACGATGCACACGTCGTACTCACGTGGTCCCGGCAGCGGGGAACCGGCCACGGGGAGGCCGATCCGGCGATACCAGAAGGACACGCCGCCGTTGGTGTAGTCGCCGGTCCTGGGATCATCGTGGGTCGTCATATCCGTGCATGCCCTCGATTCAGGCTCGGCGGCGGGCCAGCAGGGCGTTCAGCGTGGCCAGCATCATGCCGACCATGAAGATGAGCGTGCCCATGACGTTGACCTGTGGCGGCAGGCCCACGCGGGTGGCGCCCCAGATCCACAGCGGGAACGTGGTCTCGCCGCCGGCGTTGAAGCTGGTGATGATGAAGTCGTCGACCGAGAGCGCGAACGCCAGCAAAGATCCGGCCATCACCGCCGGAAAGATCATCGGCAGGGTGACCAGCCGGAAGGTGCTCCACGCGCCCGCTCCGAGGTCCCGGGCGGCCTCCTCCAATGAGGGGTCCAGCGTCATGGCCCGTGCCCGTACGGTCACCGCGACGAAGGACAGCGAGAACATCACATGTGCGGCCAGGATGGTCCAGTAGCCGAGGGGCACGCCGAGGTTGACGAACAGCGACAGCAGCGAGGCGCCCATCACTATCTCGGGTGCGGAGATCGCCGCGAACATCACGAGGTTCATCGACCCCTGACCCCGGAAGCGGTATCGGCCCAGTGCGAGGCCGATGAGGGTTCCGAGCGCGCCCGCGATCACCATGGTCAGCAGCGCGATGGTGATCGAGTTCAGCAGGGCGGTGGTGAGGTCCCCGATCGCGAAGAGCTCGCCGTACCACTTCAGGGTGAAGCCCTGCCAGGTGTTGTTGAACCTGCCATGGGTGTTGTTGAACCCGAAAACGATCATGACTGCGATCGGGAGGCACAGCCAGCCGATCACCACCCAGGTGTAGACCGTGAGCAGCCGGCCGCCGAAGAGGCCGGAGCGGCGGCGCTGCCCTGCCCGTGCGGTCACAGTGCCACTGAGCGCGGCGTTCATCGTGCCGCCACCTCCAGTACGTCCTCGGTGCCGAGGGCTCTCGCATAGCCGAAGATGCCGAGCAGCAGCGCCGCCATGAGGGTGAACGAGAGCGCCGAGGCCATCGGATAGGTCTGGGTCACCAGGTACTGGTTCTGGATGACGTTTCCGATCATGGTGTTCTGGGTGCCGCCGAGCACGGTGGCGTTGACGTAGTCCGAACTGGCCGGCACGAACGTCATCAGCACGCCGGCGAAGACGCCGGGCAGCGACAGCGGGAAGACCACCCGGAGGAAGGTCTGCGTGCGGCCGGCGTACAGGTCACGGGCGGCCTCGATCACGTTCGGGTCCACACGTTCCAGCGCCACGTACAGCGGCAGCACCATGAAGGGCAGGAAGTTGTAGGTCAGTCCGCCGACCACCGCGAATCCCGTGGCGAGTACGTGGAAGTCCGCCGGCACCAGATGGGCGTTCTTCAACGGCCCCAGCACTAGGCCGTTGTCGGCGAGCAGGAAGCTCCAGGAAATGGTGCGGAGCACAAAGGACAGTTCGCCGGAACGATGATCCTTATCCTGTTCGGTGTCGGCGTCGTCGCTGCCGACCACGCCCATGGCCAGTGTGAGGACC
>JAOPYH010000481.1 GCA_025964715.1 Streptosporangiaceae bacterium | reverse complement strand
GCTCGCGGCAGCGTTCGAGACAGGTACGGAGCACGCCGAGATGATCAGCCGGGCCGATGAGGCCGACGCGGATCGCGGTGGGGGCGTCGGCGGCGGTCAGGTCCGCCGGGCCGTAGTTGCTGATGCCGAAGCGAGGGTCGATGTGCCGGTTGCCGCCGCCGAACTCCAGTTCCGGCTCGTCAAGTACTTCCGCCCACATCAACGGTGCCTCGCCGATCGACGTCGCAGTGGTGATGCCGCTTCCGGTTTCGTTATGGGCTCCTCCAGAAGAGCGAGGAGGTCGTCGTGGTCCACGTCGGCGTCCTTGAGTTGCTGCTCGAAGAGCTTGGGATCGGGGCGGGCTGGGGCTTCGTCGTCGGCTGCGGCCTGCGCGGGTGCCGGGCCCCACCAGTTGTCGTCGATACCGCGGTCGACGTCGAAGGTCACCAGGCACCCGAAGGCGAGCATCAGGTCGGACGTCAGCAGGTCTCCTTGCAGGTACCGTTCCCACATCACGGTCCATCCGCGAACCGCGGGGTGGCGGTCGAGGCGTTTGATCCCGGCCAGGAGCCCGTCAGCGAAGGACGCTTCGTTGCGGCCGTCCCGCGCGAACGAGCCGTACTGATCCGTTGCAACGCCGCCTTCACCACCGCCCCGCCAGGGGCGGGCCCGCCGATGGGTTCCGGTGAGAGTGCTTCACATATCCCGACGACGACGATGTCGAGGCCGCGGCTGATGATCGCGGCCCTCCAGTTGGAAAGGCAGGTAGAAATGGCCGCTCGCAGAGCACTGCGCTTCGCCGTTACGGTCGAGGGCAGCAACATCGGCCCTGAGACGTTGGACCAGCTTCGCGACGAGGTCGCCCGACTGGCGGTCGCCTATCCCCAGCGACCCCTTCCCGCGCTGCTCGGGGATCTGATCGAGTTGCAGGACGTAGCGTTCCGGCTGTTGGAGGGCCGTCAGCGGCCTGCCGAGGCCGCCGAGATGTACCTGCTGGCCGGGGCGATCTCCGGGATGCTCGCCAAGGCCTCCCATGACCTGGGCGACCCGCGCTCGGCGATGACGCAGGCCCGGGCCGCCTACGTGTGCGCCGACAATGCCAGCCATGACGGATTGCGGGCCTGGACCCGCGGACTGCAGTCGATGATCGCTTACTGGGCCGGGTGGCCCAACGACGCGGTCCGCTATGCCCAGCTCGGCGCCGACCCCGCCGCCCGGACCACCGGGACCTCCTCGGTGTGGCTGCCCGCCCAGGAAGCCCGGGCGTGGGCGATCCTGGGCGACGCCGACAAGGCCGAGAACGCGATCAGCCGCGCAAGTGACGCCCGCAATCAGGTCCAAGGCGACGACCTGGACGCACTCGGCGGGATCATGACCTTTACCCGGCCCCGCCAGCTGTACTACCTCGCTGATGCCCGTGTATGGCTGCCCGGCGCCGAAGCGCAAGCCGAGCAGGCCGCGAGCGAGGCCATCACCGCCTATCAGGACGCCGAGCCCGCCCAGCGATCCTTCAGCGATGAAGCCGGCGCCCGAGCCGACCAAGCTCTGGCCCGCGCGACCTGCGGTGATCTGGAAGGTGCCGCCGAGGCGCTGCGCCCAGTGCTGGACCTGCCACCCGACCAGCGGATCGGCGGGGTGGTCTCCAGCGTGATGCGCGTCCACTCGGCCCTACGTACCCCCGAGGCACGGACCGCGCCGGTATCCCGCGACATGCAGCTGGAGATCGAGGCCTACTCCCAGACTCCGGCCTCGGCCGCACTCCCCCGGGGCCGCTAACCTCACCCGCATGTATCCGGTCACCCTCACAGGCGTACGCCTCACCCTTCGCGAGTTCACCGACGACGACATCGACGCGGTCCTAGCCATCTATGGCGATCCGGTCGTCACCGAGCACCTGAGCTTCGAGCCCCGCACCCGTGAGCAGGTCGCCGCAACCCTCCAGACCGTGACCTCGGCCGCCCAAGTGGAGCCGCGGACCGAGTACTCCCTCGCCGCGGCGCTGCCGGAGACGGGCGAGGCCATCGGCTTCGCCCGTCTCGCGGTCGACACCCAGCACCCCGGCCAGTCCAGCGGCCAGCTCGGTTTCGCGTTGCGTGCCGACACCTGGGGTCAGGGCCTGGGCGAACAGACCGTCATGCTGTTGCTGCGCCTGGGATTCGAGCAGCTCGCCCTGCACCGCCTGTGGGGTGCTCGCTCCCCGGCCAATGATGTCTCTGGCGCCCTCATGACCAAACTCGGCATGATCGAGGAAGGCCGCATTCGCCACCACCTGCGTATTCGCGGCGCCTGGCGGGACTCCATCGTCCATTCCATCCTCGAAAACGAATGGCACACCGCCCAGACCGGATAAAGGCCCGGCCCAGGGCTATGCGGCACGGCAGATGCGCAGCAGGGTCTCGGTTGACTCAGTAGCCCACGAGCCCTCCCAGCCCGTGGACTTCTGTGTTCCGCCGGATCTGCGCGACAACCAGAAGCGGCCGGGGAGATATCCGCCAAAGTGTGCCAGGCTCATAATCGCCGTGGCTCTCTCAATGGGGAAGGCATCGTAAACTCCCGCCTAACTTGACTGCCTCGAACGAGTCGATGCTTGATAGGGATTCCGGCCGTTCGTGTTATTCGGGCCGTAGGGCGGCGGCGGACGGCATTGTCAAGGAGGTGGTCGAAGAAAATGGCCAGAAGGAATTTGGGCTACGGCTCATCGGTCGAGTGGCTGCGCGGCCCGGGGCCGATGTCGTGGCGGCGGACGTACCCGGGAAGGGCTGACCAAGTGGTGGTGGCTCGGAAGTTCGCCGTGTCGCTCCTGGCGGGCAGCGGGCGTGAGGGAGAAGTGGAATTCATCGTTGCTGAGTTCGTCAGCAACGCGCTCCTCTATACCCGGTCGGGACATGTGGGCGGTTGGTTCGGCCTGGAGATCGCGATCACCGAGCTGGCCTACATCGCGGTGACCGACCTCGGTGGCGGCAGGACCGTACCGACCGTACGGCCCGAGCAGGTCGGCGGGGAACTGCACGAGGGCGGCAGGGGCCTGCTCGGGGTCTCCAAGCTCGCGGTCGCGATCGGCATCCACGGGAGCCTGGACGGTGGCCACACCGTCTGGGCGGACCTCGACCTCTCCGCAGATGGGGGAGTCAGGCCGGATCTGACGACGCGGGTGGCGATGTAGAAGGGGACCAGCCCGCTCGTAACAGGCTGGTCCCTTGGGGCTCAGGGTAGAGGAATCCGAGCCGCCCGGCCCTGCCCGCCGCGCCCTCAACGGGTCGGTGGGCAGGGCCCTTCCGCTACTCGCCCGGCATGTGGGTGCCGGGGGTGGCAATGGGGATATCGCGGGGGGTGGCGGTGGGGCTCCCACTTTGAGTGACAGCCCGGGCATCCAGTGTCCCCGCAGGTTAATCGGCCTTTCGGTGGTGCCGATGGTGCCCCCGCATCGCCTATAGAGGCAACCATGAATAGACGTGAATCCGGCTGACAGAGGGATCTGACCTGTCCCTTGTCCCTGTGCCGGATGAGTCTCCTCCAGGTACTAGTCCCCGCCGGCCCGCCCGCAGCGGCCCGAGTTGCAGGAAGCACGGTGTCGATACCTGTCGCGAGGAGGCGGGCTGAGGTCACGGGTCTCGCGTGACCGAGATTCCCACGAGGCCGGATGGGCCGCCAACGGAGATTATCCCCAGTTCCCGGTCGCATTCCGCCGCCGTAAATATGGCCACCGGCGAACAGTCAAGGCCGCCGGGAATAGCGATTGCAAAATATCGTTACCGGCCGTTAGTGAGGTTAGCCTCTCCAGCCGTTGCGGTGACATGGAAAACGGCGCGATGGACTTGATTGGTGCGCCGGGTCGAGAAATGGTTGGTCTATCGGAACGAAATACGGCGGCGGAATTCCCCGCCCGCCGATGGTGAAAAGGAGTCATGAAATGGCCGGTACGAACAACGCCCCCGCCGCCGCTGACATTACCGCTGACGGCCCGGACGTCGCCCCCGACGCGTCGGGCCCGGTCCGTCCGGATGGGACGGCGGGCGCGGTATGGGACGCGCTGAGCGCCAATCCGGGGACGTCGGTGATGGTGATCGCGAACGCGGCCGGGGTCAGCCGCGCCACGGCCACGAAGGCGTTGACGGCGTTCTCGGAGGCGGGTCGCGCGGTGCGGACACCGGGCGGGCGGGGTGAGGGCGGCCGGGCGTTGCCGGACAC
>JAOPYH010000476.1 GCA_025964715.1 Streptosporangiaceae bacterium | reverse complement strand
GCTCCGGCCGCAACGGCTGGCACGGCTGGTCGCACGGGATGATGCGCACCACCGAACGGCACCCCACCCGGGAGCTCGCGGCCAGCTACGCCGCCGCCGCATGGGTCCGCGTAGTCACCGCGCCCCCGCGCACCAAGGACTGAGTACCTGCTCTGATCTCAGGCCCCGTCCGCGTGCTGACCTGGGCCGTCGGGGTCACCTGAGCCGGTGATCAGCGCAAGCACCTCCTGGAGTCGGCGGACGGCATCCTCCGCCTCCGTGTATTCCTCCGGACTCGGGAGGACAGTGCCGAAGGTGCCGCCACCGCGCCCGACGCACAGGAGGCCGTCTACGGCCGAGTGGGCGGCGGTGAACGCGCGGGCTGCCACAGGCCGTAGATGCAGGTGTCGAGCGCGAACGCGCTTGTCCGCTATCCCCCTCCCTCCCGAAGGAGGCCGCGCTCCGACACCCCGCACGGCCCGCCGCAAGCGCCGGCAGCGCGGGGCGCGAGCTGGTCGACGGCGGTCACCTGGTCGACGTCGACAGCGGTTCGGTACGTCATATCGGTGACGTACCGACCGGGTTACTCACCTACTCGGCACGTAGGCCGGAGCCGTGGCCATCTCTTCGCGCGTCAGCGGCGGATCTGCACCGTCACGGAGACGCTGATAGCGCCGGCGGGTACTGCCACTGCGACGACAGCCGCGGCCACGTCGGCGTGGCCCGTGAAGGTGAGGGCAACGGCCGCTGCGATCCCCAGGAAGAGGGGGGCAGTCGACAGCCAAGCACGTCTCCGCGCACCGAGGCTTGCTTCTTTTGGGGTACCGTCGTGAAGCGTCACGGCTGGAATCTGCCTTTCCTAGAGCGATCCTTCCTGGACACAGACAAAGGGAAGTCCGCACGGCCATCGCCCGCCAAAGCACAGGCCGTTCGAGCTTCCCTTCGTCGTCTCCACGAAGGGCTGATAACCCCAAACGATACGTGCGCTGCGCGACACCGAAGCTTGGGAAGGACAGCCCAGAGCCGGGGACCCGCACCCGTCCACTGTCGTTCTCGGCCCGTATCGGAACAGTGCGCAATACCACGAGGGTCCGACAATACGGCCAATGCCAAAAGAGCAGGTCAGAGGCATAATTGGCAGGATCACGTCTCCCCGTCGGCAACCTGACGTTGCGCCACCTCCATCACCACTAACCTCGCATCCTGTGATGTAGATCACCTAAAAACGGTCAGGGTGCCTGCGGAAGAAAATCCCTTGAACGGCGGGTCGGTCACCGGAGAGACCGCGGGATCCCGTCGGAGACCGGCGGATCGCCGACAAATCATCCGTCGGCGCCGACGGTTCCCCGACGGATCCGAAACCGGCCCTGACCAGGGGTGATCATCGGGCCGACGGTTCCGACGGATTCCGCAGAACATCCCCCCGGACGGGCCGCGCACAGACGTCGGAGTGGGTTCCGGACGCCGAAGAGCTTGCCGAGCTTGCCGCGCATGCAGAGGGTGTTCCCCTCGACGTGCCGCGTCGGATGGAGGAGACCCGCAGGACCCGCAGCGTGGGTACGCGGCCTTGGGCTCCTACCTGGAGGCCAACCGGAGTACGCGGGAAAGAGGCAACGGGGTCGGTGACGTGCCTGGTCAGTGGTATCTGCGTCGGGCGGCCGGGTCCTGGGCGGCGACGTGTCGGGCGACGGCGTCGACGCCGGGGCGGGCGTATCGCTCCAGCGATCGCACGGAGGCGTGCCGGGAGCGGGCCAGCAGCATCGGTGTGCTGGTGCCGTTCTCCGCGTCGTGCGTGAGGCTCGAATGGCGCCAGCGGTGCAGCGTCCAGCCCTGGAGGTCGGTCCACTGCTCGGGCCGGGCCAGCGGGTTGGCCAGCAGGCGGGTGCTCTCCTCGAAGATCTCCTCTGCCCGCCGGTAGGACAGCCGGGCGCGGCCGGTGGTCGGGCAGACGTCGAGGCTGGGAGTGCCGTCTGGAGCCCGGCGCTCGGTGAGGAACAGCGGGCCCTCGGTGCGGCTGGCGATCAGGCGGGGCAGCAGTTGGGCGGTACCGGACTGCCAATGGATCCACTCGATGGCTCCGCCCTTGGCCTTGACCTTCCCGCGCTTCACCACGGCCTGTTGTTCATGCGCGCGCAGGCTCTGGCGTTGCTGTTCCTCGGCGGCTCGCTGGGGCGGCGTGAGCGTATTGCGCCGGGCGAGTTCGACGAGGATGCGCTCGCGGACTCCCGTTGGCGTTCCTGGCCGGGGCCTGCCAGAGCGTCGTACCGGCCGGCGAGGGTGTTGGCGAGATGCCCGGACAGCTCAGCGTTGGTCCGGCGGAACAGGGAGGCTGATGCCGTGGCGGGCGAGTGGGCGGCCCGCAGACTTGCGGCCAGATCGGAGATCTCCTGCCACTGCCCGGGAGGCCCGGGCAGCAGCGGGGCGGCCATCTGCGCGATGCGGTCCAGCTCTGGCAGCGCGAAGTCGGGTGGGAAGTCAGCCCGCGGCCGCCACTCACCGCCGGGGCTGACCCGCCATGGTGAGTGACCGTCCGGCCGGGCGCCGCAACCGTTGGTGCAGCACTTCATGCACCCGTTGGTGCAACCGTTGTCGCAGCCGTTGTTGCGCCACTCACCACGGCTGGAGAACCGGTTCCCGCTGGCCCCGCGCGTAGGAGCCGGGGTTGCCAGTCTTTGCGGTGTCGGGACCGCCCGTTAGAGCCTGCAATACGGGCAGAGACCGTGCTCATCGAGGCTCTCGGGGTGGGTATGTCCGCAGCCAGCGCACTCGAGCGGATCCACCCTGTCGTCCTGGTAATGCGTCGCGGCGGAAAATGCTTCTCCCGGGTAATCGATGGTGTCGTTGTCTTCGCTGTAGTAGTAGTTCGGCGCCCTCGACGGGTCACCTCCGGGCAAGTCGCGCTTCCCGTACCAGTCCTCAATGGAGTCCATCCAGTCAGCATCCGTGGCATCTGCTAGCCGCTCAAGACCCCGAACCGACGGTGGCGGAAGCAGCGCGTCTTCAGCCGCGACCGCCTCCCCGTGAAGCTCTTCGTCGTCTTGGTCGCCGCGGCTCACACCCGCGCGCCCGAGCGTCGGCTTCACTTCTGTCGGCGTGCCAGACTCACGGACAGCGCGCCGAACGCGGCGATCACACCGCCTCCCAGCAACCCCGCGCCCGCGGCAGGCGCACCGTGGTCGACGATGTACTTCGCGATCCACACGAAGCCCGCGATCCCCCCGGCCGCTGTCGCGGTTCCGGCCACTCGGAACCAGATGTCGATGCGGTCCATGCGGCGCTGGTGTTCGTAGTCCGCCTCGACTTGGCGGACCATCCGCTCGGCGCTCCACGGTGATCCCGCATCGCGCTGCAGGACGCCGGGGGTGGGCGGGGTCCAGGGGGCGCTGTAGCCCCCTGGTACCGCCACCCCGCCAAACCCGCCGCGCGGCTGGCCCACGGGCGCGTTGGTCAGTCGCGCAGGCCTTCGCCGAGCGGCCGCCTGGTCGACGTCACCAGCGGAACCGATTCGCCGAGGGGCCGGGCCACCGATGGACGTCGTCCTGGTCGACGACGACGGCCGCGACCGCCTGGGTGAGACCGCACTGTCAGTGAGGTCCGGTACGCTCCGCTTCGTGATAACCGGTGAGCTGAAGAGCAAGATTGACCGCGTCTGGGACGCCTTCTGGTCAGGTGGCATCTCCAACCCGATGGAGGTCATCGAGCAGATCACCTACCTGATGTTCATCCGGCGTCTGGACGACATCCAGACCGCCAAGGAGCGGAAGGCCGCCCGCACCGGCAAGCCGATCGAGAACCCGGTCTTCACCGAGGACACCCAACTCCTCCGCTGGTCCCGCTTCACCAACGAAGCCCCGGAGAACATGCTGGAGATCGTCGCCAACGGGGTGTTCCCGTTCCTGCGGAGGCTGGGCGGCGAGGACTCGACGTACTCACACCACATGAAGGACGCCCGGTTCACAATCCAGAACCCGGCGCTCCTGGCGAAGGTCGTCGACATGCTCCAGGACATCCCGCTCGCCCAGCGGGACACCAAGGGCGACCTCTACGAGTACATGCTCAGCAAGATCGCCACCGCCGGACAGAACGGCCAGTTCCGCACTCCGCGCCACATCATCCAGCTCATGGTCGAGATGACGGCACCGGGCCCGGCGGACGAGATCTGCGACCCGGCCTGCGGAACCGCAGGCTTCTTGGTGGCCTCCGCCGCATACGTCAGTCGCACCCACAAGGATGCGTTGATGGGGGCTGAGCAGCGGCATCACTTCAACAACAGCATGTTCCACGGCTTCGACTTCGACAGCACCATGCTGCGGATCGGCAGCATGAATATGCTGCTGCACGACGTGGAGAACCCGGACATCCGCTTCCGGGACTCGCTGGCGGAGAGCGCGGCTTCCGAGGCCGACAAGTACTCGCTGATCCTCGCCAACCCGCCGTTCGCCGGCAGTCTCGACTACGAGGCGACAGCGAAGGACCTGCAGAGGATCGTCAAGACGAGGAAGACCGAGCTGCTGTTCATCGCTCTGTTCCTGCGGCTACTCAAGCCGGGCGGCCGAGCGGCTGTCATCGTCCCGGACGGCGTGCTGTTCGGCTCGTCGACGGCGCACAAGGAGCTCCGCCGGATGCTGGTCGAGGAACACAAGCTGGACGCGGTGGTCAAGCTGCCAGGCGGCGTCTTCAAGCCGTATGCGGGGGTGTCCACGGCGATCCTGTTCTTCACGCGGACGGACAGCGGCGGCACGGATGACGTGTGGTTCTACGAGGTCACGGCGGACGGCTGGAGCCTCGACGACAAGCGATCGCCGCTGCTGACGGAGGACAAGCTCGGAGCCGTCCCGGCGGGCGGGCCGCTGGGCGTGGCGGAGCACGCAAAGAACAACCTGCCGGACGTACTGGCGCGTTGGGCGCAGCGCAACGGGAGCGAGCGGGACCGCAAGCGGACCGAACACAGCTTCTGCATCCCGAAGGCGGACATCGCAGCGCAGGGGTACGACCTGACCCTGAACCGCTACAAGGAGATCGTCCACGAGGAGGTCGAGCACCGCGCTCCAGCCGAGATCTTGGACGAACTCGCGAAGATCGAGGCGGAGATCCAGCAGGGTATGTCCGAGCTGAAGGGAATGCTGGGATGAGCGCCTGGCGCACGGCCTCGATCGGCGAGGTGGTTCGCATCGTAGGTGGAGGTACTCCAACACGCAGCAATGCTGACTACTACGACGGCGAGATCCCTTGGGTCACCCCCAAGGACATGAAAGCGTGGGATATTTTCACCGCACAGGTGAACATCACACAGGCTGGCCTCGACAACAGCAGCGCACGCCTGGTTCCTGAAAATTCCGTCCTAATTGTTGTCCGATCTGGTGTTCTCAAGCACACACTCCCCGTGGCATTGAGTCGCCGAGTAGTCGCCATCAATCAAGATATGAAGGCCCTCATCTGCTCCGATGAAGTAGACCCTGGCTACCTTGCCCGATTCATCAAAGAGCGGTCTGGTGAGATCCTTCAGTGGGTGAGGGCTACCACAGCTGACAACTTCCCTATCGACAAGCTCGGGCAATTCAATGTCCCGCTTCCCCCCCTGCCAGAGCAGCGGCGGATCGCTGAGGTATTGGACCGGATCGATGCGCTGCGCACCAAGCGCCGGGAGGCCATCGCCCTCCTCGGCGACCTTACGCGGTCGATCTTCCTCGACATGTTCGGCGACCCTATCCACAACAATCACGGTTGGCCGCGAGTCAGCCTCGGATCACTTTTGGACAGGATCGACAGCGGAAGCAGCCCTAATTGCCTGGCTCGTCCAGCTGTAGATTCGGAGTGGGGCGTCCTCAAACTTGGGGCCGTCACTCGGTGTGAATACAATCCGGGCCAAAACAAGGCTTTGCCGGAAAGTCAAAAGCCGATCGTCGGCAACGAGGTCAAGCCAGGCGATCTACTGTTTTCCCGAAAAAACACTCGCGAGCTCGTTGGCGCCTCCGCAATCGTCCATGAAACACCGCCTCGCCTACTCATGCCGGACCTGATCTTCAGGCTCGTTCCCAAACCTGACGCAGACATCAATAAAACGTACCTACACGCGCTCATGACACTGCCTCCTAAACGTCGCAAGATTCAAGAGCTAGCGAGTGGGAGCGCTGGCTCCATGCCGAACATCCCCAAGGGGCGCCTGGTCGGGCTAGATATTGAATTTCCCCCCATCGCCCTGCAAGAGGAGTTCGCTATCCGGATTTCCGCTATCCACCGAATCAAGGCGACCCACCAAGCCCACCTCGACGAGCTCGACGCCCTCTTCGCCTCCGCACAGCACCGTGCGTTCCGTGGGGAGCTGTGGGACGATCCGCTCACGTAAGCCGCGCCGCACGCGCCCGCGCCCGCGCCGCCAGCCGTAACCGTCACGCCGGGGGAAGGTCACTTCGTGAGCAACTTTGCGTTCCTGAAGGCCGAGTGGCCTGAGCTCCACGACGAGACCACGCGGGCCGAGCGGATCGCGGTTGCGGACCCGCGGGCGTCGTGCTTCTACGCGCGGCGCGCGCTGGAGGTAGCGGTGACGTGGCTGTATCGGGCGGACAGCACACTCCGGCCGCCCTACAAGGACGACCTGGCGGCAATGATCGCCGAGCCGACGATGGTCAACCTGGTCGGTCCGGCGATCCGGACGAAGATGGTCATCATCCGGCGGCAGGGGAACGCCGCCGTGCACCGGCCCGGGCCTGTGACCGCGAACGACTCGGTGAAGGTAGTCGCCGAGCTGTTCCACGTCATGTACTGGATAGCCCGGCGGTACTCCCGCAACCCCGCCGACCTGCCCGCCACTGGCCTGGCCTTCGACCAGACGGTCATCCCCCGGCCACTTCCCGCCGAGGTGCGACTGAAGAAGCAAGCCGAGCTCAAGGCGCAGGCCGAGAAGTACGCCAAGTTGGATGCCGAGCTCGCGGCCGCTCGGGAGCGGGACGCCAACAAGGACGTGGAAATCGCGCGGCTCCAGGCCGAGATCGAAGCGGCCAAGGCCACCAACGCCGCCCGGCCTGACACCCACGACTACAACGAGGCCGAGACCCGGCACCTGATCATCGATCTCCTCCTCAAGGAGGCCGGGTGGGCCCTCGACAAGCCCCAGGACCGGGAGTTTGAAGTCACCGGGATGCCGTTCGGGACCGGCACCGGGCACGCGGACTACGTGCTGTGGGGGGACGACGGCAAGCCGCTGGCCGTGGTCGAGGCCAAGCGGACCACGCACGACGCAACGAAGGGGCAGCAGCAGGCCAAGCTATACGCCGACTGCCTTGAGCAGATGTACGGACAGCGGCCCGTCATCTTCTACACCAACGGCTACAAGACCCACCTCTGGGACGACCTGCGCTACCCGCCCCGCGAGGTCCAGGGCTTCTACACCAAGAACGAGTTGCATCTGCTCGTCCAGCGCCGGGTAAGCCGACAGGCCCTGGCCGGAGTACGGATCAACGAGCAGATCGCCGGCCGCCACTACCAGACCCGGGCCATCCGCCGGATCGGCGAGACGTTCGAGCGGGACCTGCAGCGGCAGGCGCTGCTGGTGATGGCGACCGGGTCGGGCAAGACCCGTACCGTCATCGGCCTGGTCGACCAGCTGATCCGCGCCAACTGGGCGAAGCGCGTCCTCTTCCTCGCCGACCGCAAGGCACTGGTCACGCAGGCCACGAACGCCTTCAAGCAGCACCTGCCCGGCGTGCCAACGATCAACCTGCTGACGGAGAAGAACCCCGAGGCCCGGGTCTACGTCTCCACGTACCCGACCATGATGGGTCTGATCAACGAGACCACCGACGACCTGCGGATCTTCGGACCCGGCTACTTCGACCTCATCGTCATCGACGAGGCGCACCGCTCGATCTACCAGAAGTACGGCGCGATCTTCGACTACTTCGACGCACTCCTCGTCGGCCTGACCGCGACCCCGAAGGACGAGGTCGACCGCAACACCTACCGCCGCTTCCACCTGGAGGACGGCGTCCCCACTGATGTCTACAGCCTCGACGAGGCCGTGGACGAGAGCTATCTCGTGCCGCCGCGCACCGTGGACGTGCCGCTGAAGTTCCAGCGGGAGGGCATACGGTACGCAGACTTGTCCGAGGAGGATAAGGAGCGCTGGGACGAATTGGAGTGGGACGACGAGGGCAATGTCCCCGACTCGGTGAACTCCGAGGAGCTCAACAAGTACCTGTTCAACTCCGACACCGTGGACAAGGCCCTGGAGGCTCTGATGACCCATGGGCTGAAGGTCGCGGGAGGGGACCGGCTCGGCAAGACCATCATCTTCGCGAAGAACAACGCGCACGCGGACTTCATCGCCGAGCGCTTTAACGCCAATTATCCCGAATATCACGGCGACTTTGCGCGGGTCATCACCTACCAGTACGACTACGCCCAGGACCTGATTGACAAGTTCGCGCAGAAGGAGAAGGACCCGCACATCGCAATCTCCGTCGACATGCTGGACACCGGCATCGACGTGCCCGAGGTCGTCAACCTGGTCTTCTTCAAGCTGGTCCACTCCAAGACCAAGTTCTGGCAGATGATCGGCCGCGGCACCCGGCTTTGCCCGGACTTGTTCGGGCCCGGCCAGGATAAGAGCGAGTTCATGGTCTTCGACCTGTGCCAGAACGTGGAGTACTTCAACCAGGACCTCATGCCGGCCGAAGGCCGACTCGGCCCGTCGCTCGGCGAGCGGCTGTTCCAAAACCGTGCCGACCTGCTGCTCGGCCTGGACCAGCGGCACCCGGACCTCGCCGCTGCCGAATCCGACGACGACCCCGACGGCACCCGCACCGAAGCCGGCCTGCGCTGGGCCGTCGCCCGGCACCTCCACCGCACGGTGGAGAACATGAACCCGGAGAACTTCCTGGTCCGCCCCCACCGCCAGCAAGTCGAGGTCTACGCCGACTTCTCCAACTGGCACCGCCTCACCCCCGAGGCGCACACCGAGCTGACCGAGCACCTGGCCGCGCTGCCCACCCAGTACCGCGACGACGACATGAGCGAGGAGGCCAAGCGCTTCGATCTGCTCGCCCTGCGCCTCCAGCTCACCCAGCTGAACGCGGAGCCAGGCTGGGACCGGCTTCGTACGCAGGTGCAAGAGATCGCGTCCACGCTGCTGGACTCGACGACCATCCCGACCATTCGCGCACAGCAGCAGCTCCTCGACGAGATCGCCGGGGACACCTGGTGGCAAGACGTGACGCTGCCCATGCTGGAGGCCATGCGTCGCCGCATCCGGGGGCTGGTCAAGCTGATCCCACGCAAGACCCGCACCATCGTCTACACCGACTTCGAGGACGAGCTCGGCGAGATCACTTCCACCGAGCTGCGCGGCGTGGCCCTGGGTACCGAATGGTCACGCTTCGAGCAGAAGGTGCGAGCGTACCTGCGAAAGCACGAGGACCACCTGGCCGTGCAGAAGCTGCGCCGCAACCGACAGATCACGTCGACCGACCTGACAGAGCTGGAACGAATCTTCATCGAGCAGGGCATCGGCACCGACACCGACCTGGAGCGGGCGAAACGGGAGGCCGGCGGACTCGGCTTGTTCCTGCGGTCGCTGGGCGGGCTGGACCGTGGGGCCGCCACCGCAGCGTTCGATCAGTTCCAGTCGGGACGCACCCTCACCTCCGAGCAGCTGGACTTCCTTCAGCAGATCGTCGACTTCCTCGCCCAGCGAGGGATCATGGAAGCCGGGGACCTCTACGAGGCCCCGTTCACCGCCATTGCGCCGACCGGCCCGGAGGACATCTTCGCTGAGGAGGACGTCGACACCGTCGTGACGATCCTGGACGCGATTCGCGTCACTGCGATTCCGGTGGACCAGGCATCGTAGATCCATGCAGCCTTCGCGGCCTACGGACAGCAGCATCCTGCGGCTGCGGCTGTCCGTAGCACCGATTCAAAAACGCTGCGTCGGCCAAACGGAGTCCGGGCATCCGCGCGACCAGAGAGTTGGGAGATCATGCACGACACGCGCAAAGTCCAGACCGCCGTCATCGGCAGTCCCGACTCCGACGAGCCCGTCATCCTACCTATGGAGCCGGATGACCTGGAAACCTTCAGGCGTCAGTTCGCGGGCAAGACCTTCTGGTGTGGTACTTGGTTGGGCGGCTGCGGCAAGGAATTGATCGACAAGCTGTACTACGACCGGGTCTGCCACTTCGCGCACCACTCCGACCCGAGCGGCTACCCAAGTAAGTGCGAGCGGGTCGGCGCTCTCGCCGACATCGCTAGCGCGGACCACCTCTACATCAAGCGCGACATGCTCCAATGGATAGAGGCCCACGGGATCAAGGCCTCCGGCCGCCTGTATTCTGCTGGCGAGAGCCTGGGCGATGTTGTGGAACTGACTTTGCGGACCACCAACCAGGTGTTGCGCATCCAGCGCTCCCAACTCGACTACCGCAGCTGGCAGCGCGAAGAGGAGCGGGCCCAAGCAGTCGGCAAGCGCCTGGAATGGGTGTTCGGACGCCCCGGGCTGGTCAGCAAGGAGCAGATCTTCCGACAGGGCTACGCGCTGCGTTTGCAGTGCACGACCGTGGGTACAACCCGCCGGGTCCAGGTGGGCACCGAGCTCCCTGGCGAGCAGCCTCGCTGGGCCCTGCTGGGTGAATGCGCGCTCACCCAGGACGGCATCGCCACACCCGAGGTCATCGAGGTTCGCAGGTACCGTAACGAGGAAGGCTGCCCTCCCCCCACATCCGCGAGCTTGCCGCTGAGCGGACACAAGATCCACTTTGTGCTTGCAGACCCCCAGCCCCTGCAGGCAGGCGAATTCCACGGGCGGTGGGTCTTTGCCGTCGACCTCAAGTCCTCGGGATCACCCATGGCCAAGGCGTTTGTCTCCACACCCCTCAACGCACTTCGGCCCAGCCCGCAGGCAGCCTACCGACTTCCAGAGTCCGCCCACGTGCTACTCACGCCCCCATGCCCAGTGCCCGCCGACTACTGGTGGATCGAGGCCAAAGACATCTCCCGGCTGGACGCGCACCACGCCCAAGCCTCTGAGCTCCTGGCCGCACAGGCACCACCGACTGCGGTGCTTACCCCGCATCGAAGTACGTCAGCACCCCGAAAGGCTCGCCCAGCAGCGGGCGCCAAGGCCGACTCGGAACAGGGTGCACTCCCCACCGCAGCATTCACGAAGAAACGCGCCCGCCTGCTGCACGAGCGGGCCAAGGTGTTCAGGCAGGCATTGGAAAGCGCCGCACGCAAAGGGACCCAAGTCACCTGGCAGGAGCTCGCGCAGTCCGCCAACATGAGCATCGCTCATATCGACGAGGACGACAGACAGGCCATACTCAGGCTCATAGACGAGTCAGGAGGTCCGGGCGCGCCGCTGCTATCAGCGCTTCTTGTCCGGCGCGCCGGTACGCACGAGCCCTTGGAGTACTTGGCGACCATAGCGAGGGACCACGGGATCGATGTCCCCGAACAGGGCGAAGAATTCCGGTCCTGGGCGCAGAGCGAGTTCGAGCGTGTCCGCACCACGTTCGCCCCACCGAGAAAGCCAGCGAGGACAACCCCTCCTACGCCCCCAAAGTCGCAGGCCGCCCCAGTTCGTAGGGTGGTTACTGTCCCCTCCCGCACATCGAATCAACAGCCCGTCTCCGATGTCGAAGCTCGCCGGGCGATCGCAGAACTCGACTCCGCAATGGCGCGGGGGGACCACCAGGGCGTCCGGGTAGCGGGCCGCCGTGCAACGGAGTATGCAAAGGGAATCCGGTACGGGAGTAGGACACGTCAGCAGCTGAACCAGGCCATCAACGAGGCGATGGCCTGGTTGAAGCACACTGCGTCTTCGCCCATCACACCACTCTCAACGCCTGTCGGCGCGATCCCTTCTCACGAGGTGCGGATCCAGTTGGCTCTGGACCTCCTGCAGACCGAAGACACGACGCTGGTGGGCGACGCTTGGCATAACGCGCTGGGACTTATCAAGCAGTTGCCCGGAGCCGAGCACAAGGAGGATCGAGGCCGCCTCTACAAGGCACTTTTGGCTGCCGGATGGCGCTCTGCCCAACCAGAACTCTTGCGTAAGCGGTTTCGGCAGTTGGAAGCGCAGATGGCCAAAGAAAGCGACGTGGGAGCCTTCCGATCCGCACGCAAACTGCTCCGGGAGATCGATCGACTACTCCCGTGGACTCCTGGAACACTCACCGTGTCCGAAATGGCCCGCGTCGCCTCCTGGCGGAGCGCCCTCGCCGATTCGCTTGCAAGATCCGGCTCGGAAGGTGTGCCTGGGGCCGGGTGACAGGCTTGTCGCAAGATCGAACTCCTACCGCCGAAGTCCTGTGCGAGGATCTACCGAATTTCGCTCACTGGCTGGGGATCACGGCGTTCTTCGAGGCGCTGCAGAACCGCGTGCTCGTGAAAATCAGCGAGACGGCGGAGGAGTTCTACAACGCGGCCGTGAAGGAGACCACTGAGCAGGCCGTGGCGGCGAAGATGCAGGCACGCGATCAGGCGCGGGAGATCGTGCTGGCCGACGAAATCTTCCTGCCGAAGGAGCCGGGCACCGAGGATCTGGAGCTCGCGTATGTCGGGCGACCCGGGCCGACGGCGGTGTTGCTCCTCCCGCCGTCGGCCCCCGTCTTACTGGCGGGCGGTCACTTCTTCCGGATCGCACCGCCGACGGCGATCGCGGTCAGGAGCGGGTCCACCTGGTCGTAGGGCACGCGACCAGACAGCACCAGCACCGCCGCGAGCACCACGATGAGCCGATCGGGCGCCCCCGGTGCGGGCGCGGGGGTTTCTGTCTGCTGTTCTTCGAGGGGCTTTGACACTCGGGAAGTCCTCCACTGTGTGCGGCCGCCGTGCGGCGGGTCGCAGTGCAGGGTGTTGGCCCGGGGAGCCGCTGCATTCGCCGCCACGTAGTGCGGCCGTGCAGTACCAACTGCACGCAGTACCGAGAGCCGGACCACCTAGCGGCGGTGCTTGCCCCGCCCCGGCGTCAGGAGCACCACCGCCTTGACCGCGCCGCGCGCCACGTTCAGCTGGCCCTCGGGCGACATGCCGCCGAACGCGTCGGCGAGGTGGTGCAGGATCTGGATGAGGTCGATCATTCTGGATCTCCGGACGTAGAGGTGGCCTTCACCCCTTCCGTCCGCGCTCGACCCCGCTCTCACATGAAGAGCTCCCCGCCGAATTCGAGTCGGTGCCCGGGCCGCGTCCTAGAGCGCCGTGACGAGCTGGGCGGTTGTCGCCGCTGCCCGTTCTCGCCGCTCCCCGGCCCGGCAGAGTTGCGGCCTATTACCAACGAATCCCGGAGTAGCCGGGTCTGTCCGTATTCGCGTGTCCGAGGGTGGCGCGGGTGTCCGCAGACGACTCACGTGTCAGCGTCGACCCCTCTAAAAGGCTTCTCGGGACCCTTGATTCACGATATGCGTGAACCAGGAATTGGCCACTGAGGCCCACTCAAGCGATCTCGCCACCACGCCCGTCGGGCCGCTCATGCCCGCCGACTACGACGAGACCACCCGCGCCAAGCTCGCGGCGCTCGACGCGGCCAGCGACACCGAGGCCAAAGCCCAGCGGCCGGACAACACCACCCGCTCCTACGCCTCCGACTGGAAAACCTGGCTCGAGTTCACCGGCACCCTCAAGGTGCCGGCGACCGCCGCGACCCGCGGCACCCTCCGGCTGTTCGTGAAATGGCTGTGGGAGCGCCAGCACCGCGCGGCCACCACCATCGACCGCAAGCTCGCCGGGGTCACCGTCACCCTGCGCACCGACTACGGCGTCGTCATCGCCCCGGAGGACACCGCCGCCGCCCGGGAGCTGCTGAAGGACTACAAGAAGCAGGCCGCCGCGACCAAGGCGCCGCCGCGCGGCCGCGGTAAGGCCCCGGCCATGCAGCTGGACGCGCTGCGCCGGATCGCCGCCGCCTGCCCCGACACCCTCACCGGGAAGCGCGACCGGGCCGTCGTCCTCCTCGGCTTCTCGATCGCGGCCCGCCGCGCCGAACTCGCCGGGCTCACGCTGCGGGACATCACCCCGGACCCGAAGGGGCTCCTGGTCCACGTGCGCGTGTCCAAGGTCGAGCCCCGCGTCGTGGCCGTGCCCTTCGGGAAGAACCCGGAGACCTGCCCGGTGCTCGCCTGGCAGGCCGGGCAGAAGGCCGCCGAGCTCACCGGGCCGGACAC
>JAOPYH010000474.1 GCA_025964715.1 Streptosporangiaceae bacterium | reverse complement strand
CACCACCCACCCGGACCACCGTGGATGACGGGCAGGGCGACCTCTCTGTCGCACCCTCGGGTGCTGACCTCACTGCAGCGAGACTGCCGCGAGGCGCCCTGCCCCCTTATTCAGCAGGCTCCTAGATGTACTGCTCAGGCAAGCGCCGAGGCAGCCAGGGACCTACCGGCGGCCGCGTTTCGCTGATACGACTTCCCCGACGCGTGTCCTGCTCGGGAGCGCGGTGGGGGAAGGAGAGCGTGTGCAACTCCGCATGGGGAGCCGACTCCGCGGTGCTTGGATCCCCGTGGCTTCTGCCGCTGCGCTCACCTGCGTTGGCTGCACCTCGTCCGCGCTCTACCACTCATCCTCGCCGCACTCGGCGCCGCCGCTGACATCGCAACGCGCCGACAAGTTGTCCTCCGACCTCGCCGCCGGAAGCGAGGCTCCCCTGCGAGACGCGCTGGCTGTTCCATCCGGTCAGTCGTTGGACCCGGCCGCGGCCTCCCAGATTGCGGCACTCGCCCCGATCAGGTTCGACGCGGCGACCTTCCACAAGATCGATGCGCAGAACGCCACAGTCATAGGCACCGTCACACATCCGCCGGCGGGGCAGCCAGCGACATGGACCTTCACCCTCACGTTCGCCGGCGGCGCGTGGCGGGTCGTCGACGGCGGGCCGACGAAGTGAGCGGGCCAAGACTTCGGTTGCGGTGCATGCCCCAGGTCGTCCTGGCGACGTTGGTGCTCACCGCCGGGGTACTCCGTGCCGGGCCTGGGACGCCAGCGGCGGCTGCTGAGGTCTGCTCAACCACGTCCACGGCTGCCGAGGCAAACCAAACGGCGGACCACCGGCCGGCGATCTTCGTCCACGGGTGGACTGCCAACGGCTCAGCTTTGACTGGCGCGGCGAAGGAGCTCACACGACGCACCGGCGGTGCCATCACCCCGTTCTTTTTCGACTACGGGCAGGACTCCACCACCTGGGCGGCCGCGGCCGTCGTACAGGGCTGCCTGGCGCAATACATCAAGGACGTGTCTACCACCTACTCACATGCCGGGGGTGACGGAAAGGTCCTCCTGGTCGGGCACTCGATGGGCGGTGTGGCGACTCTCTACGCATCCGCGGGACAGGGCGTGTCCGCCGACATAGGGGGGGTCGTCACGTTCGATACCCCGTACCTCGGCTCCCCCTTCGGTGGCACGTCGCTCGGCGCGGACTTCCAGGGTGCCCAGGAAGTTCTCGGCAGCATCCGCGCCGCGCCCGCGGGCTCGAATGCGCAGCAGTGCCTTGCACTCCACCAGGACGCCGCACCGCTTCCCGCACCGTGCATCGCGGGGCTCCCGCCGTATCTCGCCAGGACAACCCGTCTGACCGAGATCGCCGGCCAGGTGACGGTGAAGCGGACCTTTGCCGGCATCCACCTGTATGACATCAGCCTGGACTCCGACGGCATCGTCGGCACCTCCTCCAGCCACGGCTACCTGCAGATCGAGAAGAAGAACAAGTGGCCCTACGGCCAGCCGATGGAACTGCAGACCGATCCGTGCACGATCACCAGCGACAACCTCCAAACCGCAGCAGTCGCAGCACGCTGGTCGAAGTCGGCGCTCCTGGGGCTGCTCGCCGGACTGGGGCAGGTCGCCGCCGACAACAACGCCCTCGACGGGGCCCTGGCCGGCAAGCTCACCCCGGGACTGGTGATGTACTTGGGCGCAGCGACGTTGGCCGCCCCGTGCTCCCACATCCACGTCTACCAGGATCCGACGGCGCTGGATCAAGCCGCGCGCGCACTAAACGCCGACGTCACCGCGCTGAACGCGCACGACCCGCTGACCTACCAGGATCTGCGCTCGGCCCCCGTGCCGCCGCTGTGCAACTTCACCGCGGGAAACCTGGTCAACGGCACACTCGTCGGGCACACCGAATCGCGGGGCGAACCGCCCACCCTCGGGCTCGCATCCGGCGTCGCGCTCGGCGACCTCAACGGCGACAGGGTCGGCGACGCCGCCGGCGTCGTCTCCTGCAACGCGGGCGGCGTCTCCTGGCCGGACAACATCGTGTTCTGGGCACGTGGCGCATCCGGTCATCCGATCGTGCTCGGCTCGTACCAGATGGGCGACGCGGTCGGCGACGCCCGCGACGGAACCCAAAAGATCACCTATCTGTCCGACGGCTCCGTGCAGGTGACCAGCCTCGATGCCCGGAAGTTCGACGCCGGCTGCTGCGCCAGCGGACGCGCGACCGTCACGCTCAAATGGGACGGCCACAAGGTGGTCGCCTCCCGCATCGAGCATCTGCCCGGACCGAACGACGTCACCTTCACCGGCATCGGCGCCGTCAAGCTGGGGATGAGCGCCGCCGATCTGAGCCGACTCGGATTCACCGCCACTCCGGGATACCAAGGCTGCCTCAACTACGCCTCCACCGACGGGCAGCTGTACGTCACCTACAACCCGCAAGCCGGGAAGGTCGTGAGGATCAACCCGTCACCGTCCGCCAGCTCGAGCTACCGAACCACCGACGGGCTCGGCACCGGTCAGTTCATCAGCGACGTCAGCCGCGACTACCCGGGCAAGACGATCGAGGACCACGAGGACGGCAGCTTCGGACAGGGATCCAGCGGCATGCTCGTCGGCGACGGCAGCGGCGGCTGGATCAGCTACTTCGACGACGGCGGCGGCGTCGTCGCCAGCCTGGAAGTGAGCGACCACAAGCACTACGGCGCATTGGAGGCCGGCTGCCAGTGATCAGACGCTGGCCGGGTACACCCACTTCCTCGAGCCTGACCGGCTAGCCGGGGAGCCGGCCGCCCTCGTCCGCGCGTCGGTGGGGACTGCCCAGACTTCGGTTGACTCGGGGGCAGGGGGTTGCCCGGTGATGACAAGATTCCAACTTGGTCGCCAGCCGGCGACCTTGGTGGACGAGACTGAAGCAACGGCACGACGCGGCACGGCGGCATAGCCGTGCGCTCACTCGACTCGTCGAGTGAGCAAATTTGCCCCCACGACAGGGGGCTCTCCGTGGCGCCCTCGTCTGGGCCTCAATGGAAGAGGTACACCCCGCCGTTGGGGCCAACGCCAGGGTCAACCGAAGTCGGGGCAGTCCCGAGCGTCTCCTGGGCCGGCCAGGCGTCGCCGCTGCGATTGGCGTACGAGGTCAGTGTCAGCGCCACGTGACGGGCGATCGGCGGGAGGTCAGGGGCCCGGATCGCACGGGCGTAGACGAAGGGACTGAAGGACGGTGGTGTGGTCATGCGGCTGGACCGTCCGGCGTTCCGCCGAAGTGTCAGGAAACCCGGAGCCAGCCGTCGAACCCCAGGCTGGTGAGGGCAGCCGGGACTCTCCTGCTGCCGGTGCACGAGCTATAGGCGGACGCTGACGCGGTGATCCCCAACGGGGCCGCAGACTCTCGCCGCCCAGTCAGACTGGCCCGGGCGAGGAGCAGGGACCGCTTTCAGCAGGTTCGTTCCCCGCCCCAGCGCCGTCGTCGACTTGGCCTCCCTGCTGCACCACTTGGCGCCACGACACCTCACCCAGGCGGAGCCGCTCCCCCACGGCCTCGAAGTCGGCCTCGCTGCGTACATGGAACTGAGCATCGAAGGCCCGGAGACGCTTGGCCGTCCACACAACCTCGGCTGCCATGTCTCGGACAGAGAACGCCTCCAGCGCCCTTCCAGCTTCTCCGCCATGGGCGATCGTTGACCTCAGGCTGTACATCTCGTTCCATCTATCGACGCGCGCACGACGGAGTGTCGGGTCGGGCTCGAGGTACGCGAACCGCTGGGCGAGAATCCTCCCTGGAAGACCTTGTCGCGCCCCTACAAGAGCGTCGAGCGCTACACCGAGGGCAAGGACAGCGTCGTCCTCTTCGAGAGACCAGTGGGCGTCCGCATACCAACGGGCTGCCACACGGAGGCGTCGAGGAATGACGTCTGTGCTGGTGAGGCAGGCAAGAACAAAGTCTTTGCGAGAGCCATCTGCCAACAGGGCATAGAGATCGACTGGGTCGACCGAGAACGCACCCCCGTGGGCATGCGCGCCCGTATCGGAAAGCACGAACGGCTCCACGGACATCTCATGACGCCCGCCTTGCGTGGCCTCGAACGCCCGTTGCACTGCCGACCTCTCCAAGGTCAGCCCCCGCAGCCCGGGCCTGTTGGCACTTCCCCGGAGGCTGTAGAGCCCGAGTGCGCCCGGGTCGTCTACGGACAGCAGAGCAAGTGCGCATAGATCCTCGACCCACGCCTTCGCCCGATCCACAGCCAGACGTCCTTGCGCCCGCGTCGAGAAGCCGGCGACTACGACCTGCCTAGTTGCGCTGCCCATGCCGTCCGGTTGTTGCTGGGCTCTTGACCACTCCCTCGCTGCCTCGAGCGCAGCGGGCTCGCCCGGCTGAGCCAACCCGTCGAGTTCGGTCACCAGCCCGTCGCCCGCCATCCCGACGACGCCGTCTCCGAGCCTCAGGGGCGCCGCTCCCCAGGTCACATTGGCAACAGGAACCAGTACAGAAACGCGTCTGGCTCGACGGAGGTGCTCGAGGCCCGCCGTTATGGAGCTCTTCGGGTCTGGGCTTCGCGCGGCGGCGACGACCATCTGGGCAACCAGCCACCAAAGGTCCTCTGGATGCCACCGATCCTTAATCGCCCCCTCTCGGAGTAGACGCTCAACCGCCTGTTCGTAGGCTTCGACTCCATCCCCGGCAAGCGACACAGGCCCGTCCGGTGACGTCAATGAAGCACGTGGCGATCTCCGGTACTCAGGGACGCACCATCCGTAGTCCCATGGCTCGTCACCGGATACTGATGGCGTGACGGCCTCTGCTGCCGTGAGCAAGAGCCCTTCGACTGATTTCGCGACGGGGCTCTTGGCTGGAGTCCAGCTGCGACCCGCGCTACCGGATACAGAACTGTCGGGGGTCTCTGCTGGCATGAGCCTGCTCGGTCCTTCTACCGGGCGCCCGATGAAAGGAGCGCTACGAGATGCCCACAACGTACAAGCCCGGCGACACAGTCCCACGTGACGGCCTTGTCCAGTGCACGCAGGACCACGGCACTGAGGATCGCGTGAGGGCAGGAACAACCTTCGCGCCATGTGATCACTGGGGTGACCATCACGGAAAGGGATGCACCTGGCAGTACGTAAACTGACGCGTCCGTCGAGGGGTCGGCGTTCATCCGGCCCCCCGACGGCGTTTCCGCCATAGCGAGCACCGGTCGAAGGAGAACTGACTCCGCTTCGGTTGACTGCCTTCGGCAAGCCCCCGGGACACCGGGCAAATTGCGTCGCTCACCTTCACGGGGGAGGCCGACGGCCCAGCCCGGCCTCTACCGTGCGCCGGTGCCCTATCCCCCGCGCCCGCAGCTCCGGCCGTTGCCGGAGTTCCGCGGCACCGCCAGCCCACGACCAGACCCCGCGGTGCAGGCACGGGTCGAGACGTTCATCGTGGAGCAGTACGAGGCTGGCCGGTCCCTGCGACAACTGGCCGAGCTCACCGACCGCTCATTCAGCGCCGTGCGCAACATCCTGACCCGGCGCCAGGTGCACCGCCGAACCAGCGGCGCGGCGGTCCTGCGCGAATCAGACCGCTGACCCGCCGGAGTGACGCCGGGCAGATGCCTCACCCGAGCCTCGGGCCCAACGCGCACCTCCGGTGGGGGCGGTGAACGCCGGAAACACAGACGGCGGCTCCAGCCCACAATGCCAGCCCTCTGCCTTGACATGCCGCCGTATCACTCGAGTCGTCGAGTGAGCAAATCTGCCCCCACGGCTGACGGCCGCACGGGCTGGCCTCTTCCCCCATCGAAGGACGCCTCAAGTAATAGGTGGCCGCACTACCCAACCGGGTCCACGGGGACTCGCCCTGGTCGTGCAGGTACTGCGCCTCGAC
>JAOPYH010000471.1 GCA_025964715.1 Streptosporangiaceae bacterium | reverse complement strand
GCACAGCTGACCCGCTCGGCCGTGACATGTGTCGTCCTGTTGCCGTCGAACTATTGGCGAGCGGCCGAGGTGATAACCGCCGTCGAGGCGCGGGGCCTGCCAGAAGCCACCGAGCTACGCGAGGCCTACCAGGAACTCTGCGCGTCCTGCTGTGACGACGGACCGAGTTCCCGGGACCCATAGCGTGGAGCCGCCGGTGAAAGCGCTGGACGGGTCGCTCTCTACCAACGAGTCGATCAGTCCTCGCCGAGGAAGATCGGGTTCGTCATGGCGACCATCGCGTTGGGCACGGTGCTGTTGGTGCCGCCGGACGGGCGTCGTACCTCCGCGCGAACCCACTTGCTGTACCTGGGGTAGGTCGTCCAGCTGACGGTGGCAGAACCCGAATCGGGGACGGTCTGGCTTTTTTCCACCCCGAACTGGTCGTGGATCGTCACCGTCGTACCGGGTACGCCGGCCACCTTGGCCTCGACGGTGACAGGTGTACCGGTTCCGACCGGCAACCGGTCGCCGATCCCCGCCGTACGTTGTCCCGCGCCCGCCGAGAAGTTCACCGTGACCGATGCCGATTCGGCCAGGTAGGAACGGCCGGCCTTCAAGCCTGCGATCAGATCCTCCTTCCGCAGGCTGTCGGCGAGTACGACGGTGTGGGGAAGTCCGACGATCTGGTCCGGCCTGTGTGCGTCGGAGTTGCCGACCGCGGGAACCCAGCGCCCAGTGCGCAACAGCCCATCCCACGTGGTGACCGACTGCTGGTCCTCGAGATCCCACGGGCCGTTCCAGATCTCCACAAGATCGGCGAGCTCGTAGGCGTACTCGTACGTACAGCCGAAACACGCGGCGAAAGGGTGGGCCGCGGTCACCAGCCCGCCGACGCTGTGCACTTCCCGCACGAACCGCCGGAAGTCCTTTGGATCGCCGGCGCGGTAACGCCAGTCGATCCACTTGCCCGCCGGCAGGCCGCTCGCGACCCAATGACCCGAGCGCGTCGTGACCTCCTCCCCGTTCACGATCAACAGATCGTCGGTGGCGTGGTCGCCCCACATCAGGCTCGCACTGGAGGTGTTGTGGTCCGTGGACGTCATGAAGTCCAGACCCGCGGCGCGTGCGGCGGCGACCAGCTCCTCGGGCGTACGCCGGCCGTCCGAATACACCGTGTGCAGGTGGGAGTCACCGCGGTACCACGATCTGCCGCGCTGCTTCGCCGGCGCCGATGTCGGTGCCGGCTTCGGCCGGAACGGCTTGCCCTGCGGACCGAACGTCAAGGTGATCTGGACCTGATAGCTCATCCCCTGCGGAGCGACGGTGTACGGCCCGAGGATCACATGCCAGGTCCCTGGGGTGATCGGGCCCGCTATGTAACCGGGTGTGGCGTCCGAGGCGCTGATCGAGAACCTGTCGCGGAACCCACCCGACCAGCCGCGGAAACCGCGGGCATTGCCGAGCTCGTAACCCTCCGGCCCGAACATGCCGATGTCGCAGGCGTTACCCCGGACATCGGGGGATACCGCGGGCTTGTCGTAGGAATATACGACGTCGATTTGCTTGACGCCCTGCGGTACTTTGACCGGTAGGTAGTACCAGTCCGGGACGTTCGGCTTGAACGTGCCGGTGACGGTCTTCGTCTTCTGCGTCGCTCCTTGCGCCGGCGCGGCAAAGGCAACGCCGGGCAGAAGATTCACTGTCGCACCCGCAGCCAGGATTCCACCCGCCCGGAGCAAGTTACGTCGGTTCAGATCCCCAGGCAACATCGTGAACTCCAATTCGGTGATCGTGCGTGCCTGGGCAGGGTAAAGCGGACAGATGAGATGAAAACGGCTAATGCCTGAACAGGAATAAGCCCCTCAGCGGCCATCGACTCGTTTAGCCGTGGCCTTCGAGTTCCCTCGGACTCGCAGCGACTCCCTGGGGCGTCTGTGCAGGTGAGGGGGGCCGCCGTTCGACCCTCACCTCCGCCCGAATCGCTTGCCGCCGCACTGCTGGTCGGCTCTCGGGCCGTCGCGTCTCCACCTCCCGCGACGGTGGCGCGGACACGAGCTGCTGATCTACGGCAGGTGCCTGCGGGAGTACACGACGATCAGCGCACGTATCGAGTCACTCCGGGCGGACGCTTACGGAGAGCTCACGCAGAAGGTCGCCCGTATCGGACTATGGGAGTTCGAGGGCTAAAGCCCGGCCGGGACGGTCGCGTCGGGCACATTACGGCCGGTGACGCTGACGACGGCGGACCCGCCGCGCAGTTCCGAGGCCCGGTAGCGCGCCGTCAGCGTCTGGCTCTGACCGGGCCAGAGCGTGACGTCGTTGTCGTTCCACGTGATCGGCAGCACCTGGTCGTCGCCTCCGAGGGCTCGGCCGCCAGCCGTGCCGCGGCGTACGTCCGCCCGGGTGAAGACCGCGGGCACCGGCCGGTTGCCCGCATTGCGGATCGTCACCGTCGTCACGGCGTCACCGCCCTCACGCCGGGTCGACGCGGACACTCGCACCACTGCCGGTGCCAGGTCGCGCAGCCCGGTCAGGTCGGCGTAGCCGCCGGGTTCGAAGACCGCGCCGCTGCCCGCGCCGAGCGTCTTGGACCAGTCGACGACGTCCGGCTTGGTGGACAGCCAGTAGACGTTCCGGCTGACCGTCTTGTCCTGGCGCGTCAATGTCAGCTCCAGGAAGTACGTGCGGGAGATGCCGGACGGCACCGCCGGCGTCAGCACGGTCCGCACGTCCTGGCTCGCCAGGTCGGATACCTGCGTACGGTCCGTACTCTTGACCGTGCCGTCCAGATCGATGAAGCGCGCCGACGCGGTCAGCCCTGTCTGGCCCGCCCCCGTCAGGTTCGCGACCTTGATCGAGCCGTCGGCGTAGTCGTACATGATGTGAACCGGCTCGCCGGCCTTGAGGGCGCCGAAGTAGACGCCCGGCTGGTCGAAGTCATAGTTGTACAGGTTCCAGTGCAGCGACGGCCATGCCTTGTTCGCCATCCAGTAGATGACGCCGGTGCTCGGGTTCGCCGGGTCCTTGAAATGGCCGATGTACGCCTCGAACTGTGCACGAGTGACCTCGTAGCCGCCCATCTGCGCGATCTTCTGGTACGAGGCCATGTCGGACCAGTGGCCGTAGCGGTTCCACAACGGGGTGTTGTACTGGCCCATCCGGGCGGTCTTCGTATAGCTGTTGTAGGTCGGGTAGACGTGGAACAGGTCCGGCCCGGTGCCCGGCCCGTTGGTGCTGCTCAGGTCCCAGATCTGCTTCTGTTCGGTCGTGGTGAGGAATCGGTTGAGGGAGTCCTGCGTCGGGACCGTGTTCCCGGCGCTCGTCTCGGTGTCGAAGCCCCATGCGCTGCCGGCGTTGGTGAAGGTCGGATCGGTGCCCGCGGTCTGGGGGCCCTTCGCCCACCAGTAGCCCGGCGGCACATAGTTGTACGGCCCCTCCTTTACGCCGGCGGGTCCCAGCCTCGGCGAGGACTTGTACTCCGCTGAGGCCACCTGAGGTGTCTGCCAGTCCGCCGCGTCGAACGCGGACAGGAAGATCGACTCCTTCGCGGCATCGGGTGCCTCGTCACTGCCGTGGAGGAACGTGAAGACGCTCGGATGGTTTCGCAGCCACTCGGCGACCCGCGAGGCCTGGTCGGCGGCGTTGGCCTTCAGCGCCTCGGGCCAGTTGCTGGAGGGATCCTCCCAACGGGTGCAGCACTGCCAGCCGGTCATCGCCAGGATTCCCTCGCGGTCCATCTGGGCGAACATGTCGTCCGGCGGCAGGTTGCCCTCGATGCGCAGCGTGTTCAGGCCGAGGTTCTTCACGTACGAGAGCTGATCGCGGATGTTCTGCGGGGAGTACCGCATGAACATGTCCGGGGACCAGCCGCCGCCGCGGATGACCAGCGGCACACCGTTGATGACGAACTGGCGGTAGCCGTGCGGGGCGTGAGTCTTACCGGGAACGACCCGCGTCAGATGCGAGGTGACCGTGCGGATCCCGAAGTCCTCGGCGAACCGGTCGGAGACCTGGCCGTTGACGCGCACTGTCGTCTCGAGGTGGTAGAGCGGCTGCCCGCCGAGCTGGTACGGCCACCAGACGTCCGGGCGGGCGATGTGCAGCCGCGGGTGGGCGGCCGGAGTCAGCGTCACCGTCCGGGTCGACTTCGCGGGAACCGTCACCTGCGTCGTCAGGGCGACGTGCGTGGCTCCATGGGTGATCGTCTGGCTGAGTGCGGCGCGCTGGGCGGACGTCGTGTCATTGCGCAGGTCGGCCTTGACGGTCAGGTCGGAAGCGCTGAGGTCTTTGGCGTTGTGCTGGTTGACGTGCACGTTCCGGAGGGAGATCTGACCGGCCTGGGCCAGCTGCGGGGGGAATCGCAGACCGGTGTTGTGGTCGGGTGCCGGAGGGTTCCAGTCCAGCAGGCTGTCGGTCAGCTGCCTCTTCGGGTCGTTCCTCGCGACGTCCAGCGCGATCGCGTTGGCGCCGTCGCGTACGTACGGTGTGATGTCGTACTCCAGCCGCGAGTACGCACCCTGGAGCCGCGAGCGGTCGGCCACCTTGGTGCCGTTGACCCACAGGTCCGCGGTGCCGAGAACCCCGTTCATGATCAGGAAGGTCCGGCCTTCCTTACGTGGGTGTACGGTCAGCTGCTCGCGGTACCACCAGTTGACGTTGAACTGGTCGGTCGGCACCGTCTTCAGGCGGTCGGAGTAGAAGATCCCCGGATACCGCCCGTTCTCGAGCAGGCCGGCCATCACCGTCCCCGGCTGCTCGATCGGCAACCAGCCCGTGGTGGAGTAGTCCGGCCGGGAGATCTGGGCTCCGGACGTACCGGCCACGGCCGAGGACTGGATCTTCCAGCCCGCGGTGAGCCCCGAGGGACCTGTTCCGGGCGCCGCGACGGTTGCGGACGGGGCGCGTGCCGGCGGTGCCGGGGTCGTGCCGCACGTTGCCGCAGCGGCGACGACCGCGACCACCAGCATGGTTAACGGTGAGCTGACCATGTGCAACCGTACCCGCCGGGCAACGCATCGTCGGGCTCTCCCATCCCAACCGATCGCAATGTTCGCAACAAGGACACATCCGGCGTTTCGATCGTCTGGGTCAGCCGGTGGGCGCGCGGTTGCAGCCGTACGGCGATGTACCGGCGGTGCGGGAACTCCTCCTCAATCACGCGTGAAGGAGCAAGCTCGGCGGTGCTCCTCATTCTCCGCTGATGCGCTGTTCCATCACCCAGGTGGCGATCTGGGTGCGCGACCGGAAACCGAGTTTCGTGAAGATGTGCTCCACGTGCGCGTCCACAGTCCGCTTGGCGACGTACAACCGTTCAGCGATCAACCGGTTGGACAGCCCCTCGGCCACGAGGCCCGCCACCTCGAGCTCGCGCCGGGTGAGACCGGGCCGCTCCGCGTCCGTTGCGGTCTCGTCGTCGCCGAGTGCATAGGAGATGGCCTCCTCGAAAGCGAGCCGCAGGCCCTCGGCGAAGGCCACGTCGAAGGGCTTGTCGCCGGCGAGCTCGCGGGCGTCGCGCTCGCACCGATCCCGCGCCGCCATGAGTTCGGAGCACCCGGCCTGCGGCTGGCCGAAGGATCGCCAGATCCGATCGGCGGCGCCGAGGAGCCGGCCGGCCCGGCGGCCCTGCCCGTCGGCCGCGGCAGCCCACGCCAGCAGGTCCACCGACGCCGCGACGCCGGCGATCTCGCCGAACTGGTGTCTCACCCGCAATGAGGCGCGGGCATAGGAGACCGCCGACCCCGGCCGGCGGCCGCCGAGTTCGGCCAGGCCGCGGACGTAGTCGCTGTAGGAGCGCGTCCACAGCTCACCGCACTTCTCCGACTCGGCCCGGTGCTGTTCGAGCACGGCGACCGCGCCGTCGAAGTCCCCCATCAACGCGCGGGCCATCGCGTGATCGACCATGGCGATCAGCATGCCGCTGCCGTGCTCGCCGCTGTGCCGGTAGAGCTCGACCGACTCGCTGCTCAGTGACGCTCCGAGCTCGAGGTCGCCTCGATGGCCGGCCGCGAGCCCGGACGCGTGGGCCGCTCGGGCGGCCGCGGCCACATCCGCGGTCCTGGCGTATTCGCGGCATTCGGCCGCGAGGGAGTCCCCCACCACGAAGTCGCCCTGCGTCAGCGCCACCAGGCTGCACGCCCACACGGCCTTGGACCGCACCGCGCCTGGCGTCCGATGCAGCACCAGGGCACGGTCGAGATAGTGGCGGCCCTCCCGGGTCAGCCCGCAGGCCACCCACAGCACCCAAAGCGTGCCCGCCAGCTCGAGTCCCACCGCCGCCTCCTCCGGGCCGGCCAGGCAGAAGTCCAGCGCGGCGCGGAGGTTCGCGTGTTCGCGGATGAGCCGGCCACGCAACGCGACCTGGTGCGGCCCGCACCATTCGGCTTCGCACTCGCGCGCCAGGCGCACGTAGAGGTCCCGGTGCCGCACCTGCAGGGCCGGCAGCTCGCCGAGAGCCTCCAGCCAGTCCCGCCCGTACTCACGGAGCGTGTCCAGCATCCGGTATCGCACTTCGGCGCCGTTCTCCTCCCGGAGCACTATCGACTTCTCCACCAGCCCGGAGAGCAGCTCCAGGACGGTGTCCGCGGCCAGGCGCTCGTCGGCGCAGACCGCCTCGGCCGCCTCCAGCTCGAAGTCCCCGGCGAACACCGACAGTCGTGCCCACAGCAGTCGCTCGCCTGGCTCGCACAGCTCGTGGCTCCATCCGATGGCGGTACGGAGGGTCTGGTGCCGGTCTGGACCCGCCCGGCCGCCACAGGTCAGGAGCCGGAATCGGTCGTCGAGACGGGCCGTGATCTGCTCGACCGACAGGACCCGGAGGCGGGCCGCCGCCAGCTCGAGCGCCAGCGGTATTCCGTCCAGCCGGCGGCAGAGCCGCGCCGCCGCGTCGCGGTTGTCCGCGGTGAGAGCGAAGGCCGGCACCATCGCGGCGGCCCGTTCGGCGAACAGGGCCACGGCGTCGCAGACCGGGTCCGCGACGCTCATAGGTGAGATCGCCAAGGTCAGCTCGCCCGGTATGTTCAGCGGTCTGCGGCTGGTGGCCAGAATGTGCAGACCCGGGGCCGCCCTCAACAGGGTCTGCGCGAGGGCCGCGCACTGGTCCACCAGATGCTCGCAGGTGTCCAGGACCAGCAGCAGCCGGCGCCCGGCGCAGTATTCGGCCAGCACCTCGGCATGGGGCCTGCTGCTGGTGTCGTCCAGCCGGAGCTGCCCGGAGACCTCGTGCGCGAGCAGCGCCGGGTCCTGGAGCCCGGACAGCTCGACGAGCCAGACGCCGTCGGCGAACGCGCCGTGCAGCTTGCCCGCGAGCCGCAGCGCGACGCGGGTCTTGCCGACGCCGCCCACACCGGTCAGCGTCACCAGCCGGGACACCGACAGCATGCGCTTGGCCTCGGCCACCTCCCGGCGGCGTCCGACGAAGCTCGTCACCTCGGCGGGCAGGTTTCCGGCCCGGCCGGCCATAGGGGTGTCCGACACCATCGCGGCCGCCTCCGGTCACGTCGTGCGTCCCCCCCATCCCATGATGAACCGGCACCGGGCGGGCCGCATCCCATCAGGCCAGACAGTGGCCCCGAGGCGACATCCGGCGCACCGGCCACCCCAGCGCCACACGTCCGCGCAACACCACTCGGACGGCTCTGATCATTACGGTGGCATTGACCCGGCGAAAGGGTGGGAGGCCATGTGGGACGCACTGCCGGCCGCGGTGGCCGCCGGCGCACTGCTGACCGGAGCCGTCGCCGTGCCGGCCGGTGACGCCGGCGCCGCGAGCGTCTGCTCCTCCCTGGGCGGCCGGACCGGCGGCCGGGCCCTGGCCCGCAGGCTGGGCGCCGGCATCCAGGCGGCCCTGCGCGGCCGGGCCGACACGGTGGCGGGTGTCCCAGATCACCGCGGAGGACGAGATCACGCTCCTGCGCATCCTGACCCACGGCAACCCGGTGCTGACGGATCGCTCGCGCCGATATGCCCTCGACCTGATGAGCGGGGTGGTCGCCGCGCAGCGCTGGGGCGTGCCCGCGGGCGCCCCGCCCGGGGCGACCGTGCATGTGAAGAACGGCTGGCTGCCCCGGCTGACGCACGGCTGGCGGGTGCACAGCATCGGCGGCTTCGACGGCGGGGGCCGGGACTACCTCATCGTGGTGCTCAGCCAGGACAACCCCACGATGGCCTACGGCGTGGAAACGATCGAGCGGGTGGCTGAGGTGGTGCACCGGGCCCTGAACCCTGTCGGCCCCGGCCGCTACGGTCTTCGGCCATGAGCGACAGGGGACTGATGACGAGCGTTCCGGACGTCGGCACGCCGATGCCGGCGTTGCCGAGGGCGACGCCGGCCGAGCACGGCGTCGACCCGGCGAGCCTGGCGGAGCTGTCGGGCCGGCTCGCGGCCGACGACCTCGGAGTCGACAGCCTGATGGTGCTCAGGCACGGCGCCGTGCTGTTGGAGCGGTGGTGGCACGGGCAGTCGCCGTCGCGCGCGCACGAGATGCTCTCGGTGACCAAGAGCTTCGTCTCGACCGCCATCGGCATGGCGTGCGACGAGGACCTGCTGTCGGTCGATGAGCCCGTACTCGCGTTCTTCCCCACGTACGCGTCCGCGTCGGTTCGCGCGAACGTCGGCGCGATGTCACTGCGCCACCTGCTCACGATGTCCAGCGGCCACAGATCCGCGCTCTGGCCGATGATGAAGGACAGGCCCGACGAGGACTGGGTGCGTATCTTTCTCGAGACGCCGCTGGAACTGGCGCCCGGCGTCCGGTTTCGCTACAGCTCCGCCAACAGCCACCTGCTGTCGGCCGCCCTGGCGAACCGGACCGGCCGGACCGTGGCCGAGTTCCTGGCCCCTCGGCTGTTCGAGCCGCTCGGCATCGCGCCACCGCGCTGGGACACCGACAGCCGGGGCATCCCCGAGGGCGGCAGGGGCATGTGGCTGCGGACGGCGGACGTGGCCGCGCTCGGCCAGCTCTACCTCGACGGCGGCCGATGGCGTGACCGCCGTCTCGTCAGCCAGGACTGGGTGGAGCAGGCCACCACGGCCCAGATCGACACTGGCTCGCCGGACCAGACGAAGCGGGAGTGGGCACAGGGCTACGGGTTCCAGTTCTGGCGCGGCCTGGCCGGGACGTTCCGGGCCGACGGTGCCTACGGCCAGTTCGCCGTCGTGCATCCGGCGCGCGACATCGTCGTCGCGGTGACGGCGTCCAGCCGGCGCACCTACGCGATCCTCGAGGCGATACGGGGGTTCCTCGAGCACGACGACGAACGGTGACCCGGTGACGTGCTCAGCGCGGAGAGGACACGGTCGAAGGCGACAGGGCACCGGGACCATACTGGCCTCATGGTTGATGAGGAGCGCTGGAAGGAACGGTTTCGGGCCGCGCGGGTGAGCCTGCCGGGTTGGGCGCTCGACGCCCCGCACCGCAGCACCTACCGGTCCAACGCCACCGGGACCTGGGAGCTCTACGCCTGGGACCGTACGACCGGCACGCGACGCCAGGTCACCGACCGGCCCAACGGCACGTGGATGGGGGCCGTCGAGACGACCGGCGAGTGGGTGTGGTGGTTCGCCGACACCGACGGTGACGAGTTCGGGGTCTGGATGCGCCAGGCGTTCGAGGGCGGCGCCGACGAGGTCGCCGTACCGGCCCTCGGTCCGTCCTACCCCGCCGGGCTGGCCGTCGGCGCGAGTGGTCTCGCCGCCATCGGGCGTACGGGTGAGCACGGCACGAGCGTGCACCTCTGCCGTCCGGGCGGGGAGCCGGAGACCCTCTATGAGCACCAGGAGGACGCCCACCTCGTCGACGTGTCCCGCGACGAGTCCCTCGTCGCCATCAACCACAGCGAGCACGGCGACAGCCGGCACATGGCTCTGCGGGTCCTGCGGACGGACGGCACCACGGTCGGGGACCTGTGGGACGGCGAGGGCAAGGGCGTCTATGGCGTGGACTTCGCCCCGGTGCCCGGGGACCCCCGGCTGCTGGTGGAGCACGAGCGGCGCGGCCGTCCCGAGCCGATGATCTGGAACCCCGTGGAGGGGACCGAAGAGGAGATCGTCCTCGACCTGCCCGGCGAAATCGGTGCCGACTGGTATCCCGACGCCTCCGCGCTGCTCATCGCGCACTCCTACGAGGCCCGGGACGAGCTCTACCGCTATGACCTGGCGACCCGCAGGCTGGAGCGCATCGAGACCCCGCGCGGAGTGATCGGCGGGGCTACCGCGCGGCCGGACGGCAGCGTCGAGTTCGCCTGGACCAACGCCGCCGAACCGCCGGTGATCAAGTCGACGACCGGGGACGTCGTCCTGACCCCGCCCGGCCCGCCGCCGCCCGGCTCGGTGCCGGTCACCGACGCCTGGGTCGAGGGGCCCGGCGGGCGCATCCACGCGCTGATCTCCACCCCGGAGGGCGACGGCCCCTATCCCACGGTGTTCGACGTCCACGGCGGCCCGACCGCGCAGGACACCGACGCCTTCTCACCGCCCGCCGCGGCCTGGGTGGACCACGGGTTCGCGGTCGTGCAGGTCAACTACCGCGGTTCGACCGGGTACGGCTCGCAGTGGCGCGACGCCCTCGAGGGCCGGGTCGGGCTCACCGAGCTCGAGGACATCAAGGCGGTCCGGGACTGGGCCGTGTCCTCGGGGCTGGCGGACCCGTCCGCGCTCGTGCTGACCGGCGGCTCGTGGGGCGGTTTCCTGACCCTGCTGGGTCTCGGTACACAGCCGGAGGACTGGACGGTCGGCGTCGCCGCGGTCCCGGTGGCGGACTACGTCGCGGCGTACGAGGACGAGATGGAGGGGCTGCAGGCCTTCGACCGGTCGCTGTTCGGCGGCTCACCAGAGGAGGTCCCCGAGCGTTACCGCGAGTCGTCGCCGATGACGTACGTGGAGCAGGTGCGCGCGCCGGTGCTGATCCTCGCCGGTGAGAACGACCCGCGCTGCCCCATCCGGCAGATCGACAACTACCTGAACCGGCTCAAGGAGCTGGGCACGCCGCACGACGTGTACCGCTACGACGCGGGGCACGGCTCACTGGTGGTGGAGGAGCGGATCAAGCAGATGACCGCCGAGATGGCCTTCGCCCGGAGTCATCTGAACATGACCTGACAGGGGCGTACGGCGGGCTAGGCCCGTACCTCCCGGATGATGCCGACGAGGTCGCGGGTGACGGAGCGGAAGCCCGGCAGTCGCGACATCGACACCATGCGCTTCACCAGCGGCACCGTCCGCTCGACGAGGAGGTAGGTCTTGCGGCAGCCGGGTGAGCTGTCGTGCACCCAGTACAGGACGATCCCCATGGAGTAGAGCCACAGCAGCTCGGGAAGCTCTTTGCGGAAGTCCGGATCGATCTTGAGACTGGACCCGTTGACGACTTCCTGGTAGATCTCGATGGCCCCCTCACGCGAGGGGCCGGCCTCGGCGCTGAACGGGTTGAGCGGGCTGGTCGGCTCGGCGGCGAACTTGAAGAACTTCCCGGCGAAGGCGTGGTAGGGCACCATCGTGTCGATCCTGGCCTTGAGCACCCCCAGCAAGCGCGGGGCGAACTCCTCCTCCCGGTCCAGCACGGCCCGGCAGGCGGCGTGGTGCTCGTCCTGGAGCTCGTCGTAGTAGGCCTGGATCAGCTCCTCCTTGGAGCCGAAGTAGTAGTAGGCGTTGCCCACGGACACACCGGCCTCGGTCGCGATGCCGCGCATGGTGGTCGCCTCGTACCCACGCTCACGGAAAAGCCTCAGCGCCGTCTCGACGATCACGGTGCGGGTCTGCTCGGACTTGGCGGCCTTCGGCTCGGTCACCCTATGAGCGTAGCCGCGAGCCACGCCCCGGCCGGGCCGATAGAGGTGGCGTCAGGCGTACTCCGCCGCGACCAGTTCGGCGATCTGCGCGGTGTTGAGCGCGGCGCCCTTGCGGAGGTTGTCCCCGCACAGGAACAGGTCGAGGGCCTTCGGATCGTCGAGGGAGCGGCGTACCCGGCCGACCCAGGTCGGGTCGGTCCCCACGACGTCGGCCGGAGTCGGGAACTCGTGCGCCTCCGGGTGGTCGACGAGCACCACGCCGGGCGCGCCCGCGAGGACGGCCTGGGCCTCCCGCTGGTCGACGTCCTGGTCGAAGATGGCGTGTACGGCCAGCGAGTGCGTGGTGATCACGGGCACGCGAACGCAGGTCGCGGACACCCGCAGGCCGGGCAGCCCGAGGATCTTGCGTGACTCATTGCGGACCTTGAGCTCCTCCGAGCTCCAGCCGTCCTCTTTGACCGAGCCGGCCCACGGCACCACATTGAGCGCCAGCGGGGCCGGGAACGGCCCGAGTTCGCCGACGACGCCGCGGAGGTCACCGGCGCGCTCGCCTATCCGGCGCTTGCCGGCGACCCGCTCCAGCTGGTCGTACAACGTGTCGATGCCCTCCTGGCCGGCGCCGGAGGCGGCCTGGTAGGAGGCGACGACGAGCTCGCGCAACCCGTACAGGTCGTGCAGGACCCCCATGGCGACGATCATGGACAGCGTCGTGCAGTTGGGGTTGGCGATGATGCCCCGCGGCCGGTTGCGGGCCTGCTCGGGGTTGACCTCGGGCACCACCAGGGGCACGTCCGGGTCCATCCGGAACGCGCCGGAGTTGTCGACCACCACGGCGCCGCGCTCCGCGGCGACCGGTGCCCACTCGGCGGACACCTCGTCGGGCACGTCGAACATCGCCACGTCGACGCCGTCGAAGACCTCGGGGGCGAGGGCGACGACCTCGACCTCCGCGCCTCGTACCGTCAGCTTCCGGCCGGCCGACCGCGGTGAGGCCACGAGCCGGATCTCGCCGTAGACGTCCTCACGGGTGGACAGGATCTGCAGCATCACCGACCCGACGGCGCCGGTCGCACCCACGACGGCGAGGGTCGGCCTGCGGGCGCTCATCTGCCCACTCCCCGGCTCATCGCCCGGTCCCGCCGTAGACGACGGCCTCGACATCGTTGGCGTCGAGGTCGAAGGCGCCGTGCGCGTTCTGTACGGCGGCGTCGATGTCGTCCTGGTCCACGACCACGGAGATGCGGATCTCGGAGGTGGAGATCATCTCGATGTTCACGCCGGCGTTGGCGATCGCGCTGAAGAAACGGGCGGTCACCCCGGGATGCGAGCGCATGCCGGCACCGATGAGGGACACCTTGCCGATGCGGTCGTCGTAGCGGAGGGACTCGAAGCCGATGCGGGCCTTGATCTTGTTCAGGGCGGTCATCGCGGCCTGGCCGTCGGTGCGCGGCAACGTGAAGGAGATGTCGGTACGGCCGGTGGACGCGGCCGACACGTTCTGCACGATCATGTCGAGATTGATCTCGGCGTCGGACAGCACCTCGAAGATGGTCGCCGCCTCGCCGACCTTGTCGGGAACCCCGACAACGGTGATCTTGGCCTCGCTCCGGTCATGTGCCACGCCGGAGATGATCGCTTGCTCCATGTCGCCCCCCTCAGTGTCGGCGTCCACGCTGTCGACGACCCAGGTGCCTTCCTTCTGGCTGAACGAGGAGCGCACGTGGATCGGGATGTTGTAGCGCCGCGCGTACTCCACGCAGCGCAGATGCAGGATCTTGGCTCCGCACGCGGCCATCTCCATCATCTCCTCGTAGGAGATGCGCGGGATGCGGCGCGCCGTCGGCACGATCCTCGGGTCGGCGGTGAAGATCCCGTCGACGTCGGAGTAGATCTCGCACACGTCCGCGTCCAGCGCGGCCGCCAGCGCCACGGCGGTGGTGTCCGAACCGCCGCGGCCCAGCGTGGTGATGTCCTTGGTGCCCTGTGAGACGCCCTGGAACCCGGCGACGATGCAGATCGAGCCCTGGTCGAGGGCGCTGCGAATCCGTCCGGGCGTGACATCGATGATGCGCGCCTTGCCATGGGAGCCGTCGGTGATGACGCCCGCCTGGGAGCCGGTGAACGACCGCGCCTCGTGGCCGAGGTTGGCGATCGCCATGGCCAGCACCGCCATGGAGATCCGCTCGCCCGCCGTGAGGAGCATGTCGAGCTCACGGCCGGGCGGGAGCGGACTGATCTGCTCGGCCAGGTCGATCAGCTCATCGGTCGTGTCGCCCATGGCGGACACGACCACGACGACGTCGTTTCCGCGCTTCTTGGTCGCGACGATCCGCTGGGCGACCCGCTTGACGCCGTCGGCGTCCGCGACGGACGAGCCACCGTACTTCTGCACGACAAGAGCCACGTGCGTGCGCTCCTCGAATCGGGGTCAGGCGTACCGGCGGTCGAGTCTACCGACGTCGTGGCCCTGCGATGTGACACCGGTGTCTCACTCGGCGAGATCGCTGTTCCACTAGCTGGCTACGGGCTCCGACTCCACGTCCAGCCGCGCGCCGGCGACCACCGCGTGCAGAGCCCGGAGCGCGGCTCCGGCGTGGTTGCCCCAGTGGTTGAAGTAGCTGTACTGCCACCACCACAGCGCCTCGAGCGGGCGGCCCTTCTCGTAGTGGCGCAGCCCGTGGACCAGGTCGCTCGCCACATCGACCAGGTCGTCGGAGAGGCGGTAGGGGGTGGACTCGTTGTCCTTGTACGGGTCGAAGACCTCGGAGTACTCGTCGACCGGCGCCAGCCGCTCGGCGAGTCCCTGCCGTACGGTGTCGAGGTCGGGGTCCTCGCCGACCTCGGGCTCCCAGTTGTCAGGAAGGATCACGTCGGCGCTGGCGCCGAGCTGCGCGCCCGCGAGGATCACCTGCGAAACCTCGAGCAGCAGCAGCGGCACGGTGTGCGCGCCGGCGTCCCCCCGGGCGACCGCTTCCAGCCCGCCGAGGTAGTTCCGCACATGAAGCGCCACCCGCTCGGCAAGGGTGTTCCAGTCCTCTGTTGTGTTGAAGTCCGCTGTGTTGAAGTCCGCGGTGTTGAACCTAGACATCGAGGAGCCTCCTTCCTTCGAATGCGCGGCCCAGTGTTACCTCGTCGGCGTACTCGAGGTCGCCCCCCACGGGGAGGCCACTGGCCAAACGGGTAACGGTGATGCCCATGGGTTTCACCAGCCTGGCGAGGTAGGTGGCCGTGGCCTCGCCCTCCAGGTTGGGGTCGGTCGCGAGGATCAGCTCGGTGATCCCACCATCGGCGAGACGCCGCATCAGTTCCTTGATGCGCAGCTCCTCGGGGCCCACCCCGTCGATGGGGCTGATCGCCCCACCGAGCACGTGGTAGCGCCCACGGAACTCGCGTGTCTTCTCGATCGCGACGACGTCCTTGGACTCTTCTACGACGCAGATGAGGTGCGGATCCCGCCGGTGATCACGGCAGATCCGGCACTCCTCGGCCTCCGCCACGTTGCCGCAGGTCCGGCAGAAGCGGACCTTGTCCTTCACCTCTATGAGCGCCTCGGCCAGCCGGGTGACATCGGCCGGGTCGGCGGCGAGCAGGTGGAAGGCGATCCGCTGCGCACTCTTGGGACCGACGCCGGGCAGCCTGCCCAACTCGTCGATGAGGTTCTGGACAACGCCTTCGTACATGGATCAGAACCCGGACAGACCGGGCAAGCCGCCGCCGAGGCCCTCGCTGAGCGGGCCCATCTTCTGCTCCTGCACTTCCTGCGCGGCGCGTCCGGCGTCACGGATCGCGGCCAGCACCAGGTCGGCGACGGTCTCGGCCGTGTCCGCCGGGTCCCCGGGCTCGATCGCCTTCGGGTCGATCGTCAGCGCGGTGATCTGGCCCGTGCCGTCGACCGTCACGTTGACGAGGCCGCCGCCCGAAGTGCCGTGCACCTCCGTCTCCGCGAGCTCCTGCTGGGCGCTCATCAGTTGGTCCTTCATGCGCTGCGCCTGCTCCAGCACACGTTGAAAGTTCAGCTCACCACCGGGTTCCACGGTGTTCTCCTTCGGCAGTCCGTCTTCCCGAGACTACGGGTTCCGGCATCGATGCGGTATGCGCACCCTCCCCTGGAGAGGCATGCACACAGGCTTACCAATAGGCCTTGCTAATGGGACAAAACCGGCAACATGCGGCTCCGAATCCGAAGTCCGCCGTCTAGGTGTTGTCGATCTCCCGGATGATCTGCCCACCCAGCTCGCGTTGGATCAGCGCCATGCCGTTGACCTCGGCGTCGGCGCCCGCGTCGGCGTCCCCGAGGGGGTCCACCTCGTCGCTCTCATCCATCGGCGGAGGGTCCGGCGGCGGTGGGGGCGGGGGCGGTTCCGGGGCCCGTTCCCGCCGCGGCGCGGGTGCGGCACCGGGCCTGGCCGGCGGAGAGTACGGGGCCGCAGCGGGTGAAGGGGCCGGCGCGGCTCCGCGGCCGTTGCCCAGCACGGTCTCGATCCGCCAGTCGACCCCGAGGAACTGCTTCAGGACCTCGCGGAAGACGGTCTCCTTGCCGCCGACGGAGAAGCCCTTGCGCTTGCCGTCCTCGGCGAAGGCGACGGTCAGCACGTTGTGGTCGATCGAGGCGGCGTGCGTGCCGTCCAGCATGATCCAGGCGACCTTGCTGCGCTGCTTGACCGCCTCAAGGATGTCGGGCCAGGACCGGCGGACGGCATTGATGTCCAGGCCGCCGGCGGGCGGCGTGGACCCCTGGAGGTCCGGCGGCCGGGCCTCGCGCCGAGCCGGTGCGGGTTCCGGCGCCGCCGTCCGTACGGGCTGGGCAGGGCCCTGCGGCCACTCCGGCCGGGACGGCGCGGCCTCGGCCCGCGGCGCAGCCGTGGAGTTATCCACAGAACGTGGTTCGGCCTCTATCCGCGCGGGTGGGCGCTGGACAATGGAAGTGGGGTCGCCCCCCTGGGCGGGCGGGGGTTGCACGGGAGCGGTCCGTACGGGCGGAGCCGACTGCGAGGGTGCGGGAGCCTCGCTCCCGCCCATCGCGAACCGGCGCTCCAGCCGGTCGAGCCGGGCGAAGACCGAGGCCTCGTCGTCGTAGGCGCCGGGCAGCAGGATCCTGGCGCAGATCAGCTCGAGCAGCAGCCGTGGCGAGGTGGCCCCGCGCATCTCGGTCAGCCCGGTGTGCAGCAGGTCGGCGGCGCGGGTCAGCTCACCCCGCCCCATCCCGGCCACCTGGCCGCTCATCCGTTCCAGCTCGTCCGGCGGCACGTCCAGCAGGCCGGTCGCGCCCGCGTCGGGCACATTGGCCAGGATCACGAGATCACGCACCCGCTCGAGCAGGTCCGTGGCGAACCGCCGCGGGTCCTGGCCGCTCTCGATCACCCGGTCGATGGCGGCGAACACCGCCGCGCCTTCCCGGGCCGCGAACGCGTCCACGACCTCGTCGAGCAGCGAGGAGTCGGTGTAGCCGAGCAGCGACACCGCTCGCGCGTAGGTGATCCCGGCCTCGTCGGAGCCGGCGAGCAGCTGGTCGAGGATCGACAGCGAGTCCCGAGCCGAGCCCGCGCCCGCCCGTACGACAAGGGGAAGCGCCGGCGGCTCGAAATCCACGCCCTCGGAGCGCAGGATCTCCTCGAGCAGCTCCCTGAGCACACCCGGCGGCATCAGCCGGAACGGGTAGTGGTGCGTACGGGAACGGATGGTCCCGATGACCTTCTCGGGCTCGGTCGTGGCGAAGATGAACTTCAGGTGCGGCGGCGGCTCCTCGACGAGCTTCAACAGCGCGTTGAAACCCTCGCGGGTGACCATGTGCGCCTCGTCGATGATGTAGATCTTGAAGCGGGAGGCCACGGGCGCGAAGAAGGCCCGCTCTCGCAGATCACGGGCGTCGTCCACACCACCGTGTGAGGCGGCGTCGATCTCGATGACGTCGATGTGCCCGGACCCCGACGGCCCCAGCGCGACACAGGAGTCACATTCGCCGCACGGCTCCGGAGTGGGTCCTTGCTCGCAGTTCAGCGAGCGGGCGAGGATGCGCGCGCTGGAGGTCTTGCCGCAGCCTCGGGGCCCGCTGAAGAGGTCTGCGTGATTGACCCGGCCGTTGCGCAGCGCCTGCTGGAGCGGCTCGGCGACGTGCTCCTGTCCCTTGAGCTCGGCGAACGTCGCTGGCCGGTACTTTCGGTACAGAGCCAGACTCATGGGGGTCCGTCCTGGTGAGATACAGGGGACCCCTCGCACACCCGTCAGAGCCTGCTTATCCTTGCTGCCTTCCGGCCCTGGGGAGGTTCGCAGGGTGACGCCGTGCGAGGGGTCTTTGCTGAGTCTATGGCATCCACCGCATGAGTTCGGTCAGGTCCGCGGAGTCCGTCGCGCGAGTCCATAGGCTCGGGTCCCATGGCTGAGATCTTCCACATCGCAGAACAGGCAGACTGGGACGCGGCGCACGCCGCCGGGGGGCCGTACACGACGTCGACCCGCGGCCGGTCCCTCCAGGACGAGGGGTTCATCCACTGCTCCCGAGACGCGGAGCAGGCCGGCCGGGTGCTGAAGGCCTTCTACACCGGCCTCGGCGACCTGGTGCTGCTGGTGATCGACACCGAGCTCCTCGACGCGCCCGTGGTGCACGAGGCCGCGGACGGAGACGTCTTCCCGCACGTGTACGGGCCGATCCCGCTGAGCGCCGTCATCGATGTCCGCCCAGTGCCCGTCAACCGGTAAGCTCTGCGGCGGAGGATTCGCCTAGTGGCCTATGGCGCACGCTTGGAAAGCGTGTTGGGGGCAACCCCTCAGGAGTTCGAATCTCCTATCCTCCGCCACCTTGATCAGCAAGACGTAGGGCCGGCATCCAGCGGATGCCGGCCCTACGCCGCTTCAGGGCAGCGGGCTCACCGGTCGTTATAGGGTTCCCGGCTGCCGGCCTTGGCCAGGCCGCGACTGATCAAATAACCGATGGTCAACAGCACGACGTAGAACCACGCCCTGTCGGCGCGGAGATAGTCGTTGTGGCCGTCGGAGGTGTCGACCAGCTGTGAGGCGATTAATACGGCCACCGCCACAACGAGGTAAATATAGAGTTCCGTCGTCTTGTACGACGCTTTGGTCTCCGTTGTGGACCTGCGCGCGCCGACTGTGCGCTCGCCGGGATCGCCCGCGCCTGCTCGGCGCGTTCCCCCAGGCGTGGGACTGACCATGGGACCTCCTCCGGACTCTGCACTGAGGTGTTCGACAGGCCCTTACCCCAGGTCCGGGAGCAGAAAGCCCGGGATTTGACCAGACACGGCGTCGGGCCGGCATCCCGCGTGGATGCCGGCCCGGCGCGTTTCCATCCCCTTGTGGGCCTCCAGCGCTGAACCCCCGATCAGCACCGGAGCACTCTCCCACTAACATGGATACAACATAGATATGAGAGGACCAAATCATGAGGACCTCCTCTGATCACACCTCCACGGCGCCGGCGGAGTTCGCGACCTCGTCGCGCTACGACGACACGGACCGGATCAACCCGACCATCCCGGCCGCCGCGGCGCCGGACACGTCGGCTTCGGCGGCCCTCGATGACCGGTTCGAGGACTGGGGCGAGGACGCGCGCTACTTCGAGTACTCCAAGGCCTCCGACCCGCTGGCCGGCGGCGCCATCAGCCCTGTCCCGGCCGCCACGTTCAGCCCGGACCTCTACCGCGACGGCCCGACCCGCGTGGTCCCGCTGGACCTCTCGGCCGAACTAGGCATCGCCGGCGGGCCCGCGACCAGCCCGGGCCTGCTGGCCAGCTTCGCGCGGATCCGGGCCGGCGACCGCCTGCCGACCGCACCGAACGCGACCTCCCAGCTCTACTACGTGCTGCACGGGCGGGGCTTCTCCGTCGTCAACGGGTCCATCGTCCGCTGGTCCAAGGGTGACTTCCTCACGCTCCCGGCCGCTTCGGTCGCTACCCACCATGCCGAGGACGACACCGCCTTCTACTGGGTGACCGACGCGCCGCTGATGCGCTACCTCGGGGTCGAGGCCACGACGCCGCGGTTCTCTCCCACCAAGTTCTCCCGCGAGGACGCGGTCGCCGAGCTGCAGCGCGTCGCCGAGGCGCCGGGCGCCAATGACAAGAGCCGGGTCAGTGTGCTGCTGGCCAACGCGGAGGAGGAGCAGACGCTCACCATCACCCATGTCCTGTGGGCGATGTTCGGCCTCCTGCCGGTCGGCCAGGTCCAGCGCCCGCACCGGCACCAGGCGGTGGCCCTGGATCTGATCCTCGACTGCCGGCCCGGCTGTTACACCCTCCTCGGTGACCGGATCGACGACCGCGGCGAGATCATCGATCCGACCCGCGTCGACTGGGAGCCCGGCGGGGCGTTCGTCACGCCTCCGGGCAAGTGGCACGCCCACCACAACGAGTCCGGTGCGCCCGCCCACCTGATCCCCGTACAGGACGCCGGCCTGCACACCTACCTGCGTTCCCTGGACATCCGCTTCAGCGACCGCGGGTGAGGCTGCCATGGGCAGGCCCCGGCCCGAGTAGCGTCGAGCCACCGCGCGCCGGGGGCGGGACGGCTCTCCGCGACGCCGAGTCGGGAGGGTGACCAGGTGACGGGCACCGGCGCAGTGCCGCGCCAGAGCGCGACAGATCTCGCCTACGCGGCCGTCAAGCACGGCGTGCTGCACGGCGAATACCCGGGCGGGGAGCTGATCAGCGAGGGGGAGGTCTCCGCGGCCGTCGGCGTGTCCCGCACGCCCGTACGGGAGGCGTTCCTGCGCCTGCAGGCCGAAGGCTTCCTGCGCCTGTACCCCAAACGCGGGGCCCTGGTCGTCCCCGTGTCGGTGCAGGAGGTCGACGACGTCCTCGAGGCGAGGCTGCTGGTGGAGAGCTTCACGGTCGAGAAGCTCATCTCCTCGGGCGCGGCGTCCGCGCTGGACGGCACACTGACCAAGCTGATCGCCGAGCAGGAGGAACTGCTGGACGGTGCGGGCCTGAAGGCGTTCGCCGACGCAGATCGGGACTTCCACTGGCACCTGGTCAGCGCCGCCGGGAACCAGATCGTCAGGGGGCTGTACGACCAGCTGCGTGACCGCCAGGTGCGCATGTCCCTGGCCCATGTCGCCGAGCGGCCCGCACGGCTGCGTGCCGCGGTGGAGGAGCATCGGGCCATCGCGCAGGCACTGCGAGACGGCGATCCCGTGGCCGCGCGTGCGGCCGTCCGCGCGCATCTCGAGCACACCGGCGACTCCTTGCGCATGTCCCGGCGGTCCCGTCCGTAGCCCCTGCCCACCTCGCTGTGGCCGGCTCGAACCGGCCGATGGCCGCGCTGTCACACCAGGGGCCACGTACACTCCGGGGGTGATCTTCAAGTCGGTGGGCGAGGGGCGCCCCTACCCCGAACACGGGTTCGGGTCCCGCGACTGGGCCAAGGTCCCGCCGCGCCAGGTCCGCCTCGAGGACCTGATCACGACCAAGCGGGAGCTCGACCTGCACTCCCTGCTGTCCAAGGACTCCACCTTCTACGGCGACCTGTTCCCGCACGTCGTGCACTGGAAGGGTGAGCTGTACCTCGAGGACGGCCTGCACCGGGCGCTGCGGACGGCACTGCACCAGCGGCCGGTCCTGCACGCACGGGTCCTCGACCTCGACGCCCGGTCGGTCCGTACGGCCTGAGCCGTACGGACCAGGCCGAGGACCCGACAGCGGGCCGCTACGGGCGGGGGCCAGGTTCGGTCTTGATCACCACGGTGCCGGCGAACTTGTCGTGCAGGCACTGCCGGTTGGGCTTGTCCCAGAGCAGCCACAGCGAGTTGATCAGCGAGAAGGCACCGCCGATCAGGGGCACCTGCGGCGCCAGCCCGTAGGCCGCGGCCCGCTTGGCCGCGGATCCGCCCGTCACCGGCCCCCGGTCCGCGAGCGCGACCACCTTGATCTTCATGACCCGCTTACCGAGGGTCTGGCCCCACTTGGCGTGCTGGAACCAGTCGTAGAGGAAGCTCAGGAGGCCCTGAGTCAGGCCCAGGAGCACGGCGAAGCCCATCACCTTGAGCTCGAGCCGCATGAACTCGGGCGTGTTCGGGGGGGCGTCGGGGTTCGCCTGGATCAGCGCGGTGAGCTGGTGGACGTACCAGACCATGAACCAGATCACCAGCGGTGACGTGACCAGCGCGATGATCAGGCTGTCCACGATCCGGGCGACGAGGCGCTGCCACCACTCCGCCAGCGTGGGATCCGGCGCCAGCGGCCCGTAGCCGTACGGCTGCCCCGGCGGATACTGCTGCGGGTAGGGCTGCCCGCCGTACGGCCCCGGGCCCGTCTGCGGCCCCGGCCCCTGCGGCGCCGGGCCGGGGGACTGCGCCCGTCCCGGCGCGCCGTAGGGCTGTCCGTACGGGTGTGGATACGGCGGAGGCTGCTCGGGCTGGGGATCCGAGGGGGATGCGAATCCGGACGGGTTTTCCGGCGATTCGTGCGACATGACGAGGATCATCCCGTGCGGGGCCCTCACTCACAAAGAGGCGCCGGAAAAAGTCTCCGGGAAGCACGACGGGCCCCTCGGGGGAGCGCCCGGCTCCCGCAAAGGGCCCATCAGGGTGGCGGTGGAGGTGGGATTTGAACCCACGGATGAGTTGCCCCATCACACGCTTTCGAGGCGTGCGCCCTCGGCCACTAGGCGACTCCACCGCGGGGAAGCCTACCCGACTCTGCGCCCGGCAAAGAACTCGGCGAGCAAGGCCCCGCACTCGGGCGCCAGCACCTCGGCGATGACCTCGGGCCGATGGTTGAGCCGCCGGTCCCGTACGACGTCCCAGAGCGACCCGACAGCGCCCGCCTTCGGGTCGGCGGCGCCGTACACGATCCGGTCCACCCGGGCCAGCACGGCGGCACCGGCGCACATCGTGCAGGGTTCCAGCGTGACCACCAGGGTGCAACCGGCCAGCCGCCACGAGCCGAGCCGGTCGGCCGCGCGGCGCAGCGCCAGCACCTCGGCATGACCAGTGGGGTCGGCGGTTCGCTCTCGCTCGTTGTGCCCCGCTGCGATGACCTGTCCGGACGCGTCGAGCACGAGCGCTCCCACGGGGACATCGCCCGCGTCGCCGGCCCGCCGGGCCTCGTCCAGGGCCAGCCGCATCGCCTCGCCGAACTCAGACACGAAGCCTGTCGAATTCCTCGGCGAATCCGGTCTGCTCGGCCACGGCGAGCAGCGCGTCGCCGGGCATGGCCCGCTCGCTGAGCTCGAGGAGTTGCTTGGCCTCGAGACCCAGGTCCTCGAGGAGCGCCGGGTCGCCCGCGGCGTCCCCTTCGAGTGCGGCCTCCCCGACCGGCTGCCTGAGCAGCGCGGCGAGGCCGTCGGTCGTCCCGGCGTGCGCGTCGGACACGAACACCCGAGGTTCGTCCTCACCGTCCAGCCGTACTATCGCGAACCAGTGGTCGTCCTCCTCGACCAGCAGCAGCACCGGATCACCGGACGTCTCCAGCCCGACCTCGCGCATCAGGTCGGTCACGTCGTCGATGCCCTCTGCCTCATCCAGTTCGGTCTCGGTGCCGAGCCAACCCTGATCGGTCTGGGCGAAGACGGCAGCGAAGTAGGGCATGTCTCTTATTGTGACGCAGCCGCGACCGCGAAGCATCTGCTTCACCGGCGTGTACGGACGCTGGGGCGAAGGCGGCCGAAGAGTCACACCATACGATCGACGGCCCGCTCGAACGGATGTGCGAAACCGAGGCGGCCGGCGATGCTGAGGAGCATCTCGTCCGGATAGAGATCGAGGTCTCCGGACAGCGCGCCCAGCTCCATCTCGTCCAGCCCCAGATCAGCGAAGATGGACATGTCGCCGACGGGCAGCACCTGGTCCAGTTCCTCGTCCTCGGGCACCGGAATGTCCAGATAGTCCAGGACCTGTCTGGCCAGCGGCCATTCGACCGACGCGGTGACGTCGGACAGGAACACCATGACCTCGTCACCCAGGATGCGGATCGCGACGAAGAAGTCGTCGCCCACCGCCGCCAGCCCCATCGTTCCGCCAATGCCGGGCTGCTGCCGGAGGGCGTGAATGAGCCCTTCGAGGTCTTCCACCAGGGCGACCGGGAGCAACTCCGTCTCCCAGCGGTCGTCCTCCCGAAAAACCACAACAGCGAAGTCAGCCATGCTTACATCCGTCATCGTCACCCCACCGCCGCGGTACCTGCCTGGGAATGGTCCCAGATGTGGCGTGCGGAAAGGTGGTCCACTCCGAAACTGCCGGTGCGTCGAGGCCTGCCACCCACCACGCTCGGCCGGAGACAGGCCGGTCAGGCCGGGTGCCTGACTCAGCCGATCCGGAACGAACGCATGCGGAGAGTGGCGCGGATCTCAGCGCGGCGCGATCGGCGGGGGGCGACCCGCCGCCGCAGCTCGCGCGCCTCGGCGAGCTCGCGGAGGAAGATCGCACGGCGGCGCAGCAGATCTTGTACTTCCTCGGGACTCCGCTCGTCAGCACGTTTACCGGTCATGTCCGACTCCTTCCCAGCCCATGGGCATCCATTCGGCGAGGCAAGGGATGGCTATGGCTGGGTTACCGTGATGCGCATGGAGATCCTGGCCGTCGCGCACCCTCTTGTCGCGCACAAACTGACCACACTGCGTGATGTGCGCACCGACTCGCCGACCTTCCGGCGGCTCGCCGATGAGCTCGTGACGCTGCTGGCGTACGAGGCGACGCGCGACGTCCGGGTCGTCGACACGACCGTGGAGACGCCCATCGGACCGACCGACGGCGTACGGCTCGCGCGGCCGGCCCCCCTGGTCGTACCCATTCTCCGAGCGGGACTCGGCATGCTCGACGGCATGACCCGGCTCCTGCCCACCGCCGAGGTCGGCTTTCTCGGCATGATCCGCGATGAGGGGACGCTGGAGGCCCAGACCTACGCGACGCGGCTCCCCGACGACCTGTCCGGCCGGCAGTGTTATGTCCTGGACCCCATGCTGGCCACCGGGGGCACCCTCGCGGCGGCGATCCAGCTGCTGCTCGACCGCGGCGCCGACCATGTCACCGCGCTGTGCCTGCTCGCCGCGCCCGAAGGCCTGAAGTGCCTTGAGGACGCCTTCGCGGACACCACCGCGCCGATCCGGGTCGTGACGGCCTCGATCGACTCCCACCTGAACGAACAGGGCTACATCGTCCCCGGGCTCGGGGACGCCGGCGACCGGTTGTACGGCGTGGCCTGACCGGCGCGCGACCCGGGGATCCCTTTAAACCGGCATGGGTTGATCACCGGACTACTCCGGGTAATGAACTCCCACGGAACGCCAACAGTCGTTTCTCTCCGCCGCCGGGGCCATCGGGGGCCTGATGGAGGGCGCTGATCGACCCGCTCGGCCGGGTGGTGGTGCATCCTTCCAGGGGCGCGTGAGCGAGGTTCGAGGAGCGTCATGGCTCACCAAGCGGGAAACGGGCTGCCGTCCTACGAAGAGGTGACCGAGGCCCTCATGGAGGAGTTCGCCGGAGTCCATCCCCCGGCGCTCGTGGCCCGTTGTGTCGGCGCGGCGCGGCACAGCGCCGAGGACGTCACCGGCGGGGCGACCCCCGAGCAGGTATGCCGGATCGCCCGGAAGCATCTGGAGATCCTCGCCACGGTGGCGGCCGAGCGGCGGCGGCCGATCACCTTTGGGAACACACCTTGACCATGCTTTACCCGGCGTGGCCACTGGTGTAGAAACGGAGCTGGGTCAGTGTGTCAGTGCGCTCCGGGAGGCAGAGGTGCCCGCCAAGAGGTACGTCCCGTGGGTGGCCACGGCGTTCGTGCTCTGCTACATGCTCAGGTCGCCCGCGACCGCCGGGCGCACCGTTGAGACGGCTGCCGGCGGTCTGGCCTCCGCGGCCGGTGCCCTGGCCACCTTCGTCGACGAACTCGCCTCATGAGGCTGGTGACGCCCGGTGACTCCGCCCCGGCGTCCGTCAACAGATACCTTCTCCCGCACGAGAACCAGGTCATCACCGTGCGGCGCCATCCGGCCGTGCTCATGCAGCCTGTCGCCCTGGTGCTCGGCGGCCTCATCACTGCCGGGGTCCTGAGCAACGTCGTCGCGAGCTCCGCGGGCACGGTCGTCAGCTGGATCTGGTGGGCGTGGCTGATCCTGCTCGCCTGGTTCGTGTGGAAGGTGGCCGAGTGGTCGGTCGACTACTTCGTCATCACGAACCAGCGCATGATCCTCACCACCGGGCTCATCACCCGCAAGGTCGCGATGATGCCGCTGGCCAAGGTCACCGACATGAGCTTTCAGCGGTCCATGACGGGACGCATGCTCGGGTACGGGGAGTTCGTGCTCGAGTCCGCGGGACAGGAACAGGCCCTCCGCACGGTCGACTACCTGCCCTACCCCGAGCAGCTGTACCTCGAGGTCTGCGAAATGATCTTCCCGAACAAGAACCAGTCGGACGACTGAGGACGACCGCTCTGTGCGGTACCGGTCCTAACATAGAGGGGTTGCAGGAGCCGCCGGGAGGATCCTGACTCCTGCGTACGGCCCGCCGCGCGTCTCCGGTCGCCCATTCACATGATCATGCGGGCCAGAGTCGCGCATCATCGGGGGCGCGGGCCGTAGGCGGCAAGATTCCTCCCGACGCTCCCGCAACGCTCACTCGCCTCCGGGCCGGCACGTCCGGCCTGGCAGGCCGAGCGAACTTCCCCGGAAAATGGTTCGGGTCCGTGCACGTCTGCACGGACCCGGGGCCCGCACACGTCTGCACGGACCGAAACCACTACTTCTTCAGCGCTGCCCAGCGTCAGCCGGTGACGGGCAGGTCACCCTTGATCGGGGTGGGAACCGGAGCGGTGTTCGTCGGCGGCTTCTGCGCCGGCGGGGTCACCGGGGGGGTCTCCATGCCGTTGCCGTTGCCGCAGGTCGCGCCCGCGATGCTCACGGTCTGGACCTTGCCGGCCAGGTTGACGGCCAGCTCCAGGGCGGTGACGCTGAGACGGCCGTCGGAGGTCTTGACCTGCTTGTTGATGGTGACGTCGACGCTGCCCGCCTTGCCCAGCCCGATGTTCAGGTTGGTGTTCGGGCTGGCCTTGACCGGCAGCTTCTCTCCGGCGATGACCACGTTCACGAGCTTGGAGTTACCGACGCCGTTGGTGCAGGCGGCGGTGATGACCTCGGCCTTGATCCGGGCCGGGATCAGGTTGAGGCTGACGACGCTGGCCTTGGCGTGGCCGGGCCGGGCGGCGGCCTTCAGCACGGAGGCCTTCAGCAGCGGGTTGGCGGGGAGCTGCAGAACGCTCTTGGAGGCCGGCGACTGCACGGACGGCGTGGCCGGGATGTTCACCAGCCCGGTGGCCTCGATGCCGAAGGCCGAGCTGGGGGAACCCGTCGTGGCCGCGAACGAGGGAGCAGCCGAGAACGCCAGCGGGGCGGCGATGACGCCGGCGACAGCCGCGGCCTTGGTCAGATGTGACAAACGCACAGTTGACTCCTTGGGGGGATGAAACTACGTGTGAAATTATCCGAATGAGCTATGGGGGTTACGGATCCGGACACTGACGCCGGTCAGGCGGTGATGTCGACCGGGGTACCGAGCGGGATCTTCGCCAGCTGCGTCAGTGCTTCCGCGGGCACCCGGACACAACCGTGGGTGACCGCTTGGCCGAATACCGATTTCGTCGGCCAGCCATGGAAGGCGACAGTGCCCGGCCCACCACCGAACGAGTCGAGCGTCGCCGAATGGACGCCGACAGGCAGGATGAGCGGGCTGTAGGTCGGCTTCGCCGGTGCGAGCGAGGCCAGCATGAAGGTACGGCCCGTGGGCGTGGGAGTCTTCGCATCGCCCACCGCCACCGTCCAGGACCCGGACTTGTGACCGGCCTTCAGGATGGTGAGCTTACGAGCGCCCAGGCTGACCTTGATGGTGTACGGGCTGCGGGCGGTCTGCACCTTGCCGCCGTCTGTGGGAATCCAGCCCATCGACCCGTTGGGGCGGCTGGGCAGCAGCACCCGCTGCCACCCGGGCTTGGACTCCACAACCGGGACCCAGGTGGGGCTGCCGAGTTGGGTGCTCGGCAGTGTCGCCACGGCAGGGCCGCCCGCCTGCGCGGAGACCGGCGTCGCTGCCGTGGGATGAACCACGGTTCCGTCGCCGTTGGCGGTGTTGAGGTCCACCGGGATGCCCGTGAGCTTGGCGAAGGTCGTCGCTTCCGGCAACTTGGCCGAGCCTTTTGCCGACGGGTCCTTCGACCCCTCGGCCTTGCTGCCTCCGCAGCCTGTCACCAGCATTGTGGCGGCGGCCGCGGTCGCGGCGCCGACCATCAAACTGCGTGAACGGCCGGTCGGCAGGTGCGGCGACGCCGCAGAGCCGAGGCGTGCACGCTTGGAACGATTGCTCACGAATGCTCCAAGAGATCGTGATTGAGGTGTAGCGCGGGGAGGTCCGCTGGCGGGACCCTTATCCCGCAGGGAAGTCACAGGAGTACCAGAGGTAACTGTGAACCCGTCGGCAACGCTACAACCAAAAGGCGGGCCAAGGGGAGGTACTTGGCATATTTCGCTCGGTAACTCTTTGGTGAACCCGCCGGCGCGACGGCCACCCCGACGCCCGGAACGGCCAATCCGGTGCGGGGCACCGCCAGATCCACTGGTTGCGGGCCGCCCCGGGAGAACAATCCGGTGACGCGGATAACGCGAGGTCAGCACCGCTGCGAGGGGTCCACGGACCGGCCTGAGCAGCCGAAAATTACCGGACATTCGCCCGCCGTGTCCAATGCTCCCGAAACGCCCACCCAGCGCGAGGATGCGGTTACCACGGGGCCGATGCGGCGGTGGCGACGCGCCTCCCGGTGAGCAGGATCACAGCGAGAACGCCATGTTCGATGCCGCAAGTGGCCACAGGCCGCTGCCGCCTCCTGACGCTTTGAGCACAATAGGAAAGGCCGAACGCAGTTTCGGATCGCCTTAAGAAAAAGGCCAATGCGTGTAAACCAAGACCTCGGTCAAGGCGTCGGCTTCCATGCTGGCTCCGGCCGGTCATCCTGACGACGCGGGCCGGCTCAGGAACCCGCGGACCCGGCGCGGTCGTTCACCCGTCGGGACGGACTCCGCCTCGGCTCGGTCCCGCAGCATCCGCCATGGCCTTGGCCGCCGCCCGGGAGGGCCACAGACATTGAGTCAGAGTAGAGCCCTCAGGCCCACTGGGGTGTACGGCGCCACCATGGTGCTGGGTGCCGGGGCGCCGGCCTGGACGGCCGTGCCGGACGGCGCCGCGGCACCACAGTCCCTGCTGAACGACGTGGC
>JAOPYH010000469.1 GCA_025964715.1 Streptosporangiaceae bacterium | reverse complement strand
GCTGGGTGGAGCTCTCGGCGGCCGTGCGCGACCAGGCCGCCACCCATCTGGAGCTGCGGATGGGCGATCCCATGGACTCCGAGATCAACGCTCGCCAGGCGTCGACCGTGCCGCGCGCCCCGGGGCGCGGCATCACCCGCGACAGCAAGCTCCACTTCCTCACGGCGCTGCCCCGCATCGACTCGGTGGAAGGCTCCGAGGACCTCGCCGACGGCATCGCCGGGCTGGTGGCCGCGGTGCGCGAGGGCTGGACCGGCCCGCCCGCCCCCCAGGTGCGGATGCTGCCGGCCCGGCTCAGCGCGCGCGACCTGCCCGCGTCAGAGGGCGACTTCCGGGTGCCGATCGGGCTGGAAGAGGACCGGTTGTCCCCGGTCTGGCACGACTTCGCGGAGAGCCCGCACATGATCGTCGTCGGCGACGCCGAGAGCGGGAAGACGAACCTGCTGCGCCTGATCGCCAAGGCCGTCACCGAGCGGTACACGCCCGACGAGGCGCGCATCATGGTGGTGGACTACCGCCGCGAGCTCATCGAGGCGGTCCCCGACGCCTACCGGCTGGGCCATGCGGTGGCGATGGACGCGCTGAAGGAGCTGGTGGAGGGCGCCGGGCGGGCGATCAAGGAGCGCGTGCCTGGACCGGACATCGCACCGGCCCGGATGCGACTGTGCGACTGGTGGAGCGGGCCCCGGCTTTTCATCCTGGTGGACGACTACGACATGGTGGGCGCGGGTCCGATGCAGCACCCGTTCGAACCGCTCCTCGGCCATCTCGCGCTGGGCTACGAGGTCGGCCTGCACATGGTCGTCGCCCGCTCCGCCGCCGGTGCCGGACGCGGCCTCAACGAGACGCTGATGCGCCGGCTCCAGGAGGTCAACACGCCGTCCCTGCTGATGTCCTGCCCGCCGGACGAAGGCTTCCTCTTCGGCAACACCAAGGGACGCATCCTCCCGCCCGGCCGCGCGACAAGGATCGCCCGGCGCAAGGCCGTACAGGTGCAGACGGCACTGATGGACTGAGCCGCGGAACCGCCGCGGCTCAGTCCATCACCGCACGGGCGCGCAGCGACTCGCGGAGCGCGCGCAGGGCGTAGTGGGCGCGGGACTTGACGGTGCCGGCGGCGAGGCCGAGCGCGGTCGATGCCTGTTCCACGCTGTAGCCGAGGTAGTAGGTGTACATCAAGATCTCGCGCTGTTGCGGGGTGAGCTCTGCCATGGCCTCGAGCACCGCCCTCAGCATGACGACCTGCTCGGCCGGGTCGGGCACGGCGGACTCGACGGCCTCGCTGTCGCCGACCTCTTTCGGCCGAGCCTGCCGGGCGCGGTGATGGTCGATCACGAGATGGCGCGCCACGGTGAACAGCCATGTGCGCACCTCGTCCGTCGTCGGATCCAGGATCCTTCTGTGCTGCCAGGCTCGTACGGCGGTCTCCTGGACGATGTCCTCGGCCCGGTGCCGGTCTCCGTTGCACAGCTGGACGGCGAAGCTGAGCAAGACCGTGCCGTGCCGCTCGTACAACGTGCGCGAGAACGTGTCGTCTCGCGCGGCGTCATGCTGCGAAGCCGGAACGCGCGGCAGTCGGCTGCACGTCATGGTCAGCGCGGGCTCGGCGTGTTCGCGGACGGCAGATCCTCGGGCAGGAGCAGGCGCAGGTCCGCCACGCCGGGCGATCGGATCCCGCCGAGCCGTCGCGCCTGGCCGGTCATCATCGTCTCCAGCAACTGCCGGGCAAGACGTGCGTTGCCGAAGGACCGGTCCCGGGGGAGCGCGTCCACGTGCGCCCGCAGCGCCGCGGCCGTCTCGGGAGGGCACTCGTACCCGGAGGCGGCCGCCTGGTTCCCCATGATGGTGACCAGTTCCTCGGTGCTGTAGTCCTCGAACTCCACGTGACGCGAGAAGCGTGAGGCCAGACCGGGGTTGGAGCTCAGGAAGCGCCGCATCTCGTCGGTGTATCCGGCCACAATGACGACGACCTCGTCGCGGTGGTCCTCCATCAGCTTCAGCAGGGTCTCGACGGCCTCGCGGCCGAAGTCGTTGTGCGCTCCCTCGGGGGTCAGGGTGTACGCCTCGTCGATGAACAGCACACCGCCCAGCGCGCTCTGGAAGACCTCCTTCGTGAGCTGCGCCGTGTGGCCGACGTAGCGACCCACGAGGTCGGCACGCGCCACCTCCACCAGCTGGCCCCGGGGCAGCACGCCGAGGGCGTGCAGCAGCTCTGCGTAGAGCCGGGCGACGGTGGTCTTGCCGGTGCCGGGCGGCCCGGTGAAGACCAGGTGCCGGCTGATTCGGGGCGCGGGCAGCCCGGCGGCCTGGCGCTGCCTGGCCGCCGCCAGCAGATCCACCATGTCCTTGACCTCGCGCTTCACAGCGGCCAGGCCGACCATGTCCGACAGCCGGGCCAGGACCGTCTCCCGATCCTCGGCGGCCACGCCGGTTCCCGCGGCCTCGTCGCTGACGTCCTCCGGCAGCAGCAGGGACAGGTCGCTCTCGGCCGGATCGGCCATGGAGGCGAGCCGGAACGCCTGCCGGTCTATCATCTCCTCGAAGACCAGGCGTGCCGCCCGGCCGTTGCCGAAGCCGGCGTCCCGCGGCATCCGCCCGTAGTGCGCCGCGAGCGCTTGGCGGGTACGCGGGTCCAGCTCGTAGCGGTGGCTCCCGCACATGTTCTCGGTGATCGTGACCAGTTCTTCCACCGAGTAGTTGGCGAACTCGATGGTCCGGCTGAACCGCGAGGCCATGCCGGGGTTGGCGGACAGGAACGCCTGCATCTCGTCGGTGTATCCGGCCGCCACCACCACGACGTCGTCGCGGTGGTCCTCCATCAGCTTGACCAACGTGTCGATGGCCTCCCGGCCGAAGTCGTGCGCGCCGCCCTTGCCCTCGGAGGCCAGGGTGTAGGCCTCGTCGATGAACAGCACACCGCCACGCGCGTCGCTGAACGCCTCCGTGGTCTTGATGGCCGTACCGCCGACGAACTGGGCGACCAGGTCGGCGCGGGCCACCTCGACCAGGTGCCCGCTGCGCAGCACTCCGAGGGAGGCCAGGATCCCGCCGTAGAGCCGGGCGACCGTGGTCTTGCCGGTGCCCGGGGGGCCCGCGAAGATCAGGTGCCTGCTCATCGGGGGGACCGGCATGCCGAGCCGGGCCCGGCGCTGCGACAGCTGGTTGAGGTTGACCAGGGTGCGCACCTGGTGTTTCACACCGTCCAGTCCGATGAGGGCCTCCAGCGCCGCCAAGGGCCCGGCGGGCTCGGCGGCGTCGGGCGCGCCGACAGAACCGGTGGCCTGCTCGACCGCGTCGCCGCCCCAGGAGTCGGGGACGGCGTTACCGGAGCTGTCCAGGTCCCGGACGGTCAGCCGCCCGCCGGGGCGGGGCTGGCGCAGCCCGGCGCCCCGGTTGTCGCGTACGGCGCTGCCGAGGACGGAGACCGGCTCGGTGGTGTCCACCCGGATGCCGTCCCCGACACTTCCGCTCAGCTCACACGCGTCGAGCGTGGCCCTCGAACCGGCCGACAGGAGCACGCCGTGCGCGCCGGAACCGCTGATCCGGACCCGGGTCAGGGTGAGCTCCGCGCCGTCCCGCACGACGACGCCCGAAGCGCCGCTCGCGGACACCTCGCAGTCGAGCACGGTCCCCAGGCCACCGGAGTCGACGGCGACGCCCGCGTCGGCCGCCGAGCGGAACGCGCAGTCACGGAAGGACGGGTTGGCACCGCCGGCGATCCGGACGGCCGCGGCGCCGGCCCTCTCGACGGTGCAGTGCTCCAGCCGCCCGCGACCGTCGTCGGTGACCTCGACCCCGGCCCCGCGGGGCACGGCGATGGTGGCGTGCCGCAACAGCGGGTTGGCGCCGGAACGGATGAGGATCGCGGTGCCGGCGGCGTCGGCCACCTCCAGGCGGTCGAACTCCGCCACGGAGTCGTCCTCCAGCAGCACGGACGCGGAGGTGTCGGCGCACTCGCGCACCGCCGTGCGGCTGAGCGCGGGCGAGCTTGACTCCGCCACCCTGATCGCCGGTGCGGTCGACCTGGTGAACTCGCAGTCCTCGAACGTGCCACGGGAACGTTCGGTGACGGCCAGCCCGTT
>JAOPYH010000450.1 GCA_025964715.1 Streptosporangiaceae bacterium | reverse complement strand
GGACCTCGTTGAGCGTCTGGCGAGGAGGCGGCGTCGCTGCCCGCAGCGGAGGCTCTGATGCGCGCCGGGGTTAGCAAGCGGATCGCCGAGGAGCAGGCGGCGCTGCGCCGGGTGGCGACGCTGGTCGCGCGGGCCGTGCCGCCGGAGGAGGTGTTTGCCACGGCCCTGGCAGCGCGGCAGCAACGAGAACACGAACGGTCTGCTGCGGCAGTACTTTCCGAAAGGCACCGACCTGTCCCGCTGGAGTGACCACGGTGCCGACCGGATCGCGGCGGGCGAGGGCGTTGCACAAGGCCGCCACGGCCAGGGAGGCCTTCATGCGCGAGTCGATGGAGTAGCCGACGATTCGACCGGAGTAGACGTCCTTGATCGCGCAGAGGTAGAGCTTGCCCTCGGCGGTGCGGTGTTCGGTGATGTCGGTCAGCCAGGTGACGTTCGGCGCCGGTGCGGTGAAGACGCGGTCGACCAGGTCCTCGTGCACCGGCGGCCCGGCCTTGCGGGTCAGGCCCGGCTTCTTGGCGAACACCGACCAGATCCGCTGCTGGGAGCACAGCCGCGCGACCCGGTTCTCACCGACAGCGATGCCCTGCCCCCCGCAGCTCGTCGGCGATGAACCGGTAGCCGAACGCCGGATCGTCGGCGTGGATGTCGAGTGCCGCGTTGATCAGGTGCGCGTCGTCCCAGTCGCGCTGGCTGACCGGGTTGGCAGCCCACTTGTCGAACGCCTGTGCGGAGAAGCCCAGCACCCGGCAGGTCACCGCGACAGGGATCTTCTCGGCGGCGAGCTCTTGGACCAGCGGGTAGATCATTGTGGGAGGACGTCGCGGGCGAAAGAGGCCGTCGCGCGGCGCAGGATCTCGTTCTCCTGCTCCAGCAGCTTGTTGCGTCGGCGCAGCTCCCGCAGCTCGACGGACTCGTCCTTGCCTCCGCCGCCGCGGTCACCGCTGGTCGGCGGAGGGAGTCCGTCGTCGCGGTCGGCGATCTTCAGCCAGCGCTGCAGGCAGGACTCCGAGATACCGAAGTAGCGGGCGACTCGGGAGATCGACGCCTCGCCCGTGCGGGACGCGGCGATGACGTCACGCCGCAACTCCGCCGGAAACGGCATGGGCACGATGCCGATCCTTTCAGCGAGGCCGCAGCCTCACAGGCAAGGAGTCAACCAAACCGGGCGCAGTCCCGTTGGCTAGCCCGGCCACCTGTTACTAAGGGGCGTCCTTCCGTGGGCGACGAAGCAAGGCCCCATGAGGCATCCGTCATGGGGGCACATTTGCTCACTCGACGAGTCGAGTGATACGGCGGCACGTCAACGCCTCAAGGCATTCACCAAGTTCGGGGGATGTCGGCTGAGGCATCTGGCACCCGCTCGCGAAGCGCCGTCCACCACAGCGAACGGCCGTCCCCAAATTTGCGTCCTCGGCGCTGCGGACGATAGCGCCTGCCATCCACCAGTCGGCGCCCTCGCGCTCTGCGGACAGCCCCGGCCTCCCAGCCGATGGACTCGCTGCGGGTGGCGCGCTTGGGCGAGCACCTCGTGCGCCGGTTCCCAGAGCCGGACCCGCCCCCTCACCTCCTCGACGACGACGGCGTCGAACCACCGCCAGACACGATCTCGCCGCCGCAATGCGTGGCCGCGCGGGCCACCAGGAACTTCGCCACCCCCAGCGGACCATGCTTTCGAATCCCGCAGCTGAGATCCGCGCGGGTCGGGACGGCGTCTTGATCACATTGTGAACACTGTTGGGGAACCCGTTCTGGGTAGTTCCCGGTTGTCCGCCGGTCGTTCCGTAAGGGTTGCGCCAGTCGCCCAGCACCACCGTCAGTCATCGCAGGCGAAGACCGCAGAGCGCGCACCAGTGGTCGGCATGGGCTGGATCACGACCGCCCGATCCCTTGCTCGACAAGCTCTCTGCGGGACCGGGTCCCATTGATGGGCTGGTCGTCGGGGTGGGCTCGAACCCACGACCCAGGCATTAGCAGGGTGGCTAGGGTTCGGCACGGACGGCGAGCAGGGCCATGTCGTCGCTGCCGAGGTCGGGGGCGAAGCGCTGGACGGCCTCCCGCACGGTCGCCACGAGCCGCACGGCGCTCATGCCGGACGCGGCGGCGGCTGCCTCCAGCAGCCTGTGCTCGTCGAACTGGTCGGGCCCACGCCGGCACTCGGTGACGCCGTCGGTGTAGAGCAGCAGCGCGTCCCCGGCGGCTAGTACGTGCCGGGTGCAGTGCAGGTCGACGGCCTCGACCAGGCCCAGCGCGGTGCCGAACCGGCCGATTAGCTCCGCAGTTCCGTTGGCGCGGACCACGACCGGGTTGGCGTGCCCGGCCAGTATCAGCTCCACCGATATTGCGGACTGCCCCTCGTGCGTTGCCCGGCTCAGCATCGCCGCGGCGAGCGTGCAGTACTGCTGCGGGTCAGCCGCCTCCACCATGACGTCGTTGAGTATCTCGATCGCCCGCAACAGCGGGCGGCCCTCGCGCACGAGCGCCCGAAGCACGTCGCGGACCTGGCCGGTGCGCGCGGCGGCTCGGGCGCCCTTGCCGCACACGTCGCCGATGGTGACGAGCCACTGGTCGGGGCCGACGTCGATCACGTCGTAGAAGTCGCCACCCACGTCCGCCCCGATGCTTGCGGGCAGGTATTCCGCGGCGAACTCCATCTGCGGTACCTGGGGCAGGGCGCGGGGCAGCAGAGCCGCCTGCAGCGTCTGCGACACCCGCACGTGGTCGCCGACGGTCTGAGCGTTGTGGACCGCCAGCGCGGCGCGACGGGCGATGTCGTCGATCAACAGCAGGTCCTCGGGGGTGTGCGGGCGGCCTTCGGGGCGCCCTACCAGCAGCACCCCGGTCGAGGCCCCAGAGGCCCGCAGTGGGACCGCGACACCATCCGCAGGGTCGGAGAACCAGGATGCCGCGGCACCTCGGTGGGCCGCCGCGAGCCGGGCGCGCAGCTGCGGGGGCGGTCCCGGCACGGCGTCGGGGTCAAGCACCGCGCGCAGCTCCGGCAGCCGGTCCTCGTCGGCGTGAGCGATCGCTGCTAAACGCAGCCGTCGCGACGGCTCGGGCAGCAGCACCGCGCACCATGTGCCCAGCCGCGGAACCACCAACTGCGGTACGAGCGCGACCGTCAGGTCGAGGTCGAGGGACTGACCGAGCAGCTCGCTGGCCTCGGCCAGATAGGTCGTCCACGCCCGGCGGCGCTGATCGACCTCGCGGAGCCACTGCGACTCGGCGGTGATGGCGACCCGCCCGGCGATCAGTTCCGTCAGCTCTCGGGCACGTGTGGCGTCGGCACCCTTGCGCAGGACGAGCCGGATGGTTCCGTGCAGGCCGGTCGTGGTTGGGAGCGGCACGTCGAGAACACTCTCGGGCGCGACGGCGCTGACGGATTCGGGGTCACCGGCTCGCGCCAACTCGCGAGCCCCGGAGCCGTCGCCGCGGTCGACCTCGACGACGACGGTCGCCGCGTCGACCAGATCACGCAGCCGGGCCGCCAGCTCCCGGACGAGGTCGATGGGATCGAGGCGACGGGCCAGGGACGCCGGCACGTGCAGCAGCCAGCGGGCTTGCTCGGCCGCGGACCAGTTGCGCTCGTGTTCGGGTGCCGGGGGCGCCGCCGGCTCGGCGGTAGATCCTGGTCGCCGAGCGAGGGTGAACCACACCGTGTGCTGGCCGTCGGCGTCGTGCCGGGTGCCCCAGGTCGTGGCCAGCTGCGCGATCAGGGACAGACCGCGACCGTGGGTGGCCGCCCGCCCGTAGCGCGGCCGAGGCTCGGCCAGGTGCAGCTCCAGCGCGCCGGGGCCGCGGTCGGTGACGGCCACGGTGACCTCGTCGTCGTCGGCCACCACGGCCAGGTCGAACGCGGTGCCGGCGTGCAGCACGGCGTTCTCGCACAGCTCGCTGGTCAGCAGCACGACGTCGTCGGCGAAGTCCGGCACGTCGAAGCCGTTGCCTGCGGCACGGCCGTCCGTCACCTCGGCCAGCGTGTCGTGAATCATCCTTCGAACGCGTCTGATCGACTGGATGTCGGGCGGAAACTGCATCCGCCGCTCGAGTCGACCGGCCACGCGTGCAGTTTGCCCGGCGCAGGTGCGGTGTTTTGAAGCAGGCCTAGTCTGGCCGGCCGGTGGCCTTGACGAGGCGGCAGTGGGAGGCGGTCATGACGGCGACGCGGCACACGGACTCGGTGGTCCCCGTCGACCCCGGGGCACCAGCGACGGTGGCTGAGGACGCTATCAGCGGGGACGAGGCTTTCCTGGTCGAGCTGGCGCAGGGGCTGGCGCAGGTGCGTCGCGGCCGTTTCGACGTCCGCCTGGCGCGTCGTGAGGGGCTGGCCAGCGAGGTGGTCGGGCAGTTCAACGAGCTGGTGGCGCTGCAGGAGCGGCACAGCCGCGATCTGTTGCGGATCAGCCGGGTCGTCGGCCGCGAGGGGCGCATGTCCGAGCGTCTCGACCAGGAGTCCTACGACGGGGCGTGGGCGGCAGACGTGCAGTCCGTGAACGCCCTCATCGACGATCTCGCCGCGCCGACCGCCGAGATCGCCCGGGTGCTCGATGCGGTCGCGGAGGGCGACCTGTCCCAACATATGGCCCTGGAGATCGAGGGCCGCAGGTTGCGTGGCGAGTTCCGTCGCATCGGCCGCACCGTGAACAGGATGGTCGATCAGCTGTCCTCGTTCGCCGACGAGGTGACCCGGGTGGCCCGCGAGGTGGGAACGGAGGGCAAGCTCGGCGGTCAGGCCGATGTGCGCGGCGTCGCGGGCACCTGGCGGGGGCTCACCGACTCGGTCAACACGATGGCCAGCAACCTGACCAATCAGGTGCGTTCCATCTCGTCAGCGGCCACCGCCATCGCGGAGGGCGACCTGTCCCGCAAGATCACCGTCTCGGCGCGCGGGGAGGTCGCCGAGCTGGCCGACACGATCAACTCACTGACCGACACCCTGCGGCTGTTCGCCGATGAAGTGACTCGGGTGGCCCGCGAAGTGGGTACGGAGGGACGGCTGGGCGGCCAGGCCGTGGTCCCGGACGTGGCCGGAACCTGGAAGAACCTCACCGATGCGGTGAACCTGATGGCGGCCAATCTGACCGGCCAGGTGCGGGGCATCGCGCAGGTGGCCACGGCGGTGGCCCGGGGCGACCTGAGCCAGAAGATCACCGTGGATGCGCGGGGTGAGATCCTGGAGCTGAAGTCGACGGTCAACACGATGGTCGACCAGCTGTCCTCCTTCGCCGACGAGGTCACCCGGGTGGCCCGCGAGGTGGGCACCGACGGCAAGCTCGGCGGCCAGGCGCAGGTGC